>JBEEGQ010000327.1:0-13389 GCA_041166945.1 Verrucomicrobiota bacterium
ATGATGTTGTTGGATGGCGTCATTAAACTGCTGGGCCAGTGGAACCAAATGCCGGTTCAAGACGATCTTGCCGACATCATGAAGCAGGGCAGCGGTGAACGCGGTGTTCTCATCGACCCCGGCCGGCCGCGCCGCAAGCTGTGCGGCGATGGCAGCAGTGATGGAATGCCGCCAAAGTTTTCCCTCCTCGAGGCCGTAACCGCGCTGCGGCGCCATGAGCGTGCGGGCTCCATGGACGACTGCCACCAGTTCGTAAATTTGTTTAAACCCGAGGCGCGTGACGGCCTCCTGCAAATCCGACGTGCTGGTCGCCGCCGCAAAATAGGCGCTGTTGCAAAGGGCGAGCAGTTTCTCGATGAGGGCCGGGTCCTGGCGGATCGCCCGCACCACCTTGGTGCTGTCGACATTCGGCTGGCTCAGGCGCAGGAGCAGTTCCAGCACGAGCCGTGGCGGCGCCGGCAGATACTGGGATTGCGTTATGAAACGGTCGAGGTCTTCCATAGTACCATCACCCCGTCCTGCCCGGACATTTGTGCCCGCACCTCGCCGGTCGCCACATCGAGAATCAGGCGGCAATCCCCATCGGTGGCCGCGTGCTGGCCCTCCACGGTCAGACCCTGTTGACCCAGCGCGAGCACCGCCGCCGCCATCATCCCCTTTCCCGGAACGGATGCCGCCGGCGCATTCAGCAGTTGGCCGCCTCCGGCGATGCACACCCGGACCCGGCTCAATTGCGCGCCCAGCGCCGACATGGCTTTGAGCAGTGTGGGAAGGCCTGTGTCGACGAACAATTCCGGACGCTGCCGGGCAGCGCGTTCGTGTAGGGTGGAATCGGCAAGCACGCTATGAAGCATTCCTCCAACGCGGACGCCGGGATCGTAGGCGGTCAAACCCAGTCCGGCCCCTAGCCAATCGGAAGTCAGAGCCGCCTGGAGATCATTGGAGACTTTCATCCCGCCAATCTCGACCCGGTCCGACTTGAAAGCGGGATTGTAAAACACGTTCATCGTTCCAGCCATTCAGGTTGAAGGCCCGCCTCAAGCGAGGAATTCCGTTGGCTTGGGGACGCGTCAGCGGACGAAAACGGAACGTTGCGGCAATCTTTCCTGCGCCGAAGCGCCGTGGGCTTCGTGTGAAGCTTGGAGGGGCTTCTGAAGGAAATACAGCTTTTTAGTCGACCCACGGGGTGCAGGAGTATCCACCCTTCGGCGCTATGTGCGCAGCACCAGCCGCAACGCGCAGCCAGCACGTCAAGGTTTGAAATAATTCCCGCACGCTGTTCTATGCGTTGCCGCTGCGGCTGGTCTTGCAGAGACACAGTCGCGCTCCGTTAAAAAAAGCCGCCTCATCGCGTATTCCGGCCAGCATTGATGTGTCGCCGGCTTCGATACATCCGGCTATCGTGTCGAAATTGTCCGTTATTTTCGACAGGTCGGTTCGGGACGGCGGCAACCCACTTGACTGATAACTTGACTCATGCTTGACTCATCCGGTGAGCTACGAGCCGCAATTTACCATCAGTCATCGCCTATTGACCCGGGTGGAGGCGGTGTCGGCGCTGCGGGAGCGGATTCAGGCCGCTGCCGTGGAGTTGTCGTGGATTCCCGCCGTGCAAAAAGATTGCCGCACACGCAACGTCCATGCCTCCACCGCGATCGAGGGCAATCCGCTGACGCTGGAACAGGTGCGCGCATTGGAGGAGGGCCGGGAACTGGCGGCGTCCGACCAGCGTTCGCAGCGCGAGGTGCTGAACTATTTCGCCGGTCTGCGTTACGTGGGGAAAAATGCAGACAAGAAAACCCTGCGACATGAGGATATTTTGAAGCTGCACCGTATTCTCGCGGCTGAGGTGATGGATCAAGGCGATGCCGGACGTTACCGCACCATCGCAGTTCGTGTGGGCAAGTATCTGCCACCGCCACCAGCGGACGTATCAGGCTTGATGTTTGAACTGCTGGAGTGGTGGAACAAGCGGACGGGAGAATTGTCGCCGGTATTGAGTTCGGCCATCGTGCATTATCGCTTCGAGGCGGTCCATCCGTTTGCCGACGGGAACGGGCGCACCGGCCGGGCGCTGGCGTTGTGGGAGCTTTACCGGCGGGGCTTCGACACGCACCACATTTTTTCGGTGGACGAATATTATTGGGAGAATCGTCCGCGCTACTACGCCGCGCTGGATGCGGTGCGGCGCGAGGGCGAAGATTTGACCGGCTGGCTGGAGTATTGCACGGAAGGATTGCAGCAGACGCTGGAGCGAGTGTGGCTCCGGATAAAAGCCTTCAGTCCCAAACCGGGCGAAAAGCTGGCGCTGCGGCCCAAGCAGGAACGGTTGCTGCAACTGCTGCGTGACCAGGGCCAGATGACGCCGGCGGAGATCTGGGCGGCGCTGAAAGTTTCCAAACAAGGAGCGATGGACATGTTGCGCCCGTTGATTGAAGCCGGCGTAGTGGAAAAAATTGGTGGCAAGAAAACGGGGCGTTATGCTCTACGCCGCCCATGAACGAAGCCGAGACACGCGCCGAACGCATCGACCCCGCCCTCAGGGCGGCGGGCTGGGGCGTGGTCGAGGGCAGCCGCATCCGGCGTGAATACCGGATCACCGAGGGGCGGATTGAGGGGCACGGCAAACGTGGCAAGGCGGACATAGCTGACTATGTGCTGGAGTATCGCAACCACAAACTCGCCATCGTTGAAGCCAAGGCGTGGGATGAAGCAGTTTCTGAAGGCGCAGGTCAGGCAAAGGATTACGCGGGCAAAATGGCCGTGCGCTTTACTTACTCCGCGAATGGACGCGGTATCTACGGCATAGACATGGAGACGGCCAAAGAAGGTGATGTCGTCACCTTTCCATCGCCGGAAGAACTTTGGAATCGAACATTTGCCAAGGCGAACGCGTGGCGTGACCGCTTCGCCGCTGTGCCGTATCGGACAAGAGTGGCAGTTGGACGCTGCGTTTTTATCAGGAAATCGCGGTGAACAATGTGTTGGAGAAGATTATCGCCGGGCAGACGCGCATTCTCCTGACGCTGGCCACGGGCACGGGTAAAACATCCATCGCCTTTCAGATCGCCTGATTATTCCGGAAGCTTGAGCGCTCGATCCGCTGTCGGATCCAGAAGGTCGCGTCCGGCGATCCGAATCTTGAAAGGTTGCCGGGCGCCGGGGAGAAACAGCTCGGCGATGTACGGAGGCAGCCGAACCGCATGGGGCGCGGCGGTGTGGCCGAGCGAATAGGCCATGGCACCCGTCCGAGTTTTCTGCGCCATTTCAAACAGCGGCCGGATGTCGCCCGGCGGCAGGGTCAGCGCCTGGAGGAACATCGGCTCGAAACCCGACTCGCCGGCCGCGATATGGGTGACGTTGGTGGCATTGGGAAAAAACTGGCGTAGCTCGGTCGGTTTGAGCAAGCCGTCGATGTTGCATCCCGAGATGCAGATGTTGTGGATGTTGGTCGCGGCATGAGGGCCGACCAGGGTGAACAGGTCACGCGCGGAATAGGACGGCGCTGTTTCGCGATCCGGCACGCGGCTCTGGTGAGGGCGAAAGCCGTAATGAACGCCGCGCGAAGTGGGGACCGCATCGCCGTGGGAGCTGACAAACAAGGCGCGATTGTTGGTTAAACCGCACACCTGGGTGACCTCCTTCACTCCGGGCCCCGGCTTCCACATCTCGATGTAATGATTTCCATCCGGCGCGGCGGCCGGGGTGTAAAAGGACCTGAGAAAGCCCAAATCGCTTCCGAACTCGCCCTTGTCGCGTCCCTCGGTCTCGCCGAATGCGGCGCTGCCTGAGAATGCGGCCGCGCAACAGAGCAACAGTTGCAGATGAGTGAAACGAGACTTCATGCAGGTCGTGTAACGTCCACAAGATAAGCAGGGGAGCTCTCCGCAACCATCGGGAAAGGTGCCTGCGCAGTGGTATGGAGGATTGCGGGGGAATGCCCCCGAGTTTCCACTAACGTGAATTGAGGATGTGCCGATGGGAGGGGAGGTGAGAAATGCGGACAAAGCAATTTACGATGCCTCGCGAACAGGACGCCGGGGGCTGTGTCTGTCCGATTCTGAGACCCGCCCTGCCGGACGCCGTGGCAACTTTGTCGCATCAGCAGGCCCCCGCCGTGGAACGAAATTTCCCCTCCGGAGCGGCCCTGCCCGGAACGACGTATTGGCTGCCAGGACTGGGCCAGCCGGGGTTCGTTCAGATTACAATGGTGAGCAGGCATGGCTCAGAGGGCATTGGCTGTTTTCAAGCACAGCGGGATCTTTTGGCGCGTGGGTTGCTACGCAGGACCTTCGTTGCGGATGCTGGTGCAAGCCGGACGCGATCGCAGCAAAAAAGAGTGACCAAACAGTAAATAAAAAAGGGCTGGCGGCGCGGGCAAAGTTGTCCGGGTTGACCTGTCTCAAAACAGAATTGTTATGAACATCAAGAATAGTGTGGTTAAGAACATGTCGTTGGCTGTCGTTTCCCTCGCCATTGGGATCGCCGGCAGCCTCAATGGGCGCGCGGCCGATCCGCGAACCCCCGCTCCCGCCCCGTCCCGGGGCACCGCCGCCAAAGTCATCATCGTGGACCGTGCCGCCAAGGCCATCACCGTGGACATCCATGGAACCATCCACCTGCTATGGCTGAGCGCCGATATCAAGGTCCGCAAGGACGGCAAGGACGCCACCATCGCCGACATCGCCCCTGGCCAGACCGTGAATGTGGTCACGAAAAAGACGGCTCGCGGGGATGTGGAAATCGTCGCTGAAATCTCGATCGAATCGAGCGACACCGAAAGCGAAGCGGCCGGCCGCGTGCGCGCCGCGAAATCGAACGAACGCTCCAAGATTGTCGGGCGCCAGAGCGATGGCGGCGGCTCGGATCTCGGCCGCGGCACCCCGCCGTTGTTTGCGCCTCCGCCGGTCACCCGGCCCATCGTCTCCCCGCATAACTAACGGGAAACCATCGTCAGGGAACTGTCGCCATGTCGAAACGCATCATGCACCTCAACAGTACCATAGCCGTTCGGGCCTGCTGTCTGGGCGCCCTCGTTAACGGTTTTTCCACGGCGGCACACGCCCAGGATCTGGGCCGCAACCCGGACCTCTGGCACACCCAGGACGCCACCACCCAGGATCCGAAGTTGCTCGATCCGTGGAAGAGGGAGCCCGAGACGACACTGCGTTATGGCGCCATCGACGTCTTCCCTTTCATCCGCGGCGGCGTGGTGTATGACGACAACATTTACATCACCGAGCGCAACAAGCAGAACGATGTCATCTGGACGGTTTCCCCCGGGGCGCTTTTTGCCGCCGGCGATTACCGGCAGAAGGAGGAAAACTTCGGCGCGATCCAGTATGTGCCGACGTTCCTCTTCTTCACGGACCAGAACGTCAACAATGCGATCGATCACGACGCCCAGGGGCGGATTCAGTTCCATCCGGGAAGCTGGACGTTGCAGCTTTACCAGGGCTTCCAGAGATATTCGGGAGCGGTCGCGGACGTCGGCCAGCGGGTTTCGCGGAGCATCTACTCGACCGAGGCATCGGTTCGATATGACCTGAGCCCCAAAACATCGGTCGAGCTGCGAGGACGGCAATCGATCATCGATTACGACGAAGGAATTGCCACTCCGGTGGAGGGTTACAGCCAGTGGGAAGCCGGTGCCTTCCTCGATTATTGGCTGACGCCCAAGCTGCGCGTCGGTCCAGGGATCAACGTCGGCTGGATCGATGTGCCCGCCAGCGAGAATCAGACCTACCAGCAACTGGTCGCCCGCGCATCCTATTCCGTCACCGAAAAGGTCGATATCAATGGGTCCATCGGCATGGAGGTGCGGGAATTTCAGGGAGATCAGGACAACCGCTGGAATGCGGTCTTTTCCGTCGGCGCGGTTTATCGGCCGCTGCAGAACACGTTGCTGAGCCTGGACGCGTATCGCAGGGACGAAACGTCGGTGGCGTTGATCAACCAAAATTATACTTTGACCGGCTTCAGTGCGTCCGTCCGGCAGAACCTCGCCGTGCTCTACACCGCATCGCTCACCGGCGGCTATTATCACGCGGCCTACCATTCCACTGTCCAGGGCGTCAGCGCCACGCGCCGAGATGATCATTTTTACCTGCGCACGGGGATTGACTGGAACGCCTCCGGCCGCTTCACGGTCGGGGCCTTTTACCAGTTCAGAAACAACGAATCCACGTCGGCAGGTTACGGTTTCCAAAACAACCAGGTGGGTCTCACCGCCAATTACCGGTTTTGAACCGGCAATTCCACGGGCTATGAAAACAAGCCGATTCCTTTACAGCATCCTTGTCGTCCTTGCCGCCGGCGCCCTTGGCGTTGTCGCGCAATCGCCCCGGCCGGTATCCGCCGTGCCGACCGCCCCCGCGACGCCCGCGGCACCCGTTTTGCAGGTTCCACAACCGCGCGTGGCGGTTCCGCCGGTTGCGGTTGCTCCCGCTGCGGCACCCGCGGCGCTGCCGCAAACCTCCCAAACCTACGTCCTGTCCCCGAACGATGTCATTCTCGTCAAGGTTTACCAGGAGGACGATTTGGAAACGCGGATGCGCATCGCCAAGGATGGGACCAGCAGCTTTCCCTTGATTGGAGTGCTTCAACTGGGCGGAAAAACCCTGAACCAGGCGGCGGGCCTGATCCGGGATGCGTTGGGCCGGGATTATCTGGTCAATCCCCAGGTCACATTGACAGTCGTGGAATATGCGAAACGGCGCTTCACCGTTCTGGGACAGGTCCAGCGACCGGGCACCTATGAAATTCCGAACGAGGAATCGGTGACCCTGCTCCAGGCAGTCGCAATGGCCGGTGGCTACACACGCCTGGCAAACCGTGGCGGGGTCTCGGTCACCAGGATAGCGGGCGGGAAGCGAACGACCTACATCCTGGACGGGAAATCGTCCGCGAACGACGTGGATAACAAGTCGTTTGAGGTCCTGGCAGAAGACACCATCACGATTTCAGAACGACTATTCTAATCCCAACGTGAATCCAACCCCATTTAAACTGTCGGCGGACGCTCATCACGATCGGATCGATTTCCGGGCGATCTATTATCTCCTGCGGGAGAAGGCGTGGTTGATCTCGCTTTGCTTTCTGCTCGCCGCCTTTGGCACCGCCGCGCACCTGATGCGCGCGCCAAAAATCTACGCCGCCCGCGTCGTCCTCCAACTCGAGCAGGAGGAAGCCAAGGTGATCAACATCCAGCGCGTTCAACAGGAGGATTTGCAAAGCCTCGAATCGCTCAAGACCGTCGAGCAGACCTTGCAGAATCCCGCGATCCTGGCGCGGGTCATCGATGCCAACAAGCTGGCCACCGATCCGCGATTTGTCCCGCCCGGCTCCGAAACGCAGCCGAGCCGGGAACAGCTGGTTAACCGCCTCTCCAAGATGGTCGAGGTCCGCCTTCGCAAGGGCACGCGGCTCATCGACATCCGTGTCGAGCACACGGACCCGTCGCTCACCGCGCTGGTCGCCAACTCCATCGTGCGCGAGTTCCTGCTGCAAAACCAGGAGCACACCGCCAGCTCCTCCGACATCGCCACCGAATTCCTTGTCAAGGAAGCCCAGGAGCTCAAACACAAGCTCGAAGCTTCCGAAAGCCTTTTCCAATCGTTCAAGGAACAGATCAAAGTCTCCTCGCTCGAGGACCGCCAGCACGTCGTCCTTGAAAAACTCAAGGATCTCGGCGCGAAAGTCACCGAGGCAAAGTCCCAGCGCATCATGCAGGAAACCGCCTGGCGACAGGTCACCGCCCTCAGCAACGACGTCAATGCGCTCTTCGTGGTGCCGGCGGTCGCCAATGATCAAGCGGTGGTCGAAATCCGTTCCAGCATCGCCAAGCTCGAATCCGATGTCGCCAATCTCCGCCAGCGATACAAGCCATTGCACCCAAAATTCATCCAGGCCCAAAGCCAGCTCACGGAATGGAAAAGCGCCCTGCGACGCGCCATCGTCGCCGTTCCCCAGCGCGTGCGATCCGCCTACGAAAGCGCGCTCGTCGGCGAGCAGGCGCTCGAAGCCGAGCTGAAGGCGCAGGACACGATCGCCCTCGAACTCAACAAACTTTCCGTCCGCTACAATGTCCTGGCCCGCGATGTCGAGGCCGATCGCGCCCTCTACCAGTCCGTCCTGAACCGGATGAAGGAAACCTTCGTCACAAAAGATCTCAAGCCCAGCAAGGTCCGGTTGATTCAAGAGGCAACGGTTCCGGAAAAACCCATTCGACCTGAAAAAGTGCGGGTGATTCTCACCGGGATCATGGCCGGACTCGCCATCAGCATCCTCCTCGTTTTGTTGCTCAATGCCATCGATCGCTCGTTGAAAACAGTGGACCAGACCGAGGAATATCTCACCCTGCCCGTGCTCAGCACCGTTCCGAAGTTTAGCGGCGCCGCCGGCGAACAGCGGAAATTCATCGTCAGCGATGATGTTCGATCCCCGGAGGCTGAATCCTTTCGCACGCTGCGCACCGCTCTTTCGATGCTCGGCCGGAAGGAGGATCGAAGGGTGTTCCTGTTCACCAGCGCGCTCCCCTCCGAAGGCAAGACATTCTGCTCGTTGAACTTTTCCATCAGTCTTGCCCGACAGGGATTGCGCACCCTCGTCGTCGACTGTGATCTTCGCCGGCCGATGGTCGACAAATCCCTTCGCCAGGAGGGCGGGCGGAATTTTGGTCTCACGGATTATCTCACCGGCCAGAAGACTTTCGACGAGGCCATTCATTCCGGGGGAATCGACAATTTCTTCTACATGCCGAGCGGCACCGACACGCCGAACCCCGCCGAGCTCCTGGCGAAAAATGGAATCGATGGCGTCATCGACGAAGCCCTCAAACATTTTGACCGGGTCGTGGTCGATTCCGCCCCAATTCACGCCGTCAGCGACACGCTGCTGATCCTCAATCGCATCCAGACTCTCTGCCTCGTCATTCGTTCGCGAAAAACTCCGAAGAATTCGATCCTGCGCGCGGTGCGGATCCTTCGGCAGGCCGAGGCGCCGCTGGTCGGCGTCATTCTCAACATGATGCCCCGCAACAGCGACGGATACTATTACTACGACTACGCGTATCACGGAAAATACGCCGAGAAAGACGAGCGGCGGGTCGCCTAGCGAAGCGCAGAAGCCATTCGCGACGCGGAACTCTCCGCGGCGACAGCGCTGGTTTCTGTCGGATATCGAATGGAATCGATCAGCATATCGTTTGAGGCCGAACCCGGGCCCGGGCCAGCGCCTTTGAGAAGCCGCAGAGCCGGGCGGCGCCTATTCGGCCCCCTCCTTTTTCACCTTCCACAAGCGGGTCCTCCCCGGCAACCAGGCTGCCTTAAGCCGATCCACGATGAATCGTTTTGGCAGATCGCTCGATTCGCTTTGCCGGAGCGGGTTCGCCAGCCATGAACGAGCTGGAACTTCCAATTCCATGTGTGGAATAGCAGCCATTGTCAGTTGTGAAAGCGACCCGGCGCCCGTCAGCGTCGAGGAGCTCCGGCGCATTCGCGACTCCATGCAGGCGCGCGGTCCTGACGCCGCAGGTGAATGGATCGATGACGCCGGAACGGTGGCGCTGGGACATCGCCGTCTGTCGATTATCGATCTGAGTGAGAGCGGGCGACAGCCAATGGCGAGCGCGGATGGCTCGCTCGTGGTGGTGTTCAACGGAGAGATTTATAACTATCGCGAACTGCGCCGGCAATTGGAGGCACGAGGATGCCGCTTCAAATCATCGAGTGACACCGAGGTGCTGTTGCATCTGTATGCCCAGCACGGTCGCGAGATGGTGCATCAGCTCCGCGGCATGTACGCCTTCGCGATCTGGGATGCGCGCCGCCAGGGACTCTTCCTCGCCCGTGATCCATTCGGCATCAAGCCCCTTTACTATGCCGATGACGGAAAAACATTTCGCGTCGCGTCCCAGGTAAAGGCGCTCATGGCCGGTGGAGGAATTAATCCGGAGCCGGAGCCCGCAGGCCATGTCAGTTTCTTTCTCTGGGGTTACATTCCCGATCCCTTCACACTTTATCGGGGTGTGCGTTCGGTCCCCGCGGGCACCAGCCTGTGGATGGATCGAGCGGGCGCCCGCACGTTGCATCAGTTTTGTGACGTCGTCCAAATTCTCGCCCAGGCCGAGAGCGCTTCCACGCCTTCCACCGCCGCGAAGTCCCTTGGTTGCCTTCATGAGGCTCTGGTGGACAGCGTCCGGCATCATCTGGTGGCAGATGTGCCTGTGGGTGTCTTTCTTTCCGCGGGCCTGGACTCCACGACCCTGGCCGCTTTGGCGATGAAGCAGGAAGGCCGACTGCGCACCGTCACCCTCGGGTTTGAGGATTTCAAAAACAAACCGGAGGACGAGACAGCGCTGGCCGAAAAGTTCGCCCGTCAACTGGGCACGGAACACCAGACAGTGTGGATCGGGCGCAGCGATTTTGAGGAGCACTCGGACCGGATTCTCGAAGCGATGGATCAACCTTCCATCGATGGGGTCAATACGTATTTCGTCAGCCTCGCCGCTGTGCGCGCGTCACTCAAGGTGGCGCTTTCGGGGTTGGGCGGTGACGAGCTTTTTGGAGGGTATCCGAGTTTTCGGGGCGTGCCGCGCCTGGTCAACGCGATGCGGCCGCTGCAGAACTTCAGTGCGTTGGGCCGCGGCTTTCGGGTGCTGACCAATCCAATCCTCAAACGCTTCACCTCGCCGAAATATGCGGGCCTGCTGGAATATGGAGGCAGTTTCGCCGGCGCTTATGTCCTGCGCCGGGGAATGTTCATGCCCTGGGAATTGGCCGAGTTTCTCGACCCCGACCTGGTGCGCGAGGGCTGGAATGACTTGCAGCCGCTCCTGCGCCTGGAGGAATCCGTCCTGCCGTTGCACACAGACCGTCTCAAGATGACTTCGTTGGAGACGTGCTGGTACATGCGGAACCAGCTCCTGCGCGATTCGGACTGGGCGAGCATGGCCCATTCGCTCGAACTGCGCGTCCCGCTGGTCGATGTCGAACTGTTTCGGCGCGTTTCGCCATTGCTCGCCGCCGATTTTCCCCCCGGCAAAAAGGAGATGGCATTGGCCTCGATGTGCTCGCTCCCGCCAGAAATGTTGCAGCGCCGCAAGACAGGTTTCGTCACGCCCATCCGCCAATGGGTGACCCAGTCCGACCGCCGGCATCAACGGACACGCGGCCTGCGCGGTTGGGCCCAGCACGTCTATCAACAATTTTCTCCCGCAGCGGGCAAATCGTTTTGAGACGCGCGAATGCTTTTACAAAAAATACCGATTGTATTCTGAAATGCATCGCAGGCGGCCCGCGATGCTCCATAAGCACGATTTTAAACACGCACTCCGGCTGATTAATGCGCATCCTTGTTCTGCTCACCGACGCGTTCGGAGGCCATGGCGGCATCGCGAAGTTCAATCGCGATCTCATCGCCGCCCTCTGCTCGTACCCGCGCTGCGAGGAGGTCGTCGCAATCCCCCGCATGGCGCCGCTCCCGATCGGTTCCCTGCCGCCAAAGCTGACCCAGCGCTCTGACTGTCTGAACGGACGATGGCGTTACGCAACCGCGCTGGGTAAAACGCTGCTCGGCCGGGGCGGCTTCGATCTTGTGCTGTGCGGCCACATCAATCTCCTCCCCCTGGCCGCCGCCGCCGGCGCCCTGGTGCATGCGCCACACGCGCTCATCCTTCACGGCATCGAAGCCTGGGCGCCCACGCCCCGCCGTCTATCGAACAGGCTCGCCGGCCGGATGGGTTCCTTTATCGCCGTCAGTGATGTCACGAAGGAACGGTTCCTGAAATGGACCTCCCTGCCGGCCGAGCGCGGCTTCATTCTTCCCAACTGCGTCGAGCTCTCCCAGTTCGCTCCCGGCCCTAAAAGCGAGGCGTTGCTCGATCGCTACGGGTTGCGCGGGAAAACCATTCTCATGACGTTTGGCCGGCTCGATTCACGCGAGCGGGCCAAAGGGTTCGACGAAGTGCTCGAATGCCTGCCCTCCCTGGCAAATGAGATTCCCAACATCGCTTACCTCATTGCCGGCGATGGAAAGGATCGGGGCCGGCTTGAAACGAAAGCCAGCGAATTGAAGGTGCGCGAGCGCGTCGTTTTTGCCGGCCGCATTTCGGAGGCCGAAAAGGCGGAACATTATCGACTGGCAGATGCCTACGTGATGCCCAGCCGTGGCGAAGGCTTCGGCATTGTATACCTCGAAGCGCTCGCCTGCGGAATTCCCACAGTCGGGAGCAGCACCGACGGCAGCCGCGAAGCTCTGCGCCACGGCGAACTCGGCATTCTTGTGAACCCGTCGAATGCCCGGGAAATCTGTGAGGGCATTCGCAAGGCGCTCGCGCAGCCCAAAGGCATCCCTCCAGGCCTGGACTACTTTTCCCACGTTAATTTCGAAAAACGGGTTCACGAATGGCTCGACTGCCGATTGGAAGCAGTGGATCCGAGTGTGGAATCACCCGGGAACCGGGAATTGCGCCCATGATCACTTTCGGAAAGGCCGCCGGCCTCAAACTTTCCGCCACCCGGACCCGGCTCATGGGAGAGGGTCTCTGGATGACCGCAGGTCAGGTCGCCAG
Organism: Verrucomicrobiota bacterium; assembly: GCA_041166945.1. Classification (GTDB taxonomy): domain Bacteria; phylum Verrucomicrobiota; class Verrucomicrobiia; order Limisphaerales; family JADJPG01; genus DASTLJ01. The sequence continues at coordinate 12,572 of JBEEGQ010000327.1, forward strand.
CGCCGTCGGCACCCTGGTCGGTGTGCGGCTGTGCACCGAACTGATCCCGCCTGCTGTCTTCGGGACTGTCGGATTGCTCGTCGGGTTGTCCACTCTCGGCTTCAATCTGGTGTGCGCTCCCTTGCTGGGCGCGCTATTGCGGTTTTTCCCCGAAGCCTCCAGCGCCCGGCAAATTCCCGGCTTGCGACAGGCCACCAGCCGTTCGTTGTTCCGGAACACCGCACTGCTCATGTCCCTGGTCCTGGTCGGCGGCCTCATCTATTGCGCCCTGCCCGGCGCACAGATGTCTTTTTGGAGTTTCGCGGCCCTCGCCGGATTGCTCGCAATCGATACGGCGCGGACGATCGAGACCAATCTTCTCACGGCGGCGCGGCGGCAACGCCCTTTTGCGATATGGAACGCGGTCGAGGCCTGGGCCCGGCCTGCCGGAGCGATCGTCCTGGTGCTCGCACTCGGCGCCACGCCGTCGGCAATCCTTTGGGGATATCTGCTCGCCACGGCCGCCACCCTCACGGTCTTCATGCTTTGCGTGAAGCGCGAAGGTCTGCCCGCGCCCGGTCAAGTCGCAGAGGTCACGCCGGAATTGACACGCGGAATTGGGAGCTACGTCCTGCCATTGATGCCACTGGCGCTGGTGGGATGGGTGAGCACTCTCAGCGACCGTTACATTATTGGAGGGCTCATCGGGCTCGATCAAGTCGGCATCTATGCCGCGGCCTACGGCCTGGTGAGCCGGCCGTTTCTAATGTCCGGCAGCAAAAACACCAAAAAATTGAGCCCGCTGTATTACGGAAAGGTGTCGGCGGGAGACGCCAACG
>JBEEGQ010000328.1:0-33979 GCA_041166945.1 Verrucomicrobiota bacterium
ATGACATGGGCGGTGGGATCCTCGGCGCACGCGAGGCACGCGCACAGGAGGCTGTCAAAACTCTTGGCGTGGAAGTTGCCCCGGGTGCCGCCCTTGTCATGGCGGACAACCTCCCAGTTGCCATGGATGCAACGGCTGTCGGGATCGAATCCGGCACGTCCGACCGGCGCGCCCACCTGGCCGCCATGCGTCATGTAACGCACAGACGGGAACGTGTTCTCCTGACGGCCGCCACCGGTGACGCGACAATTGCCCGGCATGCCGCACTCGACTTCCATGTGGCATTGGGATCGGACGACGAGATTGGATCCGGCGATGTCATAGCCGCAATGGTTGTTGCGGGTATCCACGATGGCCGTGACTTCATTGGTCAAGCTGAGCGGAAGGTTCGCGCAGAGCATGCGACTCACGCAGAGCACGTTGGTGCGGCACGCGCCCCGGGGGAGATCAAACGGCGCGAGGTTCCCGCATCCCAGCGCGCTGATGCCCGGTGTATTGACAGTCACATTCGCCAGGTCGGCCTCGCCGTTGTTGCAGACGATAATTGTAAAGGTGACTTCATGGGCCAATCCATCATCCGTCAGCGTGACATGCCCGTCGCTGTTCGCCGTGTCCTGATCGTCGGGCGAGTAGACAATCGTCTGGCACGTCACGCCGGCGTTGTCCACATAAGCCACTGCAAGATCATTGTCGGAAACCTGCTGGGCCCCCGCTGACACCGCGCGACCTGAAGCGGACACGCTGTTGGTTGTGTCGGTGTCCCAGGCCATCTTGTACCAGCGCGTCATGGTGGCACCTGGGACCAGGGGCGTGAGCTTGTCCGCAAAGAACCCGGCGGTTAGATCGCCCAATTGATTGTCGATCACACTCAGGTTGGTGAGCGTCCATCCACCGCAATTGCTCACCGTGATGCTGTAACAGAATGCCGGGTTATTCGTGCCCGCGCGATAGCCGGTCGCCGTCTTGCCGAACAAACCGCATTGTTCGCCGGACAGCAGGCACGCCACTGTTTTGCTAACGTCGATGCAGGGATTAAGGGGGACGAACAGGCCCGCATCAACTGTGCGATTGGTGGCGCCGCCTACCAGGGTATAGCAACCCGTCATGCCGCTCGCGGCATCCGCATCGCTGTCCGCGTCATCGGCGACGCCCGCCGCATTGGGAGGCGCGAAGAGAAAACCTGCGGGCGCGATGAAGCTGACCTTGTAGGTGCCGCCTGTGAGGCCGGTAAACAGATACTGACCGGCGCCATCGGTCACTGTGACCGCCGCGGTCGCCAGCGTCGCGCAATCGATTAAGCGCACGGTAACGTTGGACAAGCCCGGCTCTCCCGCGTCCTGGCGCCCGTTCATGTTCAAATCGTTCCAGACAAAATCCCCGAGCGCCGCGAACCGGCGCAACCCAATGTCGATGCAGACGTTCATGGTGCCGGAGATGACCGAGACGCACGCCGTCAGTTGATTGGAGGCCACGAGATCGCTGTCGATACAATCGTTGGTGCCCGAATAGGGAGTCGTGATGGAATAATTGCCGGGAACGACGACCTGAACCCGGTAGGTGCCGGGATTGAGGCCGCAGAACAGATATTCGCCATTGGGTCCGGTGGTGATTGTGGCGAGCACATTGGCGGTCGCACAATCCAGGAGGCGCAGCGTGATGTCGGGAATGCCGGGTTCGCCGACGTCCTGGACGCCGTTACCGTTTAGATCTTCCCACACGAAATCCCCGATGCAGGACGGACGAAGCAGTCCGGCGTCCGCGCTGAGATCGGTTTGACCCGAGAGCAGCGTGTAACAGGCGGTTGTTCCCGTCACCATGTCGGCGTCGCTGTCCGCATCATCAGGCACGCCTGCGGCATTGGCTGGGGCAAAAACGTAACCAGCCGGGGGAACGAACCCAATCTTGTAAATGCCCGGGGAAAGATTGGTGAACAGATAATATCCGGTCGCATCCGTCGTGGCCGTTGCGAGGACATTCATCGTGGCGCAATCCAGGAGGCGCACCGTGACATTCGAGATTCCGGGTTCGCCGACGTCCTGGCGCCCGTTGTTGTTGAGGTCTTCCCAAACGAAATCGCCGAGGGCCGCGGGACGTTTCAAGCCGATGTCCACGCACAAGTTGGTCTGGCCCGATGCCAGCACCACGCAGTCGGTCAGCCTGGTTCCTAGTGCGTCGCTGTCCGCACAATCGTTGGTCCCGACGTTGGAGATGGTGATGTTATAATTCGCCGGCAGGACGACTTCGACCCGGTAGCTTCCCGGGAGAAGGCCGCAGAAGAGATATTCCCCATTGGGGCCGGTGGTGGTGATGGCGATGACGCTGCCGCTGACGCAATCCATCGCGCGCAAGATCACATTGGGAATACCCGGTTCCCCGACGTCCTGCAGCCCGTTGCCGTTAAGATCCTCCCAGACGAAATCGCCGAGGCAGGCCGGACGAAACACGCCGGCGTCCATGGTGCGATTGGTTTCACCGGAGCCGAGGATCACACACGCCGTGACGCCGGAGATCGCATTCGCGTCGCTGTCCAAGTCATCGCTGCCGAGGTCCGGCAGAGTGAAGGAATATCCTGAGGGCGCCACGAAGCGCAAACGGTACGAACCGGGGTTCAGGCAGGTGAAGAGATACGCGCCGGCGCCATCAGTCGTAGTGGTGGCGAGCAGGTTGCTCGAGCAATCCAACAACTGGACGGAGGCGTTCGCAACGCCGGGCTCGCCGGCATCCTGGCGGCCGTTATGATTCAAATCCTCCCACACGAAATCACCCAGGGCGGCAGAGAGACTCACCATGGAACATTGGGTTGCCGATCCGCAGGCGCCCGTGACCTTCACGCAGTACTGGCCGCCATCGGCCAACTGCGCGCTTCCGATTGTCAGCGAATTCCCGGAGACGTTCGGCAATGCCGTTCCGTCGTGCGTCCACAGGTAGGTGAAGGGACCGGTGCCGGTCGCGGTGGTGGAGAGCGTGAAACTGTTCCCGGCGCAGACGACCACGTTGGACATCGGAGAGGCGGTCAAGTTGGTCAGGACAATGACGAGCGCGCAATTTGTGGCGCGATTGCATGAGTTCAGGCTGGCGACCTCGACGCAATATTGTCCGGCATCGGCAGCGGCCGCGCTGGCAATGTTGAGGCAGGCATTGGTTTGGCCTGTCAGGAGATCGCCGCCCTTGCGCCAGGCATAGGTGAACGGGCCGCGACCGCTGGGCGTGACACAGAGCGAGATGCCGGACCCCGGGCACACGTTCTGATTCGTCGGACCCGCAATGAAGAGGTTTGTGAGGACGTCCAGTGTGCCGCAATTCGAAACGATGCTGCAGATGTTGCTCGCGCGAAGGCCGCTCGAGGAGGCGACGCGGTTGGTAATGCCTGCCAGCCCGCTGACGAGGACGCAATATTGTCCCGCATCGGCCGGCGTGATGCTGGAAAGTTGCAGGCAATTGTTCGTGGCACCGGGCATGACCAAACCATTGTGGCGCCATTCAAAAACAAAATGATCGTTGGCCGTGCCGGCGTCGGTGCAGAACGTGGCGTTCCCCCCGGCGCAGACCACAGGGTTGGCCAGCGGCAGAGCGACCGGGATGGACGGAACCTGGATCGTGCCACCACAGAAGAGCTGCGTGGAGGTCATCCCCGCTGAACTGGCTGTGACGACGACGCCATAGAAGCCGGCGTCGGCTGCGGTGATGTTCTGCCGGACAATGCACTGGTTGGTTTCGCCGGGAAGCGAATTGCTGACGACGCCTGTCATGCGATACCACTGGTAGCCATAGGACACACCCGGGAACATGGCGAAGTTAGTCGCGCACAAATTGAACGCTGCACCGGCGCAGACGGTTTGATCATCACAAGGACTCGAACTGCATTGCACAACGGGCTGGGGAACGATGTAGTCCGCGCTCGCCACATTGCAGGTCCCGGTCACATACAGTGTGTAGGTGCCGCCGTCTGACGGGAATAGAAGCGGGAGGTTAAGGCAGCAGCTGGATTGGTTGGTCAACTTCGCCCCGTTCCTATACCAGGCGCATTGATAGGGAGCTGATCCGGAAATCGGCGGGCAAATCATCACGTTGGTTCCGATGACCAGACACGGAAGAGCAGGCACCGGCCCGATGCTGATATTGGTGAGGATGGTGAGATTGGCACACGCGGACCGAGTGTCACACGGGCTGCTCACCGTGACGCAGTATTGACCGACGTCACTCGCCGACGGGTTGACCACGTTGTAGCAATCATTCGTGGCGCCCGGGATCGCGGTGCCATTTTTCAGCCACTGATAAGTCACTCCGCAAGGGCTGGCGGCCATCACACAGAAAGCTGCCGTCGATCCGGGGCACGCCGCGATATCGGATGGCGCTCGTGTAATGATGGGCGGGTTGCCCTGCACAACGATGGTTTGGGACGCTGTGACCAGGTTGGAACAGGCATCCCGCGCCGACCAGGTATGGATGATGGTCGTGGGACACGACCCGTTCGTGGACGACGTCCGCGTCACCGCGACGCTCGGATCGCAACTGTCCACAGCGGTGACCACGGCGGGCGCCGGAACTTCGGACACACATTGATAAGTGCGATTGGTCGGAACGCCGACGAGGACCGGCGCGACGGTGTCCATTAGGACAACGGTCTGGCTGCAAAGCACCACGTTGCTGCACGAATCGGTCGCCTTCCACGTGCGCGTCGCCCGGAAAGTCGCACCGCAAAGCGGATTGGTGATCGTATTGAATACCGTCACGACCACGTTGGTCCCGTCGCAGACATCACTCGCCACCGGCAGATCAAACTGCCAAGCCGTGCCGCAGGCGACGACTTTGTCCGCCTGACAAACCAGTGTCGGTGCAATCGTGTCCACGACAGTGACCGTCTGGCTGTTGGTCGTGCTGTTGCCGCATTGATCGGTGGCCTTGCAGGTCCGTATCGCGCGGAACGTCGAGCCGCAAAGCGAATTGGTCACGATGCCCAGCTGGACGATCGTCACGTTGGTGCTGCACGAATCCGACGCCGTCGGCGTGGTGAACGTCCAGGTGGCACCGCATTGGGTCGAAAAGTTCGTCCCGCAATCGAGCACCGGCGGCGTGGTGTCCACGAGGGTCACCGTTTGGCTGCACGTCGCCGCGTTCGAGCAGGCATCCGTCGCCCGCCAGGTGCGCGTCGCGACATAGGTCCGCCCGCAGGATGCATTGGTCACCGTGCCCACCACGACCACGGGAATCGCGCCGCCGTCGCAGCTGTCGGTGGCCGTCGGACTGGTGAAATTCCAGGTGGACCCGCATTCAAAAGTCGCGTTCGCGGCACATTGCAACACCGGCGGGGTCGTATCGATGACCGTGATCTTTTGGCTGCACTGCGCTGAATTCCCGCACCCATCGAGGGCCCGCCATGTTCTTGTCGCAAAGAATGTCCGTCCGCACAAAGCGTTGGTGACGGTGCTGACGACACTGACAGTTACATTCGCTCCGTCACAAATGTCGCTGCCGACGGGCGTTGTGAAGGTGAAGTTGGTGCCGCAAGGGACGGTGGCATCGGGGGCGCAAACCAGGGTCGGCGCCGTTGTGTCGCGGATCGTCACCGTCTGGCTGCAACGGGCCAGGTTGGTGCATTGGTCGGCCGCCTCCCACGTGCGGGTGATAATGAATTTGACCGGACACACGCCGGCGTTGGTGACCGTGCCGACGACGCGCACAGTCACGTTGGCTCCATCGCAGAGGTCACGAGCAGAGGGCGTCGCAAAGGCCCAGGTGGCGCCACACTCGACCGCAAAACCGGGTTCGCAGGTAAGTTCGGGGGCGGTGGTGTCGACGATAGTCACCGTCTGGCTGCAACGGGCGACGTTGGAACACGCATCCATCGCCTCCCATGTGCGAACCGCGATGAGCTTCGCCGGACACACCGCCGTGTTGGTGATCGTGCCCACGATGCGGATCGTCACATTGGTGCCGCTGCAAGGGTCGGAGGCCGTCGGAGCATCAAAGGTCCACGAGACCCCGCATTGGACAATTTTGTCGAACGCGCACGTGATGTCAGGAGGCTGCGTGTCCATCACCGTGATCGTCTGGGTGCAGGTCGCGGCATTCGAACACGCGTCGACAGCCCGCCAGGTTCTTGTAGCGCTGAATGTGTTTCCGCAAAAACCGACACGGTTGGTGGTCGTGCCTAAGACAGTGATGGCCACGTTCGTTGCATCGCAAATATCATTCGCCGTCGGTGCTGTGAACGCCCATGCCGTTCCGCACTCGACGATCCGCCCGGGCGCGCAGCTCAGCACCGGCGGGCGCGTATCGACGATCGTAACCGTCTGACTGCATGTCGCGCGATTGGTGCATGCGTCCACCGCCTCCCAGAGCCGGGTGACGCTGAACGTGTTTCCGCAAAACGCCGTCCGGTTGGTGAGGGTGCTCACGATTCGCACCACGGGATTGGTGTCGCAGCTGTCTGAAGCCGAAGGTGCGTCGAAATTCCAGGTCTCGCCGCATTCCGCCACTTTGTTGGCCGCGCAATTCAGCGTGGGAGGAAGCGTGTCGCGCACGGTGATCACGCGGCTGCGCGTGACGGAATTCGAGCAGCCATCGGTCGCCGTCCAGCTCTGCGTGACCAGCCAGCCGCAACCATTGGCGCTAATCGTGGATGTCGCGACGAGTTGCACATTGGTTCCGTCGCACAAATCGTTGGGGGTCACCCTGGGGATTGCCGGCACGTCGCCGAGGCATTGGAATGATTCGTCGGCGGGAATGCCCGTGAGCACCGGAGGCGTCGTATCGATGAAGGTGATGGTTTGGGTGCAAATCGAAGTGTTCGTGCAGGCATCCGTCGCGATCCAGGCCCGCGTTACCGCGTAGGTATTCCCACAAAATCCAGCGCGATTGGTCGTGGTCGAAAGGATGGCGACGGTGACATTGGTGGCATCGCAGGAATCCATGGGAGTCGGCGGGGTGAACTGCCACGGAAGGCCGCATTCGACAGTGATGGAAGCGGCGCAGCTCAAGGTCGGCAGGGTCAGGTCGATCACCCGCACCGTCTGGCTGCACGTGGAACGATTGGTGCAGGTGTCCAGCGCCTCCCAGGTTCGCGTCGCACTAAATGTATTTCCGCAGAAACCGACCCGGTTGGTGACGGTGCTGACGATTCGAATCGCCGGGTTGGTGTCGCAATTGTCCGTCGCATGCGGAGCATCGAAGCCCCATGCCGTGCCACACTCGACAACCTTGTCGGCGGCGCAGCTCACGACCGGCGCCAGCGTATCTCGAACCCGAATAGTGCGCGTCCGCGTGACGCTGTTGGAACACTGATCGGTTGCGGTCCAGCTTTGCGTGACCAGATAACCGCAGCCATCCGGTGCGGTATTGGAAACGGCCCGCAGAATTACATTGGTGCCATCACACAAATCGTTGGCCGTCACGACCGGCATCGGCGGCACATCGCCGAGGCATTGATAGACCGCGTCTGCCGGCACGCTGGCAATGATGGGCGGCGTTGTGTCAACCACCGTGATCGTCTGGCTGCACGAAGCTGTATTTTGGCAGGCGTCCGTGGCCTCCCACACGCGCGTGGCGGCAAATGTGTTTCCGCAGAAACCGGACCGGTTCGTCACGGTCGAGAGGATGCGGATGGTCACATTCGATGCGCCGCATAAATCGCCTGCGGTGGGTTGATCAAAAACCCATGCCGCACCGCATTCGGCGGTCCGATTGGCGGCGCAGGTCAGTGAAGGCGGGGTGGTGTCCACGATGGTGATCGTCTGGCTGCACGTCGCGGTGTTGGTGCAGGAATCGGTGGCACGCCATGTTCTCGTCGCGCTGGATGTCGCGCCGCAAAAGCCGCTCCGATTGGTCACCGTCGATAGGATCGCCACTGTCACATTCGTCCCGTCACAAACGTCGCTCACACCCGGCGTTGAAAACGTCCAGGCGCTGCCGCACTCCACAATGCGGTCCAGCGCACAGGTCAAGGTGGGTGCGGTTGTGTCCACGACCGTGATGGTCTGGCTGCACACGGCGCTGTTGGCACACGCATCCGTGGCACGCCAGGTCCGCGTCGCGCTGAATGTGTTCCCGCAGAATCCGGCGCGGTTGGTCACGGTGCTGACCACCGCAATCGCGACGTTCGTCCCATCACAGACATCACTGGCGGTCGGCGTGGTGAAGGTCCAGGTGCCGCCGCATTCCACCACTTGATCCCGCGCGCAGACAATGGTCGGGGCCGTGGTATCCACGACCGTGATGGTCTGGCTGCAGGTCGAGGCATTCGTGCAGGCGTCCGTCACCCGCCACGTGCGGGTCGCGCTAAAGGTATTTCCACAAAATTCAACCCGGTTGGTGATCGTCCCGGACACGCTGATGACGACATTGGTTCCGTCGCAAACGTCCAGGGCCGTGGGGGGAGTGAATACCCAGGTCGTTCCGCACTCGACCATCTTGTTTTCCGCACAGGTCACACGCGGCGCGACCGCGTCCACGACAGTGATGGTCTGGCTGCAGGTCGAAGTGTTGTTGCACGCATCGATCGCCCGCCAGGTTCGCGTCACGCTGAAACTATTCCCGCAGAATCCGACCCGGTTGGTGATCGTGCTGACGACCGTCACGGAGACGTTGGAGCTGTCACAGATGTCGCTGGCGGACGGCGCCGGGAATGTCCAGGCCGTCCCGCATTCCACCACTTCGTTGGCCGCACAGGTGAGCGCCGGGGGCGTCGTGTCCACGATGGTAATTGTCTGGCTGCACGTCGACGCGTTATTGCAGCCATCGGTTGCACGCCAGTTGCGCGTGACGCTGAATGTGGAGCCGCAAAAGCCGGCGCGATTGGTGACCGTGGAGGTGGCGATCAACGCCACATTGGTTCCATCGCAATTATCCATCACCGTGGGCGCCGTGAAGTTCCAAGGCGAACCGCATTCGACGATGAGCAGAAGCCCGCAGGTGATCACCGGGGGGATGGTATCGCGAACCGTGATGAGTTGCGTGCAGCTGGCGCGGTTGCCGCAAGCGTCGGTCACGGTGTGGGTTCGAGCCAGGGTGCCGCCGCAGGTGCCTCCCGACAGCGCGGCGTCGGAACAGGCATAGACCAGATTGCTGCCCGCCGCCGAACCGCCCTGCGCAATAAATGACGCGAGACTTCCCGGGCACGCAGGAATGTTGTTGGAACATTGAACCAGCAACGCCGGGGGGCAGGAGATGACGGGCGGCGGATTCGTCGCGATGTTAATCCGTTGAACGCAGCTCGCCACGCGCGCGCAGCCATCCATCACCGTGTGCGTGCGCAGAATGTAGCCGCTGCAAAAATTTCCAATCAAAGGTCCGTCCGCGCAGTGGTATTCCAGCGGAAAGTCGCAGTTGTCCATCGCCGTGCCGCCAGCCGCCTGGAACGCCGAGAGTTCTGTGTAACAAGGCGGAACAGCGGCCAGTGTCGCCGCCACCAAATCCGGAGGACACGTGATGCTTGGCGAAATGGTGTCGGCGACCGTCACGGTCTGGATGTTGGTGACGCCATTTCCGCAGCGGTCGATGGCCCACCATCGCGTTTGAATGGTTTTCGGGCAGACGCCGGCGATGGTCGAACTCACAAACACCGTCACGTTCGTGTCACAGTTGTCGATGGCAGTGACCACCGGGACAGGAGGAACACTGGAAATGCACTGGTAGGTGGCATTCGGAGGGACTGCGGAGAGGATTGGCGGCGTCACATCCAGAACGCGATCGGTGCGATCACAAAAAGAGACGTTGCCGCACGGATCGGTGGCCAGATAGCGGCGGAGCACCAAAATCTCGCATCCGTTGGTCGTGAGCGTTTCGCCAACAAACATGACGGTCACCGGGCCGGAATTGTCGGTGGCGGAGACGCTTCCAAAATCCGGGGTTGGCGGGACCTGGCTCAGGCACTGGTAGAACCGGTTGGAAGCGCACGTGATGACGGGGGGAATGCCATCGGCATTGTTGGTGATGACCAGCTGGACAAAATTGGTCGCGGCGCCGCAATTGTTGGTCACTTGAATCGAGTAGACCGCGGCATCCGAGCTTTGCAATCCGCTCAGATTCAGGCAGGCCCCGTTGGCGCCGGCGATGCGGATGCCGTTCTTGAACCAGGATATGTCCATGGGCGCGGAGCCGCGGTTGGTGGTGCAAAGAGAGATAATTCCTCCCGGGCATGCCTGAAGAATGCCGGGACAGGAGACCTCGATGATGTTCATCTGAAACACCGGCCCCAGATCCAGGATGACGGCGGAGACTTCTCCCGGGCCGGGGACATAGCCCTCGCCGAAAGCGGACGCCTCGGCCACCATGTTGGAACCAGCGGCGCTCAACCGGTAGAAAACGGGATCACTGAAAGGCACCGGACCGCCGATGAACCGCCAGATGGCGGCTTGGACATCGATGGCGGTGCCCTGCTTGTGGTTGAGGATGTAATTGACCATGTCCCAGTTTGTATGGGCGAGCTGCGGAGGAAGCGGCGCCGTGCTGAGATACATGATCGGCTTGTACAACGTGAAGGAAGCCAGCTCGCCGTCATAGTCCACGCACCAGCCTTTATATACTCCGTTCGTAACGCTATATCCCGGCGGTATATTGGTGAGGGTAACCTGCAGGTAGGAATTGGGAAAGCCGTCCTCGCACGTTTCGCACACCGACCGCGCCTGCTGCGCGGCGACCGACGGAATGATGCAATTGGTGGCGGGCAGCCCGACGAACCGCGTCGTGACCGGCACGCATGGTGGATCGGCGGCCAACAGCGGCAGGCCGGTGAACAACGACAGCATGGCCATGACAGCCATGCGGACATACCCAGTATTACTCTTGCGCATACGAGCCGATAGGGAAAGACGGAGCTCCCTCGATGAATTAGTGGTTGATGGTCTGAACAGGGTAGACAGTGCCTAATCGAAGGCGGTTGCGCAACCGATGGAGGCCTTTTAAGTCATCAACTCTATATGGTTGATATATGCCGTAGCATTACGCGGGACAGGTACGTAATTTCACGAGTTGGTTTTTTTCAAGCGCTGAAATTCCGCGCGCGCATTCATGCCGCTTCAGGAACCACCCGACACCCGGCCTCTGATTTCGGCCTCGTGCCGCCCTAAAAAATTCGTGTCCCGTTGCGCGATCCACTTTGAAGCGGCATAAATGCCGCGCTCCAGCGGCGGGGGGATGATCGACGCGCTACAAATCCCTGTTGCCTTTTCGGCCCACGTTTGGTGAATTCTGGCCCATGTCCAGCATGCATCGAATCCTGTCGCTCCTTTCCGTGTTGTCCGCCGCCGTCTTTTCAACGCCGGCCGCCGACAGCCAAAACCTCGGTTACACCACAACGCCCCTGATCCCCGGCACGACGTGGCACGTGCATGATGGCGAGCGGCCGCAGCCGGCCATCGTGACTCCCGGCGCCACGTTCAGCCATCTGGCGCCGCCGCCGAGCGATGCGATTGTCCTGTTCGACGGAAAGGATCTTTCCAAATGGCAGCACGGAGCCGATACGCCGGCCAAATGGAAGGTGGAGGATGGCTTTATGGAGGTCACCCCGAAGAGCGGCAGCCTGCGAACGAAGGACAAGTTCGCCGATTTCCAGCTGCACATCGAATTCGCCACGCCTGTGAAGGTCGAGGGAAAGAGCCAGGGCCGCGGCAACAGCGGCATCCTCTTCAATGGCGTCTACGAAGTGCAGGTGCTCGATTGCTACGACAACAAGACCTATCCCGACGGCCAATGCGGCGCCCTCTACGGCCAATCGCCGCCCCTCGTCAATGCGAGCAAGAAACCCGGTGAATGGCAAAGTTACGACATCATCTTCGAGTCACCGCGCTGGGGTGCCGACAAGAAAATCGCCAAGAAGGCCAACGTGACCGTCATCCATAATGGAGTGGTGCTGCATCACAAACGCGAATACCAGGGCACCACCCCGCACCAGGCGAACGGGAATTATAACAACCCGCATCCGCCCGAAGTTTTCATCGAGCTTCAGGATCACAACAATCCCATGAGATTCCGGAATGTGTGGCTGCGCAAACTCGGCGAATACGACAAACCCTGAGCGCCCGCGACACGCAGAGCCCATGACAACCGCCGGCGGCGCCATTCTCAAACCGTCCCCGGCGCTCGGGTTTTTCCGGAGGAAACCTTCAGCCAGCCACTCCTTCAACCGATCCTTCACCGGTGTTTTGATTGGCACAACCCTCCTGGCGGGACTATTCACCAGCCGGGGCGCTGATTCGTGGCCGCAATTCCGCGGACCAAATGGAGACGGCTCATCCGCCGCGCGGGGATTGCCCCTGACATGGAGTGAAACCAATCATGTCCGCTGGAAGACTCCCATCCATGGACGGGCCTGGTCATCGCCGGTGATAGGGGACGGCCTGGTTTGGCTGACCAGCGCGAGCGAGGACGGTTTGAGTCTCTTCCTCCTGCGGCTGAACGCCGATACCGGCAAGGTCGAGCAGGATCTGAAGTTGTTCGATGTCGCCAAGCAGACCGACATTCGCAAATACAACACCTACGCGTCGCCGACGCCTGTCCTCGAGGGCGGACGCGTGTATGTGACTTACGGGTCGCCTGCCACGGCGTGCCTGGATGCCGACACGGGCAAGGTGCTCTGGTCACGCCGCGACCTGGAGTGCAATCATTTTCGCGGCGCGGGTTCCTCGCCAATTTTGCACGAGGATCTGCTCATCATGAATTTCGATGGGAGCGATCATCAGTTCATCATCGCGCTGGACAAGAAGACAGGCGGGACGCGATGGCGGAAGGAGCGCTCGGTCGATTACAAGGATCTCGATACTGACGGCAAACCCCAGGCCGATGGCGATTATCGCAAGGCATTTTCGACGCCCCATGTCGCCACGATCGAAGGCAGGCCGATGTTGATCAGCCAGGGCGCCAAGGCGGCTTACGGGTTCGAGCCGGCAACCGGAAAGGAACTGTGGCGGGTCGAGGAACGCACGAGCCATTCCGCCGCAGGCCGGCCGGTGGCCGGCGACGGCCTGATTTTTCTGACGACCGGGTTCTCAAAGGGGGAACTGCTCGCCATACGGCCGGCCTTCGACGGCTCCGTTCTTGACGCGAAAGAGTCCGGCTCAGCAGGGTCCGGGGACCTCCGCATTGTGTGGAAATCCAAACGGAACGTGCCACGAAAGCCATCGCTGATCCTTTCGGGCGGACTCCTCTTTGGGGTCGAGGACGACGGAGGCATAGCCAGTTGTTACGAAGCAAAGACCGGCGCTGAAATCTGGCGCGAGCGGCTCGGTGGAAATTATTCCGCATCGCCGATCCTTGCGGAGGGCCGTATTTATTTTTTCAATGAGGACGGCAAAACCGTGGTGATTCAAGCGGGACGCTCCTTCAAAAAACTCGCGGAGAATGTGCTGGCAGAAGGATGCAAGGCCTCGCCGGCTGTGAGTGGCAAGGCGCTTTTCGTGAGGACCTTCACCGACCTTTACCGGATCGAAGAGTGACGGAAGCTGGTCTCCACGACCGGCGCCGCAGCGTCACGGCAACCAATCGACTTTCAACCTTAGGATGCGCAACGTCTCAAAGTCGTTCGTCACCGTGAATTTGCCATCCGCGTTGGTCCCAAGGTTCACCGGAATATTAGTGAGCGTGAGCCACGAGCCGGCATCCATCCGCTGTTGAAGTTGATAGGAACGACCGCGCGTGAACGGCGCAAAGCTGGCGCGCACGGTGCCATCTTCGGCTGGCACCAGGCCGAAAGTCAGGCGGGATGACGCATGGGTGGGATCCGTGCCCGCCAGGTATTCCATCCAGTTGGCATACCCGTCGGAATCGCTGTCGGCCAGCGCGTTGGTATTCGAGCCGAAATAATACCAGGCCCACCAGTCCGGCACACTTCCCGATGGCGGCGCGTCCTGATCGGCGCGATAAACAAAACGCACGGCATCCGCCATCACCACCTTGCCCGTGTCACTTGAAACGTTGCTGACGCGCACAAACCCGCTGGAGCCGCTGATGAAATTGACGTTGGTGGCGACCTGCACCCAGCGACCGCCATTGATGGTTTGATTGACCAGCGAGTTGACGGCGCCGCCGCTGAAATAAACCGTCACTGAAGCGTTCGTCGGACGGTTGGCGCCCTGGGGATGCCAGACAAAAACATCGTAGCGCCCGCGCGTGATAATCAGCGGCGTGAAAAGCGCCGACGCGGTGCTGCCGGTGGAATTGACGCTCACATAGCGATAGTCGGTCCCGAATTTGTCACCGGCACTGTTCGCGGTGATCCAGGAGCCCGTGTAGGTGGCGTCCGCGTTGTCGACGATCAGATCTCCGGCAGTCGAAAAGCTCCCGCCATCCAGACGCAATGTATTCGTCCCGGCACGCGAGATGACTGAGAAAAAATAAAGCGTGTTGGCCGCCAGGCCGGCCAGGAGAACGGAATGGTTGGTTTGAAGGGGGAAAGTTTCCAGCGTGAGCATTCCCAAGTTTGTGCTCAATCCGTAGCCGACCTGGGAACTCGCCGCGTTGGTGCTTTGCCAGCTGATGATTGCCGACTTGCTGCCCGCCAGGGCCGTCACGTTGAACAAACCGGGCGGCGTTGTGACCACCAGCATCGCCACGGAACTCGTAACCCATCCCAGCGAATTCGTCACACGCACCGAATAACCGCCGGCATCAGCAGGTTGCGCCAGCGGGAGGGTGAGCGTCGAATTGGTCCCGCCGGCGATTGGCGCGGCGTTGAATCGCCACTGATACGCGAATGGCGCCGAACCGCTCACCGCCACTGCAAACGACGCGGTCGAATTCATGGGGACCGTTTTGCTCTGCGGATCGCCGGTAATGATCGGCGGACCGGGCAAATCGCCGATTGAGTTGGTGCCAATCGCCGGCCACATATCGGGGGTGTGCAGGTCCGCGCGCCAGAAGCTGATGCCCTTGTAACCGGTGACGCTTGCGGGGTTGGGGTTGGTGCGGAGCCGATCGTAAAACTCATCGATTTCGGCGCCGGTCGTGATTTCATTTGTGGCGGGGCTGTAGCCTTGCGCGATGGGAGCGAGCGGCTTGATGGCATTGGTCCAGTTGCCGGTGAGGTTTCCCTGCCAGGTGCGATATTCGTTGTTCATGTTCGTAAACATGATTCCGACCGCGTTGGGATTGTTGCCGTAGATGCTTTTCCAATAGGCCTGGGGCATCACGGTGTCGCAAAAAAGGCCGAATTCACGGTATGGAAACGAGCTATGAAAACTGATGATCGGAAACGGGGCATGCGCGATGAATTTGGTGGGGAACAGCGCCCGCAGGCCGTTGCCGTATTGGGTGGCGAGCGCGGGACCATTGGCACCGAGCCGTGACGATTCCCATTCCGCTTCCGCATCGATCACCCAGCCGTCGGCGCCGAGTGCGAAGCACGCCGACGCCATGTTGATCTCGCCCTGGACGTCGTCCCCATACGAGCGGGTGTAGGGAAAGATCCAAAGCCCCGCGGCATGGGCCTGATAGACGAGGTTGCTGGACAACTGCCAGGAAGATCCGGACCCGTTGAAGTTGGTCGACCCGGTGCCCACCTTGATCATGAAATACTTCATCCCCTGGCTTTTGTAATAGGCCATGAGGGTGGGAATATTGACAACGCCCGGCACATTGCCCCCGAGCTTGTTGGTTGCGGCCGAGAGAAAGTAAATCCAGTCGCCTTTTCCGAGGTTGGCCGGGTCGATGCCGCCATCGCGAATGGGGGCGGACGATCCGGAAAGCAGCCCTAAAAAGAAGGCTGCCAGCGCGACGACAAAACAACGGACGTTCGCGGCAGCGTGCGGCATGATTCGGAAGATGCTACCTCAAATCGCACGCTCATGCCAGCACAGAAAACGCTCGCGGCCACGACAGGACGAGGAGCATCCTTGGAGAAATGAACTTTCTGCCGTTTGGCAATCTGCCGGCGTTCGAGCCGCGACGTTTCGTGCCGGCCCACGCCGACCTGGGCGATTGGGCCGCCCTCGCGCCCCTGTTCGATGATCTGGAAAAACGCGCCGGACAATGTCGCACCGTCGCGGAGCTGGAAACGTGGCTGCTTCAATGGAGCGAACTCACCGCCGCCCTGGACGAGGAGGGAGCGCGTCGGTATATCGCCATGACTTGTCACACCGACGAACCGGCAGCCAAACAGGCCTACCTGGATTTCATTGAGAAGATCGAACCTCAACTTAAGCCCCGCCAGTTCCGGCTGTCGGAGCTTCTCCTCAAACATCCCCAGCGCGCGTCATTGGCGCCCGAACGCTACGGGGTCTTTGACCGCGACAACGCGGTGACGGTGGAACTGTTTCGTGAAGCCAATGTGCCGATCGAGACCCGGGAGGCCATGCTCAGCCAGAAATATCAGGAGCTGACCGGCGGCATGACCGTGCAATTTCGGGGCGCGGAAAAAACGCTGCAACAAATGGCGCCGTTTTATGAGGAGCCGGATCGAGCCGTGCGACAGGAGGCGTGGGAACTGGTCGTGAACCGGCGCCTGCAGGATTCCGAGCAGCTGGACACGATCTTCGAGAGCCTGCTGGGTTGTCGTGACGAGATCGCGTCGAATGCGGGGTTCACCAATTACCGGGATTTTGCGTGGCGCAAGATGCGTCGCTTCGATTATTCGCCGGCGCAATGCGTGCAGTTTCACGAAGCCATCGAGCAGGAGATTATGCCGCTGGCGATGGAATTGCAGGAACGCCGCCGGTCGTTGCTGAAGGTTCCTACATTGCGGCCATGGGATCTCGAAGTGGATCCGTTGAACCGTCCCCCGCTGCGTCCCTTCAACGACGTGGAGGGAATGCTCCAGGGAACCCAGCGGATCTTCGAGGCGATTGATGGGGATTTCAGCCGTGAGTTCAACCGCATGAGGGACATGCGCCTGCTCGATCTGGACAGTCGCAAAGGCAAGGCGCCGGGCGGTTATCAGTCCACTCTCAACGAAGCGCGGGTGCCGTTCATCTTCATGCACGCGGTCGGCGTCCAGCGGGACGTGGACACGATGCTGCACGAGTTCGGCCATGCGTATCACGCTCTCGCCTCCCGCCACGATCCCCTGGTTTCCTACCGGAGCGCCCCGATCGAATTTTGCGAGGTCGCCTCGATGAGCATGGAGCTGCTGGGCGCTGATTTCATCGGCGAATTCTATCCGCCGGCGGACGCGGCGCGCGCGCGGCGAAAAACGCTCGAGGCTATCATCGGTTTTTTTCCATGGATGGCGACGGTGGATGGATTTCAGCACTGGCTTTACACCCACCCGGGCCACACGCGCGACGAACGCAAGGAGGCGTGGCTGGCGATCGCCCGGCGCTTTGGAGGGATTGTCGATTGGTCCGGCTTCGATCAGGCCCGCGCCAACCTCTGGCACCGGCAGCTGCATATTTATCAATATCCCTTTTACTATGTGGAATACGGGATCGCCCAACTCGGGGCCCTTCAAGTTTGGGCCAACTGGCGCCGCGACCGGCCATCGGCACTCCAGGCATACAAGAGCGGGCTTGCCCTGGGAGGTGCGCGCCCGTTACCGGAATTGTTCACCGCTGCCGGATGCCGTTTTGATTTCAGCGCCGGCTCGCTAAGACCCCTGATGCAACTGGTCCGGAAGGAATGGGAGCTGTTGCGGGATTGACAGGCACAGCTGGCTCCCCGGGTCACGCCGGCGCTTTCGTCAGCCAGGCGCGCAATTTTATCATCGCCTGGGCCCGATGGCTGATTCGGTTTTTTACCTCGTCACCAAGTTCAGCGAAAGAGCGCGATTGTCCCTCCGCCACGAAAAGGGGGTCGTAACCGAACCCGCCTGAGCCGCCCGGCTTGGCGGTAATCCGTCCTTCACAGACGCCTTCGAAAAGAAGCGGAGCGCCGGATGTATTGCCGGCATCCAAATTCACGAGAGCCAGCACGCATCGAAATCGCGCGGTGCGCGAATCCGCCGGAGTCTCTTTCAGCAGGCGCAGCAACCGCTCGTTGTTGGCCGCGTCGGAGGAATTGCCGGCCGGAATTCCAGCGGGCGTTTCCATGGCTGCGAATCGGGCCGAATGAACACCCGGAGCGCCCTCGAGTGCGTCCACCTCAAGCCCGGAATCGTCGGCCAGCACGAAGGTCTTTGGAAAGACGGCCGCGGAGGTTTTTATCAACCAGTTCGCCAGCGTGGATGCCTTTTTCGCCGCGTTTCCTGCAAAGGTCGGCGCGTCTTCAATCACCGCCGGGGCGCCCGGAAATTCGTCGAGACTGACACAGCGAAATCCGGGTCCGAGGAGAGCGGCGAGTTCGCCAACTTTATGCGCGTTGCGTGTGGCCAGGATGATTCTCGTCATGCGGGTGATGTCGTTTAACGCCCGAATTCCGCCGCAGCCGCCGGCAGGTCCCGTTTTATTTCAGCGAGCCGATAGCCAAAGCCCGCGCCTTTGACACTCGACCAATCGACAGTGCCGTTGCGCCGTTGATAAAGATCCGGATGGACCGCGGCTTCGGCATTCGAGGCCTCGGGATAAAACTGCATCGCGTTGGTCTCGACGCCCATGATGGTGCCGGCGTGCGCGGCAAGGAGCACGTGAGGGATTTGCGCGAGCATCGGGTTGGTGAGGTCCTGCACCATCAGACTCATTCCGTGGGCGCGGGCCCAGCAGGCGCTGAGGAGCGCGCCGGTCTGTGTTTTACAGGTCTTTAGCGCGACACCGCTCCAGCCGAGTTCGCGGCCCAGCCGAATCAGCCGCCAGTCATGAGCGCTTTCATCAAGGAAGAGCGGCTTGCGAGCGGAGACACTGCGGACGTCGATGCGATGCGTTTCGAGCTCATAGGGAAACGGCTGTTCGACAGAGAGAATCATTCCATGGAGCCGGGGTTGCTGATCGCGAAGGCAATCAAGCAACGCGTTGACATACTCGGGGTCATCCACCGTGCAGTTGAAGTCCGCGGACAGCCATTCCACATCTTCCTCCTGGGCGATTCGCCCGACCGCCACGAGTCGTGAAAAGTCCCAGTCCGCGTCGTTGCCCCGCAATTTCACCTTGAGACATTTCAATCCGTCGCGGCGAATCCAGTCTCGAAGAACAACGGGATAGTCGTCGTTCGGTTCGGACCCGGTGCGTTCACCGGCTTCGAGCAGGTCGAGTCCCCCGACCAGATGCCAGGCACGGAGGCGGCGGGCCGGTTTTTTGACCAGGAAATCCGCCACATGCCGCCGACGAAACGTGACGCCCGATCGCTTGACGGGCTCGAGGAATGAATCGAGATCCCGGCTGATGAACGTGTCGGAGTAGGTTGCATACACGGGCCGTCTGGCAAGGCGCCCGTATGCGTCGTGCAAGGCGAGGTCGAAAACGGAGCAACAGACGAGCGCCGCCAGCCACGGCATCGGTTCCTTCCCGGTTTCGGTCTGGGGACTTCGACCCGTGGCCTGTCTTTTTTCCACGGCCCTGGCACTTTCCTTCAACCGGCGCTGAGGAGGGGCGTGTCGCTCGCGATTAAAAGCCGCCAGCAATCGCGGCAGCGTTTCATCCTGAAAATCGGCGCCGACTTCCAATGCATGGCCGCGGCCCTCGAACTGCGACCACGCTTTGGCCAATCTCACGCAAAACTCCCGCAACGCCAGATGCCGTTCTTCGTAAGGCAGGCTCCCGGGCCAGACCCATTGCACGCTCAACGGTGTTTCGCCCCAGCCTTCCGCCACCCGCCCTCGACTGTCTGCGACGCGCAACCACGCGCGAGCCACCGTGACAGACGTGGTGACTTCGGGCCCAAACTTCAGAGGAACCCGGGTCCGCACCGGAATAAAATAAAGGCGCGCACCAAGAACGCGAATGTCGGTGGGCTTGCTCATGCGCCGGCATTTCAATCCGACAGGCCATGCCGGTCAAGCAGGGGAACCGCTGAGCAACGTGCGGTGGAATGGAGCGCTTCAGGGCCCCTCGAGACGCAGGAAGCGCTTGCCGCTCGAGGTATTGATGATCACGTGATGAGAAGTGGCATCTGGAACATCGGGTTCCAGAACCGGATTCCAAACGGCGGCATTCAGGTCGTTCTTGGACTTGAGAACATAGGCAGCCGTCGCGGCGGAGACCGGCCATCTCACATCGGCATGCGTGTCGTCAGTTCGCGTGATGGTGAGGGTCGGCCCCACGGCACCCTGGCCCCAGAGCATCAGGTCGAAACTGATGTCGCTGGAGTTGAGGGCATCCTGATGCACCTCCACCCCGAGAACGTTGTTCCCCGAGAGCAATGTGTTTCCAACGTTGGTGACCACGTAAAACGTGCCGTCATCGGCCGCCGCCGGTCCGGCGCCGGCGAGCCCGGCCAGCGTTCCGTTGGTCACGACCCCGTTGGTCATGTAGGAACGGAACACCTCGGTTCCATTGAGATAAACGACGGCGCCATCGTCGCGCAGCAGCCGAAAGATCAAGTTCGTGTAGGAACCCGGGCTGGGCACGTTGATGGATTTTCGAAAGTAGGTGGTGATGTATTTGGTGGTGGCGCTGGGCCCATATCCGACCACGGTTGTTTCAGGCCGGTTATTCCCCGAGTCCCCGTACCCCAGCTCGGCCACCCCATTGCTCCAGCCACTGTCATCGAACGCCAGGGCCGCCCACGGAACACCGCCGGCCCCCGCGTCGCCCTTGTCAAAATATTTCCAGGTCGACCCATTGGGCACGATGACGATCACGTTGGCGGGATTGGTCGCGGTCAACGTGTTGAAGTTGCTTCCGCGCGCCCCAGCGTGGTCCACGGCCACCGCGGTAATTTTGTGGGTTCCCACCAGGACATCGCACAACTCGAACGTGTAAGGACTGGTCGTGTCGGTAAATCGCGGCGTCACGTCGTTATCCACATAAAAATCCACCCGCTGGATCGACCCGCCGGGATCGGAGTCGGTGACGACGGCGGTATTCACGATGTTCGAGCCCACCAGCACCGTGCCGCCCGGGGCCGTTGTCAGCGCGACCGAGGGCGGATTGTTGGCGGTCACTGTGATGTGGACTGGCGATGAGAAAACAGTCGAATTGGCCACCACCGTGATCGTATGCGGTCCCACCGTGACGTTGCTGAATGTCACGCTGTAAGGCGCCGTGGCATCCGAACCCATGATCGCGCCATCCAGATAGAAGTCGGTTCCCGTAATTGCGCCGCTCGTCGTGGTCGTTACCGTGAAATTCGCATTCTCAACGATGGACTGTCCGTCCGTGGGCGATGCGATGACGATGGCAGTGGTGACCGGAACGCCTCCGGAGGTGGTCACAAAAAAGTCATCGACCTGGCAGGCTTCATCGGGAGTGCCCGAGGCATTGTCATCGGCGATCAAAACATAAAGGCGCGCACCCGCGAGCCAGTTTACGTTGAGAGTGGCGGTGACCGGGCCGGCGACGGCTGGCGCCGCGATGTTCGTCCAGCTGCCGGCAGCGCCCGTCAAACTGGTATACACGCGCTGGCCGCGAACTTCCTCCGTCACCGGCGCCACCAGCGTCAAAGTATAGCCCAGGTTAATCGAAGTGACATTCGAGCCGGTGTTGTTCACCAGTGTCGCCATCAGGAGAGTGATGCGAACCCCCGTCGGGCGGGTTTGCAGATAAGCGCCACCGGCGGAGGTCCACATGGCCACCGCATTGGACCCGGGCGGGTTCAACGGACTCATGTCCAGAACCAGATTGGTTACGGATGTAGAAGCAATCACAGCGATGTTGGTGTCCATCTGGAGGGCGGTGGTGGAATCCGCGGCACCACTGGCGCCACCGGTGATCGAGCGGGTCGACCAATCCCCAACGGCCGGGCGTGTGCCAAAAGACTCCGAGTAACCGGCCGGTCCCACATTGGCGGCCCAGGAAGTCATGGTGAAAAAGAGACTGACAACGAGGAGCGAACGCAGAAGTGTCTTCATGAGTTTATGACCCGTGAGTGGTTGGAGATGGCCCATTTATCGCGATTCGGGCGCTTAAAGTCAAGCTTGTGCGAGACGGCTGCGGAACCCCATTGTCTCCCCGCAAATCCAGCTATTGACCCAATAACCCGCGGCCATGGTCGTATTCCTGAATGACCGGTTTGTCGCTGAAGACGCGGCTCTCGTCTCCATTTTCGATCGCGGATTCCTTTACGGGGACGGCCTGTTTGAGACGATGCGCCTCGTCAATGGCCGGCCATTCCTTTGGAGTCCGCACCTGGAACGCTTCCAGCGAGGAGCGGACAGTTTAAAACTGCGTCCGCCACTGACCTCCGCCGAACTTCGCCGAGTGGCGGAACGGTTGGTGAGCTTGAACGCGCTTTCCGACGGCGTCCTGCGCCTGACGCTGTCCCGCGGACGCGGGCCGCGTGGCTATTCTCCAAAAACCGCAGACCATCCCACGCTTGTTATGTCCCTGCACCCGCCGCCGCCAGAAAAAGCCCGCAACCGAACACTCATCATCGCGTCGCTCCGCATCCCGGCCGGCGACCCGCTGTCCCGTTTGAAATCGTGCAACAAACTTTTGCACGTAATGGCTCGTGGCGAGGCGTCAGACCGGGGTGCTGACGACGCGATCCTATTGAATGCGAATCAGGAAATCGCGGAAGCCACATCGAGCAACCTTTTTTGGTGCTCCAACGACAGCGTCTGCACGCCCCCACTTTCGTCTGGTGCGCTCGATGGCATTACTCGATCTGCGGTGATCGCGCTCTGCTCGAAGATGGGCGTGCGTTGCCGCGAGGTGACGGGCCGGCCAGCAACGCTGCGCAAGGCGGCGGGTGTTTTTCTCACCAACAGCGTGGATGGAATCGTCGAGGCATCCACACTGGACGGCCAGCGGTTGAAGCGTTCCCCCCTGAGTCGCCAATTGATACACGCCTATCGCAAACTGCTCCGAACGCCCTCCGATGGCGATCTCATCGCGTAGAGACGATCCTTCAATCGTCCGGGTTATTTTGGGGGAATATCCTTTCGCGGAAAGAGAGGGGCCGGCTCGCCGACCGCATGACCGGCTGCCAGCCCGCCCCAGGCGGCGAGACTCAGCTGGTCGGGGGCGCTGGAAATTCCCAGCTGCGCATAAATTTTTCCGCTCGTGCCCGGCATGAAAGGAAAAAGCAGGACCGCGAGAATGCGGCATGTCTCCGCCAGGTTATAAAGCACTTCATCGAGCCGGGAGGCCTGCGCCGGATCCTTGGCAAGTTTGAAGGGTGCCGTTTGGTCGACATACTGATTGGCCCGCGTGACGAGGCTCCAGATGGTCTCCAGCGCGGATTGCAGCTGGAACGACCGCAATTGTTCCGTTGCCGTCGTCGCCACGCGCGTGGCGTCCGCCGCCAGTTCATTCGATGGTCCCTGGAGAATTCCATTTCGATAGCGCTTGAGCATCGAGAGCGAACGGTTGACGAGGTTGCCCAGGCCATTGGCGAGATCGGCATGATAACGGGCTGCGAAGCCGGCATCGGTCCAGTTGCCGTCCGCTCCCACCTCGAGTTCGCGCACCACATGATATCGGAACGCGTCGACGCCCCATTCGTCGATGATCGCCAATGGCTCGACGATGTTGCCGGTGGCCTTGCTGATTTTTGCGCCGTCCTTTTGCCACCAGCCGTGGACCAGGAGTTTCGCAGGGAGCGAAAGGCCCATCGCCTTGAGCATGATCGGCCAATAGACCGCGTGAAATTTGAGGATGTCCTTGCCGAGAACATGCACATCGGCCGGCCACAGAATCGGCGCCCTCGTGGCAGCAGGCGGCTGCAAATCCAGCGCGCCACAGACCGCAGGATCACCGCACGACGCCGGCCCGCTGATATAATTCACGAGCGCGTCGAACCAGACGTACGTCACGAAGGCGGGGTCAAACGGGAGGGGAATACCCCAGTTGAGCCGGCTGGCGGGCCGTGTGATGCACAAATCCTCGAGCGTGTTGTTCTTCAAGAAGCCGAGCACCGCGTTGCGATGTTGCGCCGGGGCGATGAATTCGGGATGCGCCTCGATGTAACTGAGCAGCCACGGCTGGTGCGCCTTCAGCTTGAAATAATAATTGTCTTCCGCCAACTCGATGACCTCGCCCCATGTGGCATCGAACGAACCGTCCGGCAGCCGATCTTTTTCGGTCAGAAACGTCTCCTCGCGGCTGGAATACCACCCATGGTGCTGCGCCTTGTAAAAATGGCCGCCCGCGTGAAGTTTCGCGAGGATCGCCTGCACCACCACCTTGTGACGCGGTTCCGTGGTCCGGATAAAATCGTCCTGGGTGAGCTGGATGCGCGCGACGAAATTTTTCCAGTCGGTGGCCAGGCCGTCGCAGTAGGCCTGCGGGGATTGTCCTGTTTTTTGGGCGGCCTGCTGGACTTTCTGGCCGTGCTCATCGAGGCCGGTCAGGAAAAAAACCTCATCGCCCATCGCCCTCCGGGATCGGGCAATGACATCCGTGACGATCTTTTCATAGGCGTGCCCGAGGTGCGGCTGGCCGTTGACATAATCAATGGCCGTGGTGATGTAAAACCGTTTGCTCATCTCGCCGCCGAGTGTGGGCGAGCCAAACGTAAAACGTAAACATTTTCTCAGAGGATAAACGCCATGCTCCCCGTCGCAATGGCGGCTCCCCAGATGAGCACCACGGTTTCGGCCTGCGTGAAGCCGCGCCGCTCGAGCCGGTGGGAAACATGGTTGGTGTCGCCCACGTGAAACGGCTGGCCTCGCCGCCACCGGAGCATCACCACCCAGCAGAGATCCAGCAGCGGAATCGCCAGCACCAGCAGCGGGATGACCACGGCCCACGGCTCCGGATGTTTGGCCGAATGGAAGTGTGGCAGGATTGCCAGCACCGCCAGCAAATAGCCGGTCAAATGGCTCCCGGCGTCCCCCAAAAAAACCGAGGCGCGCGGGAAGTTAAAAGGCAAAAACCCCAGAAGCGCGCCCGCCGCGAGGAATGCGATCGAAGCAACCAGATATTGGTCCAGCATCGCCGCCTTCACGCCGAATATCGTCGCCGCAATCACCCCCAGGCCCGCGCACAGGCCGTTCATGTTGTCGAGGAAGTTGAACGCATTGGTCACCGTGACGATCCATAACAGCGTCACGACGATGCTGAACACGGCGTTGGGAACGAACAGGGTGATGCGGACCCCGCTGGCGGCCACGACCGCGGCGACCGCCACCTGCCCGGCGAACTTCAACGCCGGGCGCAATTCATAACGGTCATCGAGCCAGCCCAGCAGCGTCATCCCAATCGCCCCGCCAAAAATCGCGCCGAGCTGGCCGCCCCGCCGCTGGAAGCCGTGGACAATTCGATTGATGGAGTCCTGGTCAATCCAATGAAACTGCAAGGCGATCACCGCGAGCATTAATGGAAGGATCAAACCGGTGAGCACAGCGAGGCCGCCCGCCAGAGGAATGGGTTCCTGATGAATTTTGCGGCGGCCCGGATCATCGACATGCCCCGTGCGCCGGCACCAGGCGCGCCAGAGGGGAACCGCCGCGAAGCTCGTGAGCGCTCCGGCCAAAGCGGCGCCGCCGTAAATCGCATCGTTCATCGTGACGATGTCACACCCCTTTCGCGCGCGAGCCGAAGGTAAAGTTCGTGCAACTCATCGACCATCCGTTCGACAGGAAAAGCGTGACGGACAAATTGCCGGCCGCGACTGCCCAGTTCCGCTCGAAGCGCCGCGTCATTCGCCAGCCGCCCGATGCGATCCGCCAGCGCATCGAGATCGCGGGGCGGGACAAGAAAACCGGTTTCCCCATCGCGACAAACCTCGCCTGCTCCATCGGTATCGTAGGCCACGACCGGCCGGCCCGCGGCAAGCGCCTGGGGCAGTGCGCGCGCCAGCCCTTCGCGTGAAGAGAGATGCACCAGAATATCCATGATGCCCGTGAGCTGCGGTATTTGCCCCGGAGGAACCAATCCCGTGAAGACAAATCGATCGCCCATTCCGAGCGATCGAGCCCGCGCCTCGAGGTCCGCGCGCAACCGCCCGTCGCCCACCAGCAGAAATCGAATTTTGGGCCAGCATCGCACGAGGCGGGGCGCGATTTCCAAAAGATCCGCATGCCCCTTGAGCGGCGCCAGCCGGGCGATTTTCCCGACGACCAGATCATCCGCCGCCAGGCCCAATCGCGCCCGAACCACCGGATCGTTTTGAGCGGTGAGAAATGGTTCGAGCGGAAACCCGCTGAAGATCCGGGTGAACTGTCCGGGCTGCCCGATGCCCGCCGCCAGATATTGCCGGGTCATCGCGTCCGCCACGGAAACGAAGTGGGTGGTCACCCGGGCCGCATGACGCTCGGCGGCCGTAAACAGCCTGTTGGCCAGGCATCCCTGAAATGAACCGAAGGATGGGCCATGAATTGTGTGAATGATGACAGGCACTCCGGCGCGGCGCGCGGCAAGCCTTCCGAGAATCCCGGCCTTGCCGCTGTGCGTATGAACGATGTCCGGCGCGCGCTCACGCAGAAGCCGGGTCAAGCCGCGCAACGCCAGCGCATCGTGCCACGGATGAACCGGCCGGACCAGGTGGGGATGGATCGTGAGGAGGCCCGGAGTGTCGGAGAAGGCACTTTCCATCGAGCCTTCCGGGCCGGTCGTGGGTCCCGAGATCAACTCCACCTCCAGGCCGCTTTTTTTGCCAAGGCCCAGCACCGAAGCGACCGTGTTTTCCTGCGCGCCACCCAGGATGAGCCGGGTGATGAGGTGCGTCACGCGCATGGACGCAGTCTATAAGCCGCCGGATTTAAGCAGCTTGATCCGTTGCTCCGCGAGGCGTCGATCGGGATGGCCCGCTGGAGCGCCTTCCAGGAATGTCTGGTAAGCCTTGATGGCCTGTGTCCGGAGTCGTTTGAGCCGGTAACATTCGCCGACGCCCCACCACGCTGTGTAATTCTTGGGCGCCAGCGATGTGACCTGGAGAAAATCCGCCAGTGCGGAGTCCACGCGGGGCGCGTCGATCCTACCCGCAACAATCTGGGCAAGGTGCAGGTTGCAGAGCCCGCGAGCGAAAAGAGCGCCGGCGTCGTCGGGTTTCAGGTTGATGGCGCGTTGCAGAAACGGCAGCGCTTTCTCCTGTTGTCCGGAGCTGATGAAGAGCATGGACAGGCTCACCAGCGCGGCGGCGTTGTTCGGTTGCAGCTTGATTTGCTCCTCGTAAACGCCGACGACTTTGGTGAACGGCACGGCGTTTGTAAAATTGCGCGTGGCCAGGTAAATGTCCGCGAGCGTGCTGAACGGGCTGTTTTCCTGCGGATATTTTTTTTGGGCGGCGCGCAGGAGATCCTCGGCTTCCGGCAGGTTCCCCCGGCTGTATTGCGCCCAGGCCTCGGCGCGCGTCAAATCGATCTGATCCTCCACGGTCAGGGAAGAAGGCGGGCGATTGCGAAGCGTGGAGACCAATTCGAGAACCTGATCCGCCAGGCCCAGGTGCAGCTCTTCACTGATGAGAAACAACCGGCGATTGATGTTGGTCGGCTCGAAAGCCAGGGAACGTTCCAGCCATTGCGCCGATTGCCGGAACAACGAAGTGCCGTGGAAATGTTGGGCGAGATATTCGGAAATCGACGGCTCGTCCGGCGGCCCGTAGAGGTTCAATCGCTGATCGAGAGTCATCGGATAGGGCTCGATGCGCTCCAGGACGTTGGATCCCGGAGGAAGGCTCTCGGGGTGGCCGGCCTGCACGCGCCGATTGTAATCCTTGTTGATGAATGCGTACAGATTGCGGCTATTGAGTTGCAGCGCCCGGTCAAAATAATCCGCCGCCAGCTTCAGGTTGCCCGCGCGCTGCGCTTCAAATCCAAAATGGTTCAGCGCCCGGGAATAGACCATCCGGATCTCGCCCGCGATGCCGTCGTTCTCCAAAATCACGCCCGGCTTCTTTTTGGCCGCCGGAGCCGGAACTTCCACCGGCTTCATGTAGATCTCGGTCGTCTCCAGGTTTTTCCAATAGCCGTCCTGCGACTTGAGTTCGGCTTCGCTCAGCACGGGGGGCGAGATGATGCTGTTGGTGAACGGAACCATGCGATAGAGGCCCTGGCTCGGCTTCAGATAAAATAGTTCGAAGAAATAACCGAAGCTCGGATGGATGTAATAGAGGCCCGATGTCTGGCTGAGGCCCAGCAGGAATCCGGTGACCCGATACGCGTCCACCAGGGTTCCAGGAGGCGCGTTGGTAGTGAGATTCGGCAGCCGTGGTCCGTGGCGTTTTGCCAAAAAATGATGATAAGCGGGGAATTCCAGCGACACGGATTCGAGCACGATATGGCCCGCGTCCGGTTTGCGCCGCCGCAACTCCGCCTGCAGAGCATAGAGGCGCGTCACGTCATCCCCCATCACCACGGTGGCTTGCGGGGGAAGGCTGTCCGCCAAAATGGCCACATGCCGGCTGAGCGCGGGAGAATTTCGGGCGGTGATGATCGGGACATTCTTCCACGCAAGACCGGCGGGGACGGCAACGAGCAGCACCCACACGGCCGCCACCATGACGATGTTCGCGGCCTGCCTGACCAAGGTCGGACGCTGCCAGGATTTCGCGTTGGGATCCGGTTTTGCACCAAAAATGAGGAGCAGGTAACCGGCAAAATAACCGATGCTCAATGCGCCCAGATAATAGAAAGGCAGCGCCGCATAGCGCGCGTAAAGAATGCGGCGCGGGCTGAATTCCAGGTCAAACGTCACGTAGAGGCACGCGGCCAGGAAGATCAGATGAATCACGTGCGTCGTGAGGTTGGTCAGGGCCTGTCCTGTCGGGCTGGTGTCGCCAAAACTGGCGGGCCATCGAATGCCGATAAACAGCACCGGAAGAATCGATGTCAGGGCGAGGAAAATGAACAGGTACCGGGGCGCGCTCATCAGCATCAGCCGCTGCTGATTCCAATAGCTGCGCAGGAGTTCGGTGAACGAATAGTCGGCGGTTTGCAGGCTGGCGAGCAGCGGCAGGACCAGGTAAAGGAGCAGTCCCAGGCAGCCCCACATCAACATCCGCCCCACGAAACGCCAGTTGAAAAAGGTCGCCCATTTGATCCAGACCAGGGCCAGGAGAAAGGCGGGGAAAAAGCCGATCATCGCGAAGTTGTTCACCACGGAGAGCCCGTAAACAAACGCGAGCTTCTTCAGCCAGCGTTCATTGTGGTCGAGCCGGAATTCCAACAGGCAGCGAACCAGGTATGCGAAAACGAGCAGGTCGAGCATCTCGCCGTTCGACGCGACCGCGTTCTCCCAGAAATTCAGCTGCAAACCGCAAACCAGCGCGGCCATCAAGGGCGGCACCCAGGCGGCGCCGATGCTCAGGAGTGAATAGTCGCTGCGCTCGAGCTGCCGCTGATCCTTCGTCCGATCATGGGGCAAGAGCGCCACTGAACGGGCGAGCAAAGCCAGCGAGAGAGCCGCGCAGGCGACCTCAAAAAAGTTCAGGGCGAACAACTGGATCCCCGCGGGGAGCCATCTCACCGGCCAGGTCAGGAGCACATGAAGCGGCGCCACCACGTTCGGCCGCCAATCCCATCCCGCCACTTTTCCCAGGGCCACGGCGGTGATCGGCGTGATCCAACGGTTCATCGTGACCAGGAAAACGAGCATCATCGCCCCGCCCACCATCCAGGGAAGGCGCCGTTGCACAAAACCCATCTCCACTTTGATCGTATTATCCATTTTGGTGCTCAGGCGGAGGGAGTTGAAACGATGAACGACGCGCTTGGCAAGGGAAGAAAGGAACGGCGCTCCAGGCCGGAGACGGAAATGAGCAGACGCGCCAATCCATGGAGGGTCATGCGGTTTTTCTCACAGGTTTCGCATCGCGCTTTTCATTTTGCCCTCAGGTCCGCCACGCATTCCACATGTTGCGTCTGCGGGAACATGTCGAGCGGCGTCACGTTCCTGAGTTCAAAGACATTCCCGGCGCACAACGTGTTCAAGTCCCGCGCCAGCGTCGCCGGATGGCAGGACACATAGATCACCTGCGCCGGCCGGTTTCGGCGCAACGCCTCCAAGCCCGACGGCGGACAGCCGGTTCGTGGCGGATCCACGACCACTGTGGTGGCCGGTGCATCGAACCGCTTCAGGATGAGCGGCAGGAGCGCCTCGGCGTTGCCTTCGATGAATTCCCCGTTCGTTTTTCCGCGCGCGGCCGCATTGCGTTTCGCCGCCAGGATCGCCTGGTGATCAATCTCGACGCCCGCATACGCCTCCACCACGTCGGAAAGTTCGATCGCAAAAAAACCGACCCCGCAATAGGCATCCACCAAAAATCTCGAGCCCGCGTCACGAACTCGTTCACGCACGGTCCGCACCAGCTCGGGCAGCAGATGAAAATTATTCTGGAAAAATGAATCCCGCGGCACGTCCCAGCCTTCGGGCGCGAGGCGCAGGACCACCTTGAGTCCGCCTTTGGCCGGCGGATCCGCGCGCACACGACGCAGTTGTTCATTCAACGCCGGCTCCGCGATCTGGCACTCTGCGATGTCCACGACGAGACGGCTATCGGCGCGAAGGAACCCGATGTTGAGCGATTGTTTGGTCTTGTCCCATTGCGACCGCACCATGACCCGATTTCGATATCCATAAGGCGCCGGACAGCCAACCACGGGCCCGACGATCGCCGGCGCGAAACCGCCCACCCGCGACATCAGGTCGCCAATTTGTTTGCGCTTCCACTCGAGCTGGGTCGCATATTCCACGTGCTGATACTGGCATCCACCGCACGCCATGAAGTAGGGGCACGGCGGCGGCCTTCGCGCCGGCGAGGGGCGGAGCACTTGCGACAGGCGCGCCCGCGCGAATTGGCGTTTTACCTCCGTGATCTCCGCCTCCACCTCCTCGCCCACCACCACAAAAGGAACAAACACCACAAACTCGTCGACGCGTCCCACCCCTTCCCCGCCAAAAGCCATGTCGGTGATCGTCAGCGTCACCAATTGTCCGGGCGACAGACGCGGAGCGGCCGCAGGAGAAGGTTCATTCATGGCGCCAGGGAATTGAGGATGCCAGGGCCGCGCGCAGTTTTGGAAACTTCATCGGGGTGCCGACGTTACGGATTTCTTGAACAGTTTCGGCAGTGTCGTGGTGAGCGGAGGCACATAGGTGATCAACAGGACGCCGATGAGCAGCACGCCGAGCATCGGCAGCACCGCGCGCGTGACATAGATCATCGGCTTGCGAAATCGATAGGACGCCAGGAACAAATTCATGCCCACAGGCGGCGTCAGGAACCCGAGCTCGAGGTTCGCCAGAAAAATGATCCCGAGATGCACCGGGTCCACTCCGAACGCCACCCCCATCGGCACGATCAACGGCACCACCACCACGATCGCCGAGTAAACGTCCATGAGGCAACCCACCACCAGCAGAAACAGATTCAGCAGCAGCAGAAAAACCCACTTCGAGTGAACCGCCCTCTGCACCCATTCCACTCCATGCGATGGCACCTCGGCAAAAACCAGGTAATTGGTCAGGCCCATCGCCACGCCCAGAATGAGGAGCACGCCCCCGATGAGCAGTCCGCACTCGGTCACGACCCGCGGCACGTCGCGAGTCCAATGGAGGTCGCGATGCACGACGGTTTGGGTGAGAAGCGCATAGAGGGCGGCGACCGCCGCAGCCTCGACGGGAGTGGCCAGCCCGGTGAACATCACCGCCAGCACCAGCATCGGAAGGATCAATTCCCATTTGGCATCGTTCAACGCCGCGAGCACTTCGCGGTTGTCAAACCGCGGGCGCGCGGCCTCCCGCGGACCGGCGCGAATTCCCCACCACGCCGTCAGCAGAACCAGCACCACCCCCGGCCCGAGGCCGCCGAGAAAAAGCTGGTTGATGCTGAGCTCGGGCCGCGCAATTCCCGGGGGCAACTCCATGTTCGCCATCTGCAATTGCGCAATCGTCGCGTAAACAATCAACGGCAGGCACGGCGGAAACAGCAATCCCAGGGAGCCCGCTCCCGTCACCAGTCCCAACGCGGATTTCTCGGAATAATTGGCAGCGATCAATACCGGCATCAGGAGGCCGCCCAGTGCCAGAATGGTGACTCCGGACGCGCCGGTAAACGAGGTGAAGAACGCGCACACCAAAACCGTCACGATCGCCGGCCCGCCGCGCAACGGTCCGAACAGCGCACGGAACAGGCGCACCAGTCGCTTCGAGGCGCCCCCCTCGGCGAGGAAATAACCGGCGAGCGTGAACAGCGGCAGGCTCGCCAGCACATGTTGTGTCACCAGTTCGTAATGTTCCAGCGGCACGGCGCCCGCAGGCCGGCCAGCGCCCCAGAATAAAATCATGGCGGCTCCCCCCAACGTCGTAAAGACCGGCGCCCCTAGAACCGTCGCCACCAACAGGGTGATCAAGGCCGGCCACACCAGTTTGCCCGGATCCACCGGCGAATGGCATCCCACCCACACCAATCCCGCCGCCAGCGCCAGGGTTATCCAGCGGCCGGTCCAGCGCGGCGAGGAATGCCACCACAACCGCGCCGCCACCAGCCCGTAACCAACAGGCAGCAGGATTTGAAAGGCCCGGGTCGAAATGCCATACGCGATCATCGAATCCGAAGGCTGCGTCAGCACATACTGCCAACCCACCACGCACAGCAACGCGCTCACAGCCGTCGCCACGGCCCCATTGGCGATCAGTGCGAACGCCAGCCAGCGGCCCTTGAGAAATGTGGTCAGCGACGATAACGACAGCAGGCGTCCCTCGCGGGCGGCTATCGCGCCGCCGAGCACACTG
This sequence comes from Verrucomicrobiota bacterium, assembly GCA_041166945.1. GTDB lineage: Bacteria > Verrucomicrobiota > Verrucomicrobiia > Limisphaerales > JADJPG01 > DASTLJ01. Next base: position 32,571 of record JBEEGQ010000328.1, read on the forward strand.
ACCAGCAGTGTGAAATGTTGAACAAAACCGGTGCCCCCCTTGATGCTGGTGTTCGTAAATTTCCGGAGCACCGCCTCGATCAACGGAAGAATGACAAGCAGGGCCAGGACCGCGATCACCACGCCGTTTTCCACGCCGCGCAAGCCACGCTGCCACGCCGGCCGTTCGCGGATCTCCTCCACCGGCACTTCGTTCATGGCTTGGCACCCGTTGACGCCCTGTATTCCTTCAATAACTTCACCACCTCATCAAAAGTGTCCGCCGGTACGATTTTGCCCTTCAGCTCCGCGTAGATGGATTCCGCGGTTTTGCGCCACGCCTCCTCGAGCGCCGGCGTCACCGGATGCACGGTCAATCCCTTGGCTTTCATCGCTTCCACCGCTCGCGCGCTTTCGGCGCGTCCCTGGATTTTATTGGCCTTGCCCGCCTCCATCGCGGACTGGAGGAGGACCGGTTTCGCATCCGCCGGCAGCTTGTCCCAAACACTTTTGCGGATCACGAGCGCGCCCACCAGCGGCGCCCAGTTGAGATCCAGCATGTGCGGAGCCTTGTCATAAACCTGCGTCGCCAGCGCGGCGAACGGGGGCGTCGGCACCGCGCTGATGACCCCCGTCTCCAGCATCGGAACGATTTCAGAAGGATCCAGTTGCACCGGCTGGAATCCCGCCGAACGCCATATCCCGGCGCCATGCGTGTCGCCCGCCCAATTGAAAATCTTCATCTTGCGAAGCTCATCGGGCGTCTCCATCGCCTTCTTGGAAAAGAAATGAACCCAGCCGGCATCGGACCAGAACAACACAACGAAACCCTTCGCCTCCATCTGCCGCGCGAGCAGCGGTTGCAGTTTGCTGCCGATGTAATCCACCTCCTCGAGCGAACGGAACATCATCGGGATGCTTTGCAAACCGGTGACACCCGGTTCGATTTCAGCCAGCCCATTGGCGGTGATCATCGCCGCATCCAGCGTGCCCAGGCGCATCTGGCTCACCATCTTCAAGTCGCCCCCCATTTTGCCGCCCGCATAGATCCGCATGTTCACTCCGCCGCCCGGCGCCTTTCGCCACGCCTCGCGAAGCTCCAGGAGTGTTCGGTGATACGTCGTGCCTTCCGGAGCCAGCGTCCCCAGCGTGATCGTGGTCGCCGAATAAACGCCGGCGCCCGGAATCAGCACGAGCGTCACGAGCAAAAGAATCCGTTTTATCATCTGTTATAATCGCCGGGAACAGGCGGGAGTTGCGTCATTTTGAATCATTAACCTTGGAGGCCGGGAGGAACAACTCATCCGTCCTTCCGAGAAGCCACGTGGCCCGGCGTTGTGCCAGCGTGTTCATCAGCCGGGAATCCGGAAGGGCGTCCGGATCAATCGCCAGCGCTTTCCGAAGCAAAGTCTCGAATTCCGCACGGTCCTG
>JBEEGQ010000329.1:0-5641 GCA_041166945.1 Verrucomicrobiota bacterium
GCCTTTGCGGCCGCTGCAACCGCGGTTATACAGCATCTCGTCATCGCCGAAGGCGCATCCGGGCGAGGTCCACCTGACGGTCGGCGCGGTGCGTTACGAGGCGCACGGCCGCGCGCGCAACGGAGTCTGTTCGACCTTCCTGGCGGACCGCGTCGTGCCGCATGAAACGGCGGTTCCCGTTTTCATTCAGCCAAGCCATGGATTCCGGCTGCCGGCCGATCCAGGCCAGGCAGTGATCATGGTGGGACCCGGGACCGGCATCGCGCCGTTCCGGGCTTTCCTCGAGGAACGCCGCATCACGGGAGCGACGGGCGCGAACTGGCTGTTCTTCGGCGATCAACAACGCGCACTCGATTTTTTGTATGAGGACGAGCTGACCGCGATGCATGCCGATGGACATCTCCACCAACTCGACCTCGCGTTCAGCCGGGATCAAGCCGGGAAAGTTTACGTCCAGGACCGGATGCTCGAGCGCGGCGATGTCCTGTGGAGCTGGCTGGAGGATGGCGCGCATTTTTATGTCTGCGGCGACGCCAGGCGGATGGCGAAGGATGTCGATGCGGCGTTGCATCAGGTGATTCAAAAGCATGGCGGCATCACGACGGAACAGGCTGCGGATTATGTCACCCGGCTGAAGACCGAAAAACGTTATCAGAGGGACGTGTATTGAAGACCGGGATGAACAAACCCCTGTCCATCACCGAAATCGCCGGCCAGAAACTGAATGGCGAACAGAGCGCGTACCTCGAAGGGTTTTTTTGCGGGCTCCGCAATCGCGGTCTCACCTTTGGCGAAGTGATGCCCAACCCAGCGGCGCAGCCTGCGGCAGGCCGGACCGATAATCTCGAGGAACTGATTCCCGAGGAGCGCATCAAGCGCGAACTGCATCCTCTCGATGCCTATCCGTTGTTGCTCCAGCATGCCGCAACCAACCAGGCGCCCGACCGGGAAAACCTGTTTCGCTTCAAATGGCAGGGACTTTTTTATCTGACGCCGAACCACGAGGCGTTCATGGCGCGGCTGCGGATTCCGGGCGGGCAGTTGAAGACATTTCAGCTTCGCGAAATTGCGAGCGTCGCCTCGGACCTGACCACGGGTTATGTGCAAATCACCACGCGGGCCAATTTGCAGATCCGCCTGATTGCGCCGCGGGACACCGCCGAGGTGTTGAGAAGAATCCAGGGCGTCGGGCTTCACACGCGGGGGGCCGGCGCCGACAACGTGCGGAACCTCACATGCGATCCGACCAGCGGCCTCGATCCTCATGAGCAGATCGCGACGCTGCCCCTGGTGCATGAGCTGGCGCAGGTGATTCTCAACACGCGCGAATTTTACGATTTACCCCGCAAGTTCAACATCGCGATCAGCGGCGGGGGGCGCATCAGTTCCGTCGAGGAGACGAACGACATCGGGTGGAGCGCCGTAACCCTGCCGCAGGATCAGGGCGATCTGCCCGCGGGCGTTTATTTCCGTTGCGCCCTGGGTGGCGCCACGGGCCATAAATCGTTCGCCCGCGATTTGGGCGTGCTCGTGAAGCCCGCCGAAGTCGTCAAGGTTACCGCCGCCCTGTTGCGCGTCTATGTGGCCAACGGGAATCGTGAGGATCGAAAAAAGGCGCGCCTCAAGCATCTGCTCGAGAGCTGGACGCTCGATCGATACCTGGAGGAAACCGAGAAACTGCTCGGCCATCGCCTGGCGCGTTCCGGTCCTCCCGCACCGGTCGACCCAAAAAAATCCGAACCCGATGTCGCTCACGCGCACGTGGGAGTTTACCCGCAAAAACAGGCGGGGTTGAACTGGATTGGCGTGGCGATTCCCGTGGGCCAAATCACGCCGCGCCAGATGAACCGGCTGGCGGACCTTGCGGATCTTTACGGATCGGGCGAGGTGCGCCTGACGGTCTGGCAAAATCTTTTGATCCCGAATGTGCCGGACGCCTATGTGCCCGTGCTGAAAAAGGCGCTGGTGAAAATGGGGTTTGACTGGCGGCAATCGAACCTCAAGAGCGGCTTCATCGCCTGCACGGGCAATTCGTATTGCAAGTTTGCCAGCTCGAATACCAAGGGCCACGCGCTCGATGTGATGAATCACCTGGACCGCAAGTTTCAGCTCGATCAACCCATCAACGTTCACTTCACCGGCTGCCCCAATTCGTGCGCCCAACATTACATGGGCGACCTGGGCCTTCTCGGTGCGAAGGTAAAAATTCAGGGCGAAAGCGTCGAAGGTTATCACGTGTTTGTCGGGGGCGGCTTCGGCTCGCGGCAGGCCATCGGACGACAATTGTTCCAGGGCGTCAGCGTGAACATGCTCAAGCCGACCCTGGAAAAAATCATCGGCGGCTGGCTCGAACATCGTGTGGCCGGAGAAAGCTTCCAGTCGTTCACGACGCGCCACGACATCGGCACGTTGCAGGGGCTTCTCTCGTAAGCGCTCCGATTACAATGACCGCACCTCCCGAGCGCACGCTGATCGACGAACTCCTCGATGAGCAACGGGATCTCACCGCCGCAGGAGAGTTCGCCCGCGCCAAGGATCGGAACGAAATCGGCATTCCGCACTATCGTCAATTACTCCCGCTCATCACCCCGCAACCTGGCCGGCAATACGCCTTCGAGGTCGATCTCGACAAATGCAGCGGCTGCAAGGCCTGCGTGACCGCCTGCCATTCGCTCAATGGCCTCGATGACGGCGAATCGTGGCGCGAAGTCGGCACGCTGTTCGGCGAGGCACTCGTGCTCGAGGCGCGCGGTGGAAACCGCGTGGAACCCGTGCAGCAGACCGTGACGACTGCCTGCCATCACTGCATCGAACCGGGATGCCTCCAGGGTTGTCCCGTGCTCGCTTACGACAAGGATCCCATCACGGGAATCGTCCGGCATCTCGATGACCAATGCATCGGGTGTAGCTATTGCATATTAAAATGTCCCTATGACGTTCCCAAATATTCCGCACATCGGGGCATTGTCCGTAAATGTGATCTGTGCCACGGACGGATCGCCGCCGGCGAAGCGCCCGCGTGCGCGCAGGCCTGTCCCAGCGATGCCATCCGCATCGTCCTTGTGGAACAGGAATCGGTCCGACAACAATTCCGTCCGCAGCGATCTGCAGCGTCGGGGGCGGCTCTCTGGCTCCCGGACTCGCCATTTCCCGCGCACACCCTGCCTACGACGCGGTATCTCACAAAAAGGGACGTGCCGGGTTTGCGCTCGAGCCAGCACGAACGCTCCCGGCCGCAATCGCCGCACTGGCCGCTCATCCTGATGTTGGTGATGTCGCAGGCGGGCATTGGAGCTTTCATGGCCGCGACATTCAGCCAGCCGGCCAGCCGGCTCCTGGCAGTGGTCGCGTTGCTGTGGCTGGCGACGGGGCTTGGCGCCAGCGTCTTCCATCTGGGCCGTCCTGCCAAAGCCTGGCGGGTATGGATGGGCTGGCGCACGTCGTGGCTCAGCCGCGAGGCGATCGCCCTGAACCTTTTTGCGGGCGTCGCCGCCGCGGGAATTGTCCTGCGGAATTCCGGGACCGCGTGGGCAGTGATCATTGCAGTGCTCGGCCTGCTGGCTTTGCTCACGCAAACGATGGTTTATGCCGACACGCATCGCGCGTTTTGGAGCCTGGCACGGACCGGCCCGCGGTTCCTGGGAACAACACTCGTGATGGGTCTTGCCTTCGCGCTATTGCTCAATCCGCTCCCGAGCCTGGCGCTGGCACTCATCGTCACGACGCTGGTCAAGCTCGGCTGCGAATGTTCCGTTCTGCAACACGCCGATTCCTCCAGCGACACCTGGACCGAACTTCGCCGCACCGCGGTGCTGCAATGGGAAAGGCTTCGGCCCGTTTTGGCGATTCGACTGTTCGCCGGATTATGCGGAGGCGTCGGGCTTCCATTTCTGATCCTCACGAACCGGGGATCGCCGCCGGTGGTGGCGATGATCTTTGCATTGTGCGTCCTGGCGGAGTTGGCGGAGCGCTGGTTGTTTTTCACGTCCGTCGCACCCGACCGGATGCCATGAGCACGAAAAAAAATTCATGGCTGCGCGAATGGACCGGGCCTTTGACCGCCGATTTGGTGCAGGCGCCCGGGAAGTTTGGATTGGGCCAGGTGCCGGCGCGGCTCGCCCCTGACGCCACGGAATCCGTCGTGTGCGGTTTTTGTTCGACGGGCTGCGGGCTGAACGTTCATTTGCAGGATGGCCATGCGGTGAACCTGAGCGCGGATCCGACGCACCCGGTCAATCTCGGGATGGCCTGTCCGAAGGGTTGGGAGGCGCTGGCGCCGCTGGCGGCGCCCGATCGGGCAGTGACGCCGCTGTGGCGTTCCAAAAAAAACGGAGCGCCGGAGCCAGTCGATTGGGATGAGGCGCTGCAAATTTTCACGCTGAAATTCAAGGCGTTGATCGATCAGCATGGCCCGGAATCCATCGCGTGCCTGAGCACCGGCCAGATTTGCACGGAGGAGATGGCTTACCTGGGAGCGCTCTTCAAGTTCGGGATGGGCGGATTGCACCTCGACTCGAACACGCGTCAATGCATGGCCACCAGCCACGTGGCCTATAAACAAAGTTTCGGCTTCGATGCGCCGCCCTACACCTACGCGGACTTTGAGCAGTCGGACGTGCTCGTTTTAATTGGCTCAAACCTGTGCGTTGCCCATCCCATCCTGTGGCAGCGCGTTTTGCGAAACCGGAATCAGCCGGAGATCATCGTCCTGGATCCCCGCAAGACCGAGACCGCGATGAACGCGACGCAGCATCTTCCGCTCGCGCCAAAATCCGATCTGGTGCTGCTTTACGGCCTGGCGAATCTGCTCGCGCAAAACGGCTGGGTGGATCGGGCGTTCATCGAATGCAGCACCACCGGTTTTGCGGCGTTCCAGGAATTCATCCGCCAGTTCACCCCGGACAAGGTGGCGGCCGACACCGGGCTGACCATTGGACAATTGTTTCGCCTGGCGGAAACGATTCACCGTGGGAAAGCCGTCAGTTTCTGGTGGACGATGGGCGTCAACCAGGGTCACGAAAGTACCCGCACGGCGCAGGCGATCATCAATCTCGCCTTGATGACCGGCAATATCGGCCGCCCGGGCACCGGCGCCAACAGCATCACCGGACAGTGCAACGCGATGGGTTCGCGCCTCTTCGCCAATGCCACCGGACTGCTCGGCGGACGCGACTTCGCCGACGCCGCTCAACGTCTCGATGTCGCCCGGCTCCTGGGCATTCCCGTCGGCACCATTCCCGATCGCAACTCCCTGGCTTACGATCAGATCATGGACCGAATCCAGGAGGGCCGGATCAAAGGTCTCTGGATCATCGGAACGAATCCCGCCCATTCCTGGATTGGACGCGGGAAGGCCAGCGGCATGAACGCATCGCCGGATTCGAATGCGGCGCTGTTCCGCAAACTCGAGTTCCTCGTGGTGCAGGACATGTATACGACCACCGAAACCGCCCGACAGGCCCATCTGTTGTTGCCCGCGGCCGGCTGGGGCGAAAAAGAGGGGACCTTCATCAACAGCGAACGCCGCTTTGGGCTCGTGAAAAAAGTCGCGCGCGCACCCGGACTGGCCCTGGCCGACTTCCACATATTCCGGCTCGTCGCCCACTACTGGGGATGCGACGGGTTGTTTCGGGAATGGACC
>JBEEGQ010000330.1:0-6625 GCA_041166945.1 Verrucomicrobiota bacterium
ACTCCGGACGATTTTCCAGCGCTTCCACGAAAATCGCCCGTCGTGCTTTCGTCGACGAGCATCGCGGCGTAAGTTTTTTCTCCCAGTTTCACATCGCCGATCCACGCATAATCGCGCGAGTAGAAAAGAAACTTCCGGAACGCGGGCGGCACGTCGCTGTTTTTGTCGTAGCGACTGAAGAGAAGGCGGGCTTCCCTGGCGCCATCCGGATAGGGAATGCGCACGGTGACACTTCCTTCGTGGAGGGCGACTTCACGCCCGTCGGGTCCCGGTGTTTTTGCTTCCGACCATACCGGGGCCGGGTCATCGGTGAGATCCCCATTATGGTTCGCATCGATGAACAGGCGGGACGGTTTGCCATCAGGTTCATCCACGACGACAATGAACGTGGTCGGTGATTCCCTGGGACCCAGCTTCAACTCGGCGAACGATGGCGACTTGAGGTCGGGCGTTTTTTTTGCCGAGTCCGGTTTCGCATCTGAAAGTGTGAGCGGCTGGCGGCTCGGGACCCCGAGTTTTTCGAGGACACCTGACGCGGTCCATTTCAGTTTGACCTCCGGCGCCGCGGGTGCGGCTGCGGGAAGGACGCCGGCGAAGACGAGGAGGCTCAGGAAAACGAGGGTCATCGGGCGGCGCCCGGGCGGATTAATCATAACATTCATCGTGATGGGATTATGGAGACAATATGGATCGCATGACGACAATAACGATCCGGAAAACGAGCGATTCTCTCGCAGGGCAGGGCAAAGTCACCGGAGGAGACTCACCGCATGCTCCCGGCGAGTCGTTTGCCAGGAAGCCGGGTCGAACGGCTGCCGGGCTGGGGCTGTGCAGCCGCCAATGAAAGCAGGTGAGACATCGGAAGGCCGCCCTTGTCCAGCGCCCACTGTTTCCGGCTGGCTGCGAAAAAACTCAATTCGGTAAAGCGCGGTTTGCCATCGCACAATGGCAGGAGCTTTTTCGCGAAGTGGGCGACATAACGGGATTGGGCATGACGCCGTTCCGCAGCCTCATTTTCGAAGGACATCAACGTGAAAAATGCGGGCGAACCTTCCTCGCGAAAAACGACGTAGAGGGTTTTGGGTTCGTTTTCCCGGACGGCGGCGACCAATTCCGCGAGAGCCCGTTTCGCCGGTTTTACATACTCCTGTTTCACCGTGAAGCTCGAAATCGTATAGTTCATAACCAATCCATTATTTCGACTCTTAACACCCCTTCGACGGTTTCGGTGCTGAACGGTTCGATCTTTCCGCGCGAAATCTCCGGCGAAAAGGCCAACCCATTTCCAATGCTGTTGCCGTGGAACGCTTTCCAGCTGGGAAACGCCCTCCTGTTACATTTGTGTCACGAAGCTCCCGGCCGGTCCCCCCTATGATTCGTTAATCCCCCACCTGGGCATCAGCGACGCTGCGGTCAACGGCGCCTCGGATGGGGTGTGGCGCCCCGCTGACTGCTGGACAAATTGAGAGACGTTGAGTTCCGCAAAATTCCCGGCGGCCTCGCTGATGTTTGTGAAAAAATCCATGCGCGCCTGCCGGGCAATTTGTTTGAGACGCGCAAACACCGGAGCGCGGCGCATTTCGCTATCGGGGAAAAGTGTGACGAGGGCGCATTTGTGATGCTCACGGCGGCACGTCCAATCCTCCATCCACATTTGCGCGGCCGGGTTGAGTTCATTTTCGTCATGGAGCGACAGGACGATCATATTCGCGGCGGTGGCGTCGTCGACCGCCTGCTCGCGCAGGGTCGGATCGGCGATGTGGCCGAACTTCCACCAGGCGCATTGGAAATCGAAATCATCGCTCAATTGGCGCGCGAGGTGATCGTGCAGGTGCATGGCCCGATGGCGTGTGAGGTCGTCCTCGTACGCAATGACGACATCGAAAGGATATTTGGGCTGCCATTTCGGGGAGGGCAACGCGGCATCAAGCACTGATTTCTTCATAGGTGGATGAGTTGAATTTGCTCCAATGGGCATAGTCAGGAACTTTTGACATTGGCACGAACGCGGGCACGGGATGGAGTTTGCCCAGGATCCCATCAGAGGCAACAGGAAGGATTACGGAATCAGGGAGTCGGGCCGATTACGGACGGGCCGGGAGAGCAGGGGAGGAATCCATCAAGGCATGGTGGTCATGCCCTGTGCGATCGCGTATTTGGTCAGGCCGGCGATGGTGTGAATTTCCAGTTTGCGCATGATGCGCTCGCGATGGGTTTCAATCGTGCGAACGCCGATCCCGAGTTTGTCGGCGATTTGCTTGTTCAAGAGACCCTCGGCGATGTGGGTCAGCACTTCGCGTTCGCGGCAGGTCAAGCTGGGGGAGAGATCCACGGATCGCGCGCGACCGTTCACCATCACCTCGGCCAGGACTTTGGAGACCGACGAGGCAAAGACCACTTCGCCGGCATGGACAGCTTTGATGGCGCGCACCAACTCGGAGGGGGAACCGTCCTTCAGGAGATAACCCCGGGCGCCCATCCGGATCATCTGCGAAATGTATTCCTTGCTGTCATGCATCGTCAGGATGAGGACCTTCGTCGCGGGCACCTCCTTGCGCAGGTGGGAGGTGGCTTCGAGGCCGTTCATCTGGGGCATGGTGATGTCCATGAGAACGACATCGGGCAGCAATGCCTTGGCTTTTTCGATGGCCTCATGGCCGTTGGCGGCCTGCCCGACGATCTCGAACTCGGGTTGCGCGCGAAGGTGGGATCGGATGCCATCGAGGACAATCGGATGATCATCTGCGAGCAGCAGGCGGATTCTTTGTAAGCGAGCTTTGCGGGCCATCGGGATGTACGTCATTCAAGTGTCGCCAAACTTCGAGCCGGGAGTGTTCACAGATCGCAGGGGCATCTCAATCACAATCTCCGTTCCTTTTCCAGGCGCGCTGACGAGCGTGCAGCGGCCGCCGACGAACTCCGCTCGCTCCCGGATGTCCACCAGTCCCATGCCGGGACGCTCGCCCTCCGCGCGCGTTCGTTGGGGATCGAATCCTTTTCCATTGTCGCGAATCGAGGCGCGCAGTCGTGATCCGTCGCGGGACAGCTCGATTCGCACCTCGGTGGCGCGGGAGTGGCGCTCGATGTTTCCCAGCGATTCCTGGAAAATCCTGTAAAGGTTCAGCTCGGTATCGACGGGGAGTTTTTCCGGCAGGTTGGTAAAGGCCAGGTGCACCTTGACATGCGAGCGCTCCGCGAACTCCTCGGCAAGGCTGCGCACGGCGGGCACAAGCCCCAGGTCATCGAGTTCACTGGGCCGAAGATTCCTCGAGATGCGCCGCACCTCCTGCATGGCCTTCTCGAGATGCGCTTGTGCCTTTAATACGTCGCGCCATGCGGCATTCTCCCGCGGCGCCAGTTTTTCCTCGACGGACTGGAGACGAAATTTCACGGCGCTGAGGATCTGGTTGACGCTGTCATGCAGTTCCCGCGCCACGCGCCGCCGCTCGGTTTCCTGGGCATCGCGGATCAATCTCGGCAGCTCGCGCGAGGCGGATTCCGCGGCCTTCCGGCGTGTGACGTCGCGCGAAACCACGATGAGCCGCTGCGGTTCGCCGCGTTCGTCGAAAATCCAATTCCCCACCGATTCGAAAAAACGCCAGTCCCCTTCCGCATGTTGCATCCGCACTTCCATCGTCCGGCTTTCTCGCAGGGTCATCGCCTGTTCCCAAGCCGCGCGCACACCCGCCTGATCCTCAGGATGGACGATCTCGATCGCCGGCGCGCCCACCAGCAGTTTGGGATTCCTCCCGAGGGTTCGCGCATGTGCCGGGCTGGCGTAAAGGAAATCTCCGGCGACGTCCACGAGGCTGATGAGATCGCGGGAATTGTCCGCGATGAGCCGGTATTGCTGCTCACTGCGGCGCAGTGCCCCTTCCGCATCGGCCTTGGCCTTCTCGCTGGCTTTTTTTTGAAGGGCATTCTTCAGCGACGTCGGCAGCCGCTTGAGGCTCGCCTTGAGGATATAATCGTCGGCTCCTTCGTGAATGCATTCGACAGCCACCTCCTCCGAACGGTTTCCCGTGATGAGAATGAAGGGGACGTCGGGCCGGCGCGCCTTGAGCATCCGCAATGCTTCGAGGGCATCGAACGAGGGGAGCGTAAAGTCGCTCAGGACGATGTCGGGACGTCTGCGTTCCAGTTCCTCCGCGAACGCCGCCCTTGTCTCGATCCGGCGCGATCGGAAATCGATTCGCGCCTCCCGAAGTTCCGCCTCGATCGCTTTCGCGTCGGGCGGCACATCTTCAATGATAAGAATTTCGAGGGGCGCTTGCATGCCGGATCGAAGCCACCTTTTACCATCGCCGGCAGGACCGGTCAATTCAGGCCCCGGGATTTTTCAGACACCTCGCGCCACCGGCACAGGCGCGCTATTTCGGCAGTGTAAAATAAAAACGGGACGTTGAGTCCACACGTTCGTACCCACAGCGGCCGCCCTGAAGTTCCACGAACCGGCGAACAATGGAGAGGCCAAGGCCGTTGGGCGCATTGGGTTCGTGCAGCAGATGGAACGGGTGAAATAATTGCGCCTGTTTTTCCACCGGAACTCCCTGGCCCGTGTCTTCGATCCAAAACCGGTATGTCCTGGCGTCGGCATCCCATCCCAGTTCGAAGTAGGCTTCCTTGCCCGCATGCTCCAGGGCGTTCGCCAGGAGGTTCCACCAGATGATTTCAAGCCAGGCGGCCACTCCGCGCACCTCGGGCCATGCGGCCGGCTGGGCAAGGGTCGCGCGCTGCCGGAGGATCTGCATCTCGAGCCGCTGGATGGCCCCCCAACAGGCCAAACCCATATCAAGGATCTCCGGCTGCTGGACCGTCGACGAGGCCCGCGTAACCGCGCTGATCCGCTCGATGAGCTTCAACATCCCCTCCGTCGCATCGATGATCGGCTGCAATCGGGTGCTCCCCGTTTTTTCGGTCCATCCTTCGCTGACCGCTTCAGCGGTGGTAACAATGCCGCCCACCTGGGCCCGCAGATCGTGCGTGAGACGGCGCCCCACGGTTTTAAGATCGCCCCGCGCCCGTGCGTTTTCCCGCTTCAACGCATGATGCAGGAGCGCGGACTTCAGGGCTTCTCCCACGACCTCGGGGCTGCACTCTTCGGATGGAAGCGCGATTTCCGTGCGGCCGTGAACAGGACCGACAACAAGAATTGCCCAGCGGGGCAGCCGGCATTCATCGAGGGCAGCCGCCGCGAAGTCGATCTCCGCGGCAGTCGGATGAATTAATACGGCGATTCTCTCCCGGGCCTCTGGGAGATCCTCGTCGGATTTGATCGAGGAGACCTCGCGAATCTCCGCCGTGGGAAAAGCCTGCCGAATCTCTTTTTGGAGAATGCCCCCCAGTTGTTTGCCTGCAACCAAAACGAGGGTGTGATCGGGAGCCATCGTTGGAAAAGATGATTCAGACCGCCGGAAGAGAGAAGCGATTTCGAGAACGGTGGGCATGTGCCAGAAGGAGCGAAAGAGGAAAGCGCGCCGGACGTCGAAACGGCCAGCGCGTGAGTCAGTATGGGTCAGGGTCTAATCGCAGTCGCAACTCGAGCAAGCGGCGTCGATCTCCTTTTCAACTGCGTCCCGTGTGGCTCCCGTGCGCCGCTGGATCCGACCGATCAATTCCTCTTCCTTTCCTTTGGCATATTGCAAGTCGTCATCCGTCAATTTGGCCCACTTCTGTTTGAGTTTCCCTTTCGCGATGTTCCAATTGCCTTTGATCTCGAGCGTATTCATAGGTTTTTTCTCGTGTTGTTAATTGTTCCAGCATGGAGGAACGACCTGTTTTGGAAAAAACAGGGCGGCCACTAAGCATAGCCTTGCAGACCTTATGCCAACGCGCAGCGGTTACCTGGCAGTGTTATGCGAGCCGATCAGCCGCAGTTGAAGTGCAAGTTGCATCGCTTGCCTTCCGCCAATTGCGGTCTGCATTGCGAAACAGGGGGGCGCTCATTTTGTTTTTTTTCAAATTGCGCCGGTTCACCTTCATTCGCAGGCGCGATTCGCCGCGGCATGCTTCAAGCTCGATGGGGTCTGTGCTCCGCGCATGGTGCCCGGAGCCGCCGAATTTACTTATGACCTCAATAAAATTTTCCATCCTTGCAACCACCTTCGTCGCTCTCGCCTGTCAGGCCAGCTATGCCGCGGATGACGCTGCCGAGCGGGGCGATAGGAGCCGCGTGGACAGTACTCGCCTGGAGCGCTTGGGCCAGGGGGCCAAGGCCACCACCATCCTGGGGATGGAAGTTCAAGATTCAGCCCATGCAAAAGTCGGGAAAGTCGATGAATTGGCGTTGGATGTCGAGGCGGGTCGCATCCTCGAGGTCATTGTCTCCTCCGGTGGCGTGCTGGGCGTAGGCGACCGGCTTATTGCCATCCCCCCGCAATCATTCCACCTCGACGCGCGCGCAAAAGTCTTGCAGGTGGACTTGGACAAGAACGCTTTCAAGTCTGCGCCAGTCTTCGAATTGTCAAAATGGGAGGACAGCTTTGAATCCAATCATGTGGTGGAGGTTTACGGCTTCTATCACAAGGAACCTTATTTCGCGTCCCGGGATCGGATTGACCGCCCTCGAACGACCCCGATGTATGGGCGCATTGAGAGAGCCAGCAAGGTCATAGGCGAAACCGTT
>JBEEGQ010000331.1:0-2855 GCA_041166945.1 Verrucomicrobiota bacterium
CTGCGGGCTTTTTGCTGTTGTCGACGGCCGAAAACGGCGCATAAACAACCTGTGAACCGCGCCTCGCCTCTTCGCATCGGCATCCTGGGCTCCGGCAAGGGCTCCAACATGACGGCCATCGCCGACGCCCTCGCGCCGCTGTCGTCCGTGGCGCAGATCGTCGTCGTGCTGAGCGATGTCGCAGACGCCGGCATTCTTGCCCGCGCGCGCGAACGCGGTTTGTGCGCAGAACACATCGCACCCGGCGCCTTTCGCACCAAGCTGGACGAGGAATCGGAACGGGCCTATGTCGCACGCCTGGTCGAAGCGCGCGTCGACCTGATCGTCATGGCGGGTTTCATGCGAATTTTAAAGGGCGATTTCCTCCGCGCCTTCGCACAGCGCGTCATCAATATTCATCCCTCCCTGCTCCCGGCCTTTCCCGGTCTTGAAGCCTGGAAGCAGGCGCTCGATTATGGGGTCAAGGTCACCGGCTGCACCGTTCATTATGTCGATCAAGGGATCGACAGCGGGCCCATCATTGCCCAACAAACCGTGCCGGTCCTCGATGCCGACACACCTCAGTCCCTCCACGAACGCATTCAAACAGCGGAAGTCGTCCTCTACCCGGCAGTGGTTACCGCCATTGCGCGCGAAAAAATCATCGTCAAAGGCCGCCACACGCGCTGGTTGTAAACGAACGGGCGCGCAGATCCAGGCTGGCATCCCGCGACACGCGGCGTTAGACTTCGCAACGACCCGGTCCGGACCAACTGATTTGAAAGTCCCGCTTCCATGGCTTCCACTGTGCAATTCGCCGCCACCCGTTCAATGACGTTGTTGCGCCAAATCCATTGTCCCATCGAATCGCGGCGCTGGCCCGCTGGCCGGGCCGCGCTCGTCGGGATGACGGCGCTTTGGCTTTTTGCCGGGCTGCTGTCCGCGTTGCCGGCACAAAAAGAAAGCGTCAATGCGCGGCAATTCGATCAGGCCGTGCGGCCATTGCTGAAGCAGTTCTGCCTCGGTTGTCACTCGACCGAAAAGCACAAGGGCGATCTCGATCTGGAACGGTTCACCTCGTTGAACGAGGTGTTGCGACATCCCAAGCCATGGCAGGCGGTGGTGGAACAGCTGGCGCTCGGCGAAATGCCGCCCAAGGAAAAACCACAGCCCACCGCGGCTGAGCGGGAATTCCTCATCGCGTGGGTGAACGCCGCGCTGGACGACGCCGCGCAGGCGCGCGCCGGCGATCCCGGGCCGGTTGTTTTGCGGCGCCTGAACAATGCCGAATACACCTTCACGGTACGGGACCTAACGGGAGTCGACTCCCTCAACCCTGCGAAGGAATTTCCGGGGGACAGCGCGGCCGGCGAAGGTTTCATGAACACCGGCAACTCCCTGGTCATGTCCCCCGCGTTGCTCACCAAATATCTCGATGCGGGAAAGGAAATTGCCAGCCATGCCGTGCTCCTGCCGGACGGCTTGCGGTTTTCACCCAACACCACGCGCCGCGATTGGACCGATGAATCCCTCAAGCAAATCCGGGAATTCTACCGTCAATTCACCGAAGCCGGCGGCGCCGAGACGGTGACGCAACAGGGCATGGAGCTGGACAAAAACAAGGGAGGCCGGTTGCCCCTGGAAAAATATCTCGCCGCCTCGATCGATCTGCGCCGGGATGGAAAATCACTCGACGCCCTCGCCAAATCCCGCGGGCTCAGCGCCAAATATCTCCGCGCGCTTTGGGAGCTGCTGAACACAGGGCAACCGTCGATCCTGTTGGACCCGCTTCGTTCGCGATGGCGCGCCGCCGCTCCTGCCGACGCGGCTTCCCTCGCCGCCGACATTGAGAAATGGCAAAAGGTCCTCTGGAAATTCAGCAGCGTCGGCCATATCGGAAAGCTCGGCGGTCCAAAGGCATGGCTCGAGCCCGTCGATCCCTTGAACACAAAACAGGAGATCCGGCTCAAGCTCGCGGGGCCGGCCAGCGGGGAGGATGTGGTGCTGTATCTCGCGGCAACCGACACAGGAGATGGAAATACAAACGATTTTGTCGTCTGGCATCAGCCGCGACTTGTTGTGCCGGGCAGGCCGAATCTCCTGTTGCGAGACCTCCGGGATTTCGCGGCGGACCTGACAGCTCGACGGGAAAAGTTGTTTGCGTCCACGGCCAGTTGTCTCGGCGCCGCTGCTGAGATCAGCGGCAACACCAATGGTTGGGAATTGACGGAAATTTCACGGCGCCACGGAGTCGAGCCGGACGTTTTACAAGCCTGGCTCGATTATCTCCGCATCGGTTCCCATGCGCCCCTGCAACTGGCCTACTTCACCAACCAGTTGCCGAAGGCATCCACGTACGAATTCGTGAAAGGCTGGGGCTTCAAGGACACCCCGAGCTTGATCGCCAATTCCTCCACTCAAGCTGTGCGCATCCCGGGCAACCTGAAGGCCCATGGCGTCGCGCTGCATCCCTCCCCAAAACTCAACGCCGCTGTCGGCTGGCGCAGCCCGTTCACCGGCGCGTTGCGCATCTCGGCAAAAGTGACTCACGCGCACCCCGAATGCGGGAATGGCGTGGAATGGTTCCTGGAACTCCGCCGCGGCGCCGACCGTCAACGACTCGCCAGCGGAACCGCCCAGGGCGCGAAGGAGATCCAGGTCGGGCCCATCGAAGATTTTGCAGTTCAGTCCGGGGATCTCATTTCGATGCTCATCGGTCCCCGCGATGGCAATCATTCCTGCGATCTCACCGATGTCGAACTGATCCTGAAGAGTAGCGGCGAACAGGGGCGCGAGTGGAGTCTCACCCGCGACGTCTCCCCCGATATCCTCGCCGGCAATCCCCACGACGATCGGTTCGGCAATGCCGGCATCTG
>JBEEGQ010000332.1:0-6732 GCA_041166945.1 Verrucomicrobiota bacterium
CAATGCGTTCGTCCCGATCTTTTATGGCGAATTAAAACATCTGTGCGACACGACGTTCCATCCCACGAACCTCAATCCGTTCGTTGATCAGTTGTTGACGACCTGGAACGGACCGGCTCCCGATGCGCCCACCATCGCCGCCATCAAGAGTTATGCGGCCAACCGCCGCACCATCGTGCTCTCCCAAATCCCTCTCAATCTCACGATCACCAGTGTCCTCCCCACAGCCAATGGCTATTTGTCGACCACGACGCCCACCGTCTCCCTCTTTGGGTTCGCCAACGCCATTGATACCCGAAAGGTGCTCGTCAATGGCTTCCAGGCCGGGTGGAACGGATACGACGCGCGCTGGACCAACACCGTCACTCTCGCCCCCGGCATCAACCGCGTCCTCGTTCAGTCATTGAATTCCAATGATGTCGAGTTCGCGCGGGGCACGATTGACATCTGGTATGACGACAGTTCGCTCCAAAACGCCTCCGGTTCGCTCGCCTCGGACACCGTGTGGACGCCGTCGGGCGGCCCTTACAATGTCACCGCCAACCTCATTGTTCCCAATGGCGTCACGCTGACCATTCAACCGGGCACGACTGTCTATGTCGCGGCGGGTGTGACCATCACGGCCAACGGCACCGGCAAAATCCTGGCGCAGGGCACAGACACTCAGCGCATTCGCATTGGAAAAAATCCCGCTGTGGCGGGGAATTGGGGGAGCCTGGACTTCATTAATTCGACCGTGGAAAGCCGGCTTGCCTACATCGATTTCGACTCGGGCGGCGGCAGCACCATCAGCAGTCACAACGCCCAAATCCACGTCAACAACGCGATTGTTTTCATCGACCATTGCACATGGCCGTCCACGCCTGTCACCGAATACATCTCATTCGATAACAGCTCGTTCATCGTCCAGAACTGCATTTTCCCCACCTACGCGGGAACGAGCGGCCCGGAGAGCCTGCACGGGGTTAATGGTATTCCCGCCACCGGCTACGGCATCTTTCGGGACAATTATTTCGGCCATACCTACGGCTTCAATGACACCATCGATTTCACCGGCGGCAATCGCCCGGGCGCCATCCTTCAGATCATCAACAATGTCTTCGACGGCGCCTCCGATGACCATCTCGACCTGGACAGCACCGATGCGTGGATCGAGGGAAATATCTTCATGCACGCCCACCGGGATCCGACGCGGACCGACAATGCGCTCGATACCAGCAGCGCCATTTCGGGCGGCGTCGATGTCATCGGGCAAAATCCCGACTGGACGATCATCAACAATATTTTTTACGACGTCGATCACGTCTTCCTGAACAAGGGCAATTCCACCACGACCGGCAACGCCGGCGGCCGCGTGGCGTTCCTGTTCAACACCGTGATTCACGTGGCGCGGGAAAGCAGCGGGAGCACCCAGGCTGAAATCGCTGCCTTCGACTGGTCCGACGACAGCATCGCGCTTCCGAACATCGCCATCGGGTCAGGCATGTACGCCGCCAACAATATCATCACCGACTGCTCGGTGCTGAACCTGAATTACAATCCGGCGAACCACACGATCATCATGGATAACAACATCCTGCCGGTCGCCTGGGGCGGGCCCGGCAGCGGCAATCAGGTGATCGATCCATTGTTGAACCTCAGCGTGCTGTCTGGGACGCCTGTCGCCAGTGTGACCGCTGCCCAGCTTCTCCAGGCCGCGCAACTCCGCCCAGGGTCCCCTGCCCTCGGCGCCGGATTTGGAGGCCGCAACCTGGGCGGGCTCCAGGCCCACGGCCTCTTTATCGCCGGCGAACCGCGGGGCGTCACGCCAGCCACTCGCGCCACCCTGACGCTCGGCCCCGGCGGCACGTTCAATTGGGGCACGAACGCCGCCCAGCGCTGGGGTTGGACCGCTTACAAATGGAGCCTCGATGGCGCTCCGTTCAGCGCGGAAATCATCGTCACTAATAATTCGCCCTTCACCAATTATCCCACCATCAATGTTTCCAATCTCGCCAATGGGCCGCACACCGTTTACGTGGTCGGCCGCAATGACGTGGGCTTCTATCAAAACGATTCGTTCGTCTATCCGCCGACCGCAGGCGTGCCGGGAAGCATCACGGCCTCACGCACGTGGACGGTTTCCCCGGGCGGTTCCGATTTGCGTCTCAATGAAATTCTCGCCAGCAATGGAGGCGGTTTTGTTCACAGCAACACCACCCCCGACGCCATCGAGCTGTTTAACGGCGGAACGAGCGCCATCGATTTGTCAGGAATGCGCCTCACCACCGATCCCGCCAACCCGGACAAATATATTTTCCCGCTCAACAGCACGCTCGCCGCGGGCGGTTATCTGACGGTGCTGGCGAATAATCCGGATGGCACCCCCGGGATCCATGTCGGCTTTACGCTCAGCCAGGGCGGCGACGCGGTTTATCTTTATGATTCCGCCCTCAACGGCGGCGCCTTGATCGACTCTGTCTCGTTCGGACTGCAGCTCACCGATTTTTCGATCGCGCGTCTCGCCAACGATGCGTGGGGCCTGGCGAAACCCACCTTCGGATCAGTGAACAAACCCGCCGCCACCGGCGATCCGATGCGGCTGCGTCTCAATGAATGGCTGGCCATTGCCGTGACGCCGTTCAGCGTCGGATTCGTCGAACTCTACAACGGCGATCCACTTCCCGTGCCGCTCGGTGGACTTTACCTCTCGGATGAACCGCTCGGATGGCCCAACCGGCATCAGGTCCCTGCGCTCAGCTTCATCCCCGGCAACGGTTACCTGCGGCTGCTCGCTGACGGTGACGCCACGGCTGGGGCGGATCATCTCAATTTTCATCTCGATGGAACCCAGGGCTCGCTGGCGGTTTATCTCCCGGACCTGACAATCATCGACTGCGTTCTTTATCAACCACAGCTTCCGAATATTTCGCAGGGACGCAGCCCGAACGGTTCCTCAAACATCGTTTTCCTGAGCACCCCCACGCCTGGCGCTCCCAATCCGCTCGTCGCCCTCGTCACGGCCGCCGGCGGACTGGTGATCAATGAAATCCTGGCCAACAACGCCAGCCTCGCCGAAACCATCGGCACCAATGTGGCCACGCCGGATTGGATCGAGATTTACAACGGCACGACCAATAACGCGACCCTCGCCGATCTCAGCCTGACGGATGACACCCTCCAGGCGCGGCGCTACGTGTTCGGCCCGGGCGTCATCCTCCCACCGGGCGCCTACCTTCGGCTGCTGTGCGACGGCGGTTCGGCTGCCACCACCAACAACACCGGTTTCGCTCTCAAGTCCACCGGCGGCGGCGTTTATCTTTTCGACAAACTCGTCAATGGTGGCAGCCTCCTGAATTCCATTGTTTATGGATTGCAAACTCCCGACCTTTCCATCGGGCGCATTCCCAACGGCAGCACCAACTGGACGCTGACAAGCCCGACGCCCGGCACCGCCAACATCGCCATTCCCACTCTCGGCGATGTCAATAACCTCAAGGTCAACGAATGGATGGCCGACCCCGGACCGGGCAAGGATGATTGGTTCGAAATCTATAATCCGAATCCGCTCCCGGTGGCGCTGGGCGGACTGTACCTCACCGACAACCTCAACAGCCGCACGAAATATGCAATCGTTCCGCTCTCCTTCATGGGCACGGGAACCAATGCCTGGCAAAAATTCCAGGCCGACGGCAACACCGGCGCCGGCGCCGATCATGTCAGTTTCTCCCTCCTCGCCGAGGGCGAGGCGGTCGGCATCTCCACCACAAACGGCACCCTGATCGATGGCGTGGATTTTGGGGCCCAAACCCCCGGGGTCAGCGAAGGCCGCTTCCCCGATGGCAGCGCAACGATCGTCGCATTTCCCGGCACCGATTCACCCGGCGCTCCCAACTATCGCCAGCTGACCGGAGTGGTCATCAACGAGGTCCTCACCCACACCGCGGATCCGCTCGAGGATGCCATCGAATTGCGAAATCTCACGGGCCAAAACATCGAGCTGGGTGGCTGGTGGTTGAGTGACGACAACGGCACGCTCCAAAAGTATCAAATTCCGTTTGGAACCATCCTCCCTGCCAACGGTTACACCGTCATCTACGAGACCCATTTTACAAACCACAATGACGCCGCGATTCCGTTCGCGCTCAGTTCCAAGGGGGATGAAGTCGTGCTCTCAGCCGCAGCCGGGGGCTCATTGACCGGCTTCCGCACCAGCGCCAGTTTCGGCGCCGCTCCCAATGCCGTTTCGTTCGGACGCTATGTCACCAGTGACGGCCGCGAGGAGTTCGTCGCCATGAGCTCGCGAACGTTTGGCGCGGATGACCCTTCGAGCGTCGCAGAATTCCGCACAGGCACCGGTGCCGCGAATGCCGTCCCCAAAGTCGGACCGATTGTCCTCAGCGAAATCATGTATCGCCCGCCCGACATCGGTACGAATGACAATGGCATCGATGAATTCATCGAGCTTCACAACATCACGACGACTGCGGTTCCGCTTTATGATCCCGAACATGCCACCAATGTGTGGCACCTGCGCGACGCCGTGGATTTCGACTTCCCGACCGGCACGACAATTCCGGCCGGCGGCTACCTGCTCGTGGTCAGTTTCGATCCGATCAACAATCCCCTCGCCCTCGCTTCGTTCCGTTCCAAATACCATGTGGATCCTTCCACGGCCATCGTCGGCCCCTGGAGCGGCAGGCTGGCCAATGACTCCGAGGATATTGAATTACGCCGTCCCGATGTTCCCGATCTCGACGACGTGTCCTACATCCTTGTTGAACACGTTCATTTCTATGACGCCGCCCCGTGGCCTGCGGGGGCCGACGGCACCGGGTTCTCGCTGCAACGCGTGGCGGACAACCAATTCGGCAATGACCCCATCAACTGGATCGCCGGCCCGCCCACTGCCGGTCCGCAATCGGGTGCCGCAGACTCCGACGGCGACGGGCTCCCGGATGCGTGGGAGAATCTGTACAATTTGGATCCGTTCAATTCCGCCGACGCTGCGCTCGATTCCGACGGCGATGGGCTGAGCAACCTGCAGGAGTATCAGCTCGGCAGCAATCCGCGCGATGCCCAAAGCGGTTTGCACCTGTTCATCAGCCTTCCGTCCGGGTCCGCGAATGTGCTGCTGAGTTTCACCGCCGTTTCAAACTTCAGCTATGCGGTCGACTTCACTTACGCCCTGGGGACCCCGTGGCAGTTGCTCGAACAGTTCCCTCCGGCCGCAACGAATCGGGTGGTGACGCGGCTGGTGCCCGCGACGGGAACCGTGCGCTTTTTCCGGCTCCGGCTGGTGACCGGCTCTTTACGGGTGAGTTCCATCGCCCCGCTGCCGGGCGCTCAAGTGTCGCTTGCCCTGGATGTCCCTGCCGGCGTCCCCTGCACTCTCCTCCGCGCGCCGGCTCTGGTCGTGGGACCTTGGGCGGCCATCACGAATTTCCCGGCCGCGCCGACCAATCGCGTAATTGGCGTCACCGTTCCCGCTCCTGGCACTTACGGGTTTTATCGCCTCCGGTCCCCCTGAGGAGCAGCAGGCGGGGCATTGCCGCAAAAGAACGCAAAGAACGCACAGGGAAAACGAACCTCCGTCCTGCCCCTCTTTGCGTTCCTTGCGTTCTTTGGCGGCTCGTAAATCGGGGATTTCAAACTCATTCCCTCCAGACGCTTGACAGGCTCATGATCCCGATGAAATCTCGATCTGCAGTCGGTCGTCTGGATTTATCCATATTCCCATGAAAACAATTTCCCCTCAAACCAACGCCTTCAGCCGGCTGGAATTGGTTGTTCTGATCGCGATGATGGCATTGCTGACGGCGTTGTTGGTGCGCGGTCAGGCGATCACGGACAACCGGCCGCTTCGCGATCGAATCGGCTGCGTCAGCAACCTCAAGCAAATTGGCCTGGCATTCCGGATGTGGTCCAATGACCACGACGACAAATTCCCCATGCAATTTGGAGCGAACAAGGAAGGATCCCAGGAGGCGATCGCGCAAGAGGAGCCATGGCGCCATTACGTCGCCCTCTCCAACGAGTTGACCAGCCCGAAAGTGCTGGCGTGCCCGGCTGATACCCGCGTGCGCGCGACAAATTTTTTGAGCCTCTCCCTTTCCAACGTCAGCTATTTTGTCGGACTCGATGCCGACGAAACGCTGCCGCAATCATTGCTTTCGGGAGACCGAAACGTGACCAACGGCGTGGCGCCAAAAAAAACGGTGCTCGATCTTCCCGACCAGCCCGCGGCGGGATGGACCGAACAGATCCATCGCGAGCGGGGCAACCTCGGCCTGGCCGATGGCAGCGCTCAACAAACCACGACGCCCGCATTGCGCCGCCAGATCGCCGCCGCCAATGCTTCCAACAAAATTGGCCTCACTCGCCTGCAAATCCCCGGGGTCAGTCAATAGTTTTGTACTGTTTCCATACCCCTTCGCCTGGATCGGGGCCCTCTTTAACTCGCCGTCAGCTCCTTGAGTTTCGCCAGTGCGTCTCCTGAATCTATCAGCCGCGCCGCATCGTCCCAGCCTTGAACCAGGCTCCGCGAACGTCCCGCGACAAACAGCGCTGCGGCGGCGTTGAGCAGGACCGCATCGCGCTTCGGTCCCCGATCGTCACCCGCGAGAATGCCGCGGACGATGCCCGCGTTGGTGGCGGGACTGCCGCCCGCCAGATCGGCGATGCTGGCTTTTTGGAGCGGGAAATTCCCGGGGGCCAGGATGGAGGTTGAGAAGCCGCGATCCTGATAAAATT
>JBEEGQ010000333.1:0-7499 GCA_041166945.1 Verrucomicrobiota bacterium
GGACCACAAGTCGGCATCGTCGCCAGCGAACGGTTCGAAGTGAAAATAATCGAGCTCCAATCCGGTGTTGAACGCTTTGGTCCACTGGCGGCCGGCCAGAATCGATCCGCCCGATACCTCGTGCGAAACAGGGAACCCGTCGCCGCCGAAACCGATCAGGTTGATCCATGTTTTGGAATCGGGCTTGATCCCCAGGCTGCCCACCACGGTCTTGCCGTTGTTGCCGTCAATCGCGCCCCCGTAGAGCCCATTTTGTACGCGGACCTTGAGGTCGAGCCAGTCGGTGAACGTGTAGCCCAGTTGCACGCCTGCCGAAGGTCCGTTGCCGGTGAAGAACCATTGGTAGCCCTGCGAAAAGTTGGCGTTCGCTGCGCCACCATCGCCGGATTCGTAATTGAGCAGGGAGATGAGTTGTCCCGCCTTGATGTTCAGGCCGGTCCCGATGGGGGCGTTCAATTCCACAAACGCCTCCCGCAACCCTTCGAGCCCCTGGGTTTCACCGCCCGTGTTCACCAGCGACGCATCCTCGCCGAATATCAGCGAGGTGCGAAAGGCGGCATCCCACTTTTCACCGCTGCGCGTCACCGGCGTGCTGGCGAGGGTCAGCTTCACCTTGTTTACCGAAAAGGAATTGTGCGACGTGTTCCAAAGATAACCGTTGGACCGCCGATCATGCGGCGAGGTCGTATCATAAAAGTACGAGGCCGTGACGAATCCGCTGATGGTGATGTCGGAGAGGGCCTTGACCGCAAATGGCTTGGGCTCCTGGCCGGTGGGGAGGATGCCTTCCTTCTGCGCGACTGCCTCAAGCGTGTCGAGGCGTTTGCGCAGTTCGGCGTTTTCCTTTTCGAGTTTGTCGAGCTTGGCCGCATCCTGGGCCAGCCCCAGCGACACAGAACCAACCAGCGCGCAGCCGAGGCAAAGAGTTCGTGTGATGGGAGTCAGTCGGGACAATTTCATAGAGGTTTGGAAGCTGACCGCATCACGACGCGTCATCGGTTCGCACCAAACCCGGCTCATTGGCCGGCCTTCATGGGACGCGCGGGAAACGGACATCGCAGCCCACCGCTGGGGTCGTGCCACTCCCTTAAAACCTCCTCCCGACTCTTGCATGGAGATCATGAATTGGGCTCATCGCGCCCCCCGCGTCCGCTGTCGCCGCCGTTTTCAGAAATCCGGATCCGGGCGCGCCGTGTCCCATTTCCAGCCACTTCGAGATCGTGGGGGATGATGTCCAAAAGATTCTTCAGGCGAAGGCTGTTCCGGCCTCGACAGGTTGGATAAAAGCAGACACCTCCCGCCGACGAAATGATCTCAATTCGGGGACCGTTCAGCGTGGGTTGAAGCTAGTCCCATCGTGAAATCGATACGCGGCTGCGATGGCCGCCGCATCGCCCCTGGTGCAGTGCGCTACGCCCGCTCGATCAGGCCAAGGGCTTCGATGGCTTGAATCGTTTCGGCCTCATCCCGATGGTGAATGACATTCCAGCCCCGGGCGCGTCCGGCTTCCGCATTCTCGATCCGGTCATCCAGGTAAAGAAGTTGCGCGCCGCGCCGTCCAGTCACGCTCTCGACCACCTCGTAAAGCTTCGCGTCCGGTTTCATCGCCCCATGCTCATACGACAGCACATAGGCATCGAACTGGCCAAAGAATGGAAAATTCCGGCGAATATGGCCGATGGCGAGGTCGTTGGTGTTGGAGAAAATATAAGTCGGCACCTGCGCCCGGCGCAACCGCCCGTGCAACTCGATCATCCGGGGAATCTCCGTGAAAATATCCGCAAAGAAACGCGCGAATTCATCGAGGTCACCCGTGAAACCGGTGTTGCGCCGCACCTCCTCGAAGAACTGACGCTGGTCGATGAGGCCGGTTTCGTAACGATACAACAACGGCGAATGATCGATGAAATTTTGCACCCCGCCCGGCTTCATCGTGCTGCGCGCGGCGATGCGCCGCGAAGCGATGCCGTAATCGAAGTCGACGAGGACCTTCCCCAGATCGAACACAACTGCTTCAGGAATGCTCATGCGGATCGAAGTCGAACGGGCGCGCCGCGAATCAAATCAGTTCACGCCGGCCTTCCATGGCCCGGCTCAGCGTCAATTCATCCGTATATTCCAAGCCGCTACCCGCGGGCAATCCATGGGCGATCCGGGTGACTTTCACACCGCGCGGCGCCAGGCGTTTCGCCAGATAAAAACTGGTAGCGTCCCCTTCCACATCCGTGCCGAGCGCCAGGATGATCTCTGTAATCGGCTCCGTCTCGAGTCGCGCTTCCAGGGCGGCGATGCGCAAGTCGTCCGGCTCGACGCCATTCAATGGAGAGATGCGGCCGCCCAGAACGTGATATTTGCCGCGATAGGTCCCCGCCTTTTCGATGCTGATGATGTCCACCGCCCGCTCGACCACGCAGACAATGCCCGCGTCGCGGCGGGCGTCCGCACAGATCCCGCAGGGCACCTGCTCGGTGAGGCCGCCGCACACCGGGCATTGCCGGATCTTTTCGCGCGCGGCAACGATGGCCTGCGCGAGCTGCGTCACCGAGCCGGGATCGTTTTGAACGAGATGCAAGGCGATGCGCTCGGCGGACCTTGGTCCGATCCCGGGGAGCTTTCCGAGCGCGGTGAGCAGGTCGGTTATGGGTTGAGGAAGAGTGGCCATGACTTTGGCGCGAGCATCGAACGCAGCGCCCCGCACCTCCGGGTCCGCAGGCACGCGGCGGGGTGCGCACGGGTCCGCGGGTTTACATCAATCCCGGCAGATTCATTCCCTGCGTGACCTTGCCCATTTCCTGCGCGGAAATATCCCGGGCCTGGGTGAGCGCCTGGTTGACGGCCGAGAGCACCAAATCCTCGAGCATGGCGACGTCGGCGGGATTGACGGCGGCGGGATCGATTTTGATCGCCGCGAGCGAGCCGTCGCATTTGGCGGTGGCCTTCACCGCCCCGCCGCCGCTGCTGGCGTCGATGGTGCGCGCGGCGAGATCACTTTGCACGCGTTGCATGTCCTGCTGCATGCGCGCGGCCTGCTTCATCAGTTTGCCAATGTTTGACATGATATCCGGGGTTGAAGTTGATTATTCCAGCTGGGAAAAGCAATTCGGGGTTTGGTGAACGCCTGAACTCACGCCCGAACCTCCACGATTTGGCCCTTGAAAATTTCCAAGGCCTTTTGGATGAGCGGATCGTTTTTGAAGTCCCCGATGCTCGCGGGTGCCGTCGCAGGTTTTTCACGCGCGACTGCCGTCGCCGCAGTCATCGGCGGAGCGGGGCTGTTCAAAATGGTGGCGGAGACGAGGGCGGCCGCTGCCGCGGTGGACCGGCCGGCGGGACGTTCCGCCTTGATGAATTTGATCCGGGTGCCCGGCTGGCCCAACTCCTGAAGCTTGGTCTGCAGCAATGCGTGCGTCTTGGCGTTGTTCACCAGTTCGATGTGTTCCGCGAACTCCGGATCGAACCCGATGGTGAGCAGCTGATTTTCCAATGCCACCGGATGAGCCTCGATCAGGTAGGACCTGGTGAAAGAACTCGCCCGCCCCGCCGCCTCCACCAATGAAGTCCAGAGCCCCGCGAGGTCGACGGTCCCATGCGCCGCTGTTGCGGCGACCGCCGGCGTGGCGGGATCGATGCAAGCTTGCGTTGCCTTCGCCGGCGGGGCAGGGGACGGCTCCGCCACGGTCGCGCGGGCCGGCTGCGCTTTGGCGGAGGCTGCTGCGGGTGATGCGGCAACGGCGGGCTTGGTTTCTCCCAGGTTGCCGCCGGAATTGCCGCCGGAGTTGCCGCGCAACTGCTGGAGTTTGGCCAGGACGGCATCGATGCTGACCGCGTTGCGCGCCTGGATGGCACGAAGCAGGACGACTTCGACAAAAATCTTTTTGGACGCCGCATCGCGCAGGCGGCCTTCGGCCTCGGTCAGGACATCCATCACTCGCGTCAAGGCATCGGTCTCCGCGAGAGCCGACTGTTCCTTGAGACTGGCCACTTCGCTCTCGGAAACTTCGAGCAGGCTCAGGTCGCCCTGGGACACCTGGAAAAGGAGGAGATTTCGAAAATGGTTGAGCAAATCCGACAGGAGCCTTCCAAGATCTTTTCCGTGCCGGGAGAGTTCGTTCAATTCGCGCAGCGCTGCGGCGGCGTCGCCATTGAGAATGGCGAGGGCCAGTCCAAGCACTTGACGGCGCGCCGTCAGGCCAAACATCGAGAGCACATCGGCTTCGACGATTTTGGTGCCGCAGAAACTGATGAGTTGATCGAGCGCGCTTTCGGCATCGCGCAGGCCGCCATCCGCGCCCCGTGCGATGGCGTGCAGCGCATCCGGATCGACGTCCACCTTCTCCTGCCGCGCGATGTATTCCAGGTGCTGACTGATGAGGGCGGTGGGGATGCGCCGTAAATCGAATCGCTGGCACCGGGAAAGAATCGTGAGCAACACCTTCTCGGGGTCGGTGGTGGCGAAGAAAAACTTCACGTGCGCGGGCGGTTCCTCGAGGGTCTTGAGCAGGGCGTTGAACGCCTGCGTCGAGAGCATGTGAACTTCATCGATGATATAGATTTTAAATTTGGATGAGGCCGGTGCGTATTTCACCGTCTCGCGCAGCTCGCGCACCTGCTCCACCCCGTTGTTGCTGGCGCCGTCGATTTCCAGCACATCAATGGCGCGGCCCTCCGCGATTTCGACCGCCTTGGGGTCGTCCAGCGGAAAGTCCACCCGGGGTCCCCCGGTGCAGTTGAGGCATTTTGCGAAGATCCGCGCGATGGTGGTTTTGCCGGTGCCTCGCGGCCCGCAGAAGAGGTACGCGTGCGCGATGCGGCCGCCCGCGATGGCATTGGCGAGCGTTTGCGTGACGTGTTCCTGGCCCACAACGTCGGCGAACCGTTGCGGGCGGTATTTGCGGGCGATGACCTGGTAAGACATCAGACTTTCGGTGTTCGATCCGGCATTGAGCAGTCGCTCCTCCCGACCAGGAGGCGCGCCCGCCGTAAATGGCAAATCGCAAATTGAAAAAGCCAGGGTGACCACGGCGTCCGCAGAGCAAACTGCCGTTGCTGCCTTCCGGCCCTGGCGGGGTTCGTAAGTCCACAGTCCATGGGCCCTGGCAAAGTAACGGAGGAATTAAGGCGCAGCGAGGGACCGGCCGCAAACTAATTCGTGGCCGCCACCGATCTGCCGGCCAGTGCGATGGATTGGACATCGCTTCGACGCATCATTGAAACCGTTTTCCCGGTCTGATACGCTGCGCTCTCAACTGCACATGAGCATCCCAATTAATCCCGTCCCGCCCGCCCCCAGCGATTTCATCCGCGATATCGTCGGGGCGGATTTGGCGTCGGGAAGGCACGCTAAAATTCGCACGCGTTTCCCGCCTGAACCAAACGGTTACCTTCACATCGGCCATGCCAAAAGCATCTGCCTGAACTTCGGCATCGCCCGCGAATTCGGCGGCACCTGCAACCTTCGGATGGATGATACCAATCCGACCAAGGAAGAGGTTGAATATGTCGAAAGTATCCAAACCGATGTGGACTGGCTCATCGGGGGATGGGCGGAGGACCGGTTGGGATTGAAGCCCAAAGGCAAAACACCCGAGGCGCAGTCCGTCCATGGGAAACCCGACTTCCACCTCGCACCGGTGTTGAAGGCGGCATCTGGGTCCGGGAAGACGGAGTTGCTCGAACCGTTTTACGCCTCGGATTATTTTGACCAGATTTACGAGTATGCGGTGGTGCTGATCCGCGCGGGCAAGGCTTATGTGTGCGACCTGAGTCCTGAGGACACCGAGAAATATCGCGGCTCGCCGGATCGGCCGGGACAGAACTCGCCGTTTCGAGAGCGGACGGCGGCTGAAAATGAGGATTTGTTTGCGCGCATGAAAGCCGGGGAATTTCCCGACAGCGCGCGGACCTTGCGCGCGAAAATGGACATGACCTCTCCCAATATCTGGTTGCGGGACCCGGTTATTTATCGAATTCGCCACGCCAGCCACCATCACACGGGTAAGAAATGGTGCCTCTACCCGATGTACGATTTCGCCCATTGCATCAGCGATTACATCGAAGGCATCACGCATTCGATCTGCACGCTGGAATTCGAGGTGCATCGGCCGCTCTACGATTGGATCCTCGAGAATCTGGAATTGCCGCGGGCTCTGCCGCATCAATATGAATTCGCCCGGCTGAGCCTCGGCTACACCGTCATGAGCAAACGCAAGCTCATGCAGCTCGTCACCGAACGTCTCGTCACCGGCTGGGACGATCCGCGCATGCCGACGATCAGCGGATTGCGCCGTCGCGGAGTCACCCCCGAGGCATTGCGCGCCTTTGCCTATCACATCGGCATTACCAAGTACAACGCGCTCACCGACGTGGCGGTGCTCGAGCACGCCATACGCGAGGATCTCAATCGACGCGCCCAGCGTCGACTCGCCGTGTTGCGGCCCCTCAAAGTGGTGCTCACCAATTATCCCGAAGGCAAAGCCGAGGAATTCGACGCGGTCAATAACCCGGAGGACCCCGCCGCCGGCAGCCGTAAACTGCCCTTCAGCCGCACCCTGTTCATCGAGCAGGATGATTTTATGGAGACGCCTCCTCCGAAATATTTTCGTCTCCGTCCGGGAGGCGAAGTGCGTCTCAAGTACGCCTGTATCATCAAGTGTGAAAACGTGGTGAAGGACGCCGCAGGCAAAGTCATTGAGTTGCACTGCACGGCGGATCTCGAGAGCAGGACAGGGGGTGCAACGGCTGCCCGCAAGGTCAAGGGGACGATCCACTGGGTGAGTGCGGAACATTGCATCGACGCCGAGGTGCGCCTTTACGACCGGCTGTTCACTGTTGCCGAGCCGGACGCTGCGGGTGATTTCAAGCAGCATTTGAATCCCCGTTCGCTTGAGGTCCTGATCGCCAAATGCGAACCCTCGCTCAAAAACGCCACGCCGGACGCGCGCTATCAGTTCGAGCGTCTGGCATACGTCGCCCTCGACAAGGAAAGCACCGCGGCCAAACCCATTTTCAATCGAACCATCACCCTCAAGGACGCTTGGACAAACACCCCCAAGGGGTCAGTCCCTACTATTTGAACTGCCATTAGAGATGGCCCTCCGAAGGGGTCAGTCCCTACTAATTGAACTCCCCCGTTGGAACCCTCTGTTTTGCGGTGGGGGTCTTTCCTCCCGCTCTCTCCAACTCGCGCAGATTGGAGATGGAGTTCAAATAGTAGGGACTGACCCCTTGGGATTTGGGGAGAGCGCGAAATTGGTGTATATTCGCGCTCCGTTCCACCTCAAGAACACCATTTATGGAATTTCTGCGTCGCCATATCCTCGCATCCCACTTGGAATTGGGTCGGTGGTGCCGGCGCGTCAGCACGCTGGTCGTCGCGTCGTTCGGTGTGGTTTCCGCCGCGGGACAGGCGCCGGTGAACGACAATTTCGCTGCGGCACAGGTGATTTCAGGGCAGACGGGGCGAGTCCTGGGGACTAACAATAATGCCACCCGCGAAGCCG
>JBEEGQ010000334.1:0-8623 GCA_041166945.1 Verrucomicrobiota bacterium
TAGACCCAAAAACAAAAACATCAGGGTGCTCCTCATGCAAACCATCGAACGACAAAGCGTGCTGCGCTCGCTAAAAACATCAACGGCTTTCGATCAGCCCCAAGACCGGCTCATCGACTACGACGACATTGAAGTAGAGTTACAAGCGTTCGAAGCGGAGGAGCGACAGCGTTTGGGACTGGTCGAAAATGTGATCGAACATTGGGTTGATTCCAACCCGCGGGAGTTCACAAAAGCACAGCGCGACAGCACCACGGTGCTGTGCGGCGGATTGACCCGCGCTCAAGATTACCTGATCAGTGGCGCGCTCAAAGGTATCGGTTACCATGTGGTCCCGCTGGACGTTCCGGACAACGCGTCCCTGCGCCTCGGCAAGGAATTCGGCAATCGCGGGCAATGCAATCCGACGTACTACACGGTCGGCAATCTGGTGAAGCACCTGATTCACCTGCGCGACGAGCTGAAAATGCCGACCGATGAAATCGTTAAGAAGCATGTCTTTGTGACCGCCGGTGCATGCGGTCCCTGCCGGTTCGGGACGTACGCCACCGAGTACCGGAAAGTACTGCGTGATGCCGGCTTCGAAGGATTTCGCGTGCTCCTGTTCCAACAGCAGGGCGGGCTGAAGCAAGCGTGTGGCGAACAGGATGGTTTGCAATTGGACTTGCCATTTTTCTTTGCCCTGCTGAAAGCCATTATGGCGGGTGACGTGCTGAATGCCATGGGTTACCGGATCCGACCGTACGAAACCGTTCCCGGATCTACCAACAAAGCGGTCGAGGAA
Source organism: Verrucomicrobiota bacterium (assembly GCA_041166945.1). GTDB lineage: Bacteria > Verrucomicrobiota > Verrucomicrobiia > Limisphaerales > JADJPG01 > DASTLJ01. The sequence continues at coordinate 785 of JBEEGQ010000334.1, forward strand.
TGCAAACATATCCTGCACGATGCGCTAGTCGAACGTCGAAATACTTTCCGCGCTCTGTGGCGCTGCCGCAGAATTCTGAAAGGGGTAAAGGTCAATCGCCTTCAACCGAAGGCCAAAGTCACCATCATCGGCGAATTCTGGGCTATGACCACGGAGGGGGACGGCAATTACAAGCTGCAGCAGTTCCTTGAGTCTGAAGGTGCCGAGGTAGACATCCAATTGGTCTCCGCTTGGCTCTTGTACCTCATCTGGCAGGTCCGTTGGGATACTAAACAGCGCATGAACTTAAAGACCGACGACGAAGGTCGCAACGGTCTCAAAGGCAAGAGTTCAAAGAAGCGATTGCTCGTGCTCTGGGGGGCAGATACAGCCCTGCGCAGTGCGTTCGGCGTATATGCTAAATTGATGGGCCTACGGAATTATCACCTGCCGGACATGGACGAGATCGCGACGATTTCTCACCAGTACTACGATGTGCATTTGCGCGGCGGCGAAGGCCACATGGAGGTCGGCAAGTTAATGCAAACGGTCAAAAAAAAGAAGGCCCATATGGTTGTCAGCGTTAAGCCATTTGGTTGCATGCCTTCTTCCGGCGTTTCGGACGGAGTGCAGTCGTTGATCACGGCCAAGTATCCGGAGGCAATCTTTTCCATGATCGAGACGACGGGCGACGGTGCCGTCAACGTCCAGAGCCGCCTTCAAATGGATCTATTTAAAGCGCGCCGCGCCGCTCGCGAGGAATACGAGGGCGCCTTGCGGGAGGCAAAGCTCACTCAAACGGATGCGGAAAAGAGGCTTGCTTGCTGGAAGCGGAACGAAGCCTTGGATTATCCCAGTCGCACGGGCTGGGCTGGTACGGCGGCCCGGCTCGTGGCGGAAATTGGCGGGCTTCGCCGCGCGACTTCAGCTGCCGTGAAAGCGTCGCCTGGCACTTGAACCGACGGGCTGGCCGGGAATCTCGCTGATGGCTCAAAAGCCGGGCCTGCTTCGGCCTCGGCACCTAGAACTGCACGTCGATGATCCTGGTTGTCTGCATTGCGTTCTCTCTTTATCTGGCCTGCCAGCTTCGCTTCGCCTTGTTGCCCGTCATCGAGCGGCTGCGGCGAGGCATTCCTGAACCGTCACGACTTGATCTTGCGGCATGGCCTCGGGTGACGGTTCAGCTTGCGGTCTATCGCGAAAGTCGAGTGTTGCGGCGGCTACTCGAGGCGGTGCTCGCCATGGAGGCACCGGCAGGTACGGTGGTGATTCAGGTGCTCGACGACTCAGTGGGTGAAGATGCGGAGAAGACCCGGGACGTTGTAGCGCAGTTTGCTTCCGGGCCGACGCCGATCCATTATCTCAATCGCGGCTCCCGGGAAGGCTTCAAAGCCGGCGCCCTCAACCATGGGCTGGAGGTGGTGAAAACCGACTTTGTGGTTTTCTTTGATGCCGATTGTTTGCCGAAATCGGAGTTCTTGCGGCAAACCCTGCCGTATCTCGTTGAGCCGGATGTCGCCGCCGTGCAGGCCCGATGGGACTTTCCAAACGCTCACGTGTCTCCGCTGACGCAATTGCAGGCGGCAATTTTTGAATGGTTGTTCCGGTATGAGATGGCGTTGCGGGTGGAGCTCGGGCTCCCGGCTTTCTACATGGGCAGTGCGGCCGTTTGGCGCACAGCCGCAATCCGGAAACTGGGCGGATGGCAGGAAACGCCATTCACCGCCGAAGATCTGGACTTGGTCTACCGTGCGGGCATTGAGAACTGGCGGGTTCTTTATCATCCGGGAGTGGTCGCCTCAACGACGGCAGTGGAGGACATTCTGGCTTTCCGGACTCAGCAACGACGCTGGGCCCGCTCGATGTTGCGCGTCGGCTGGGACCGCTTTCCCGGCGTGTTGAGGCGTCGATGCGGTTGGCCAGCAAAATTGTTCGATGTCACGGTGGCCATCGCTCATAGCTCGGCGCCGGTCTTGATGGCCTTGGCGGTCGCTTCCGCCGGCGCAGTCTTGGCGGGAGTGAAGCGTCCGCCCGCCTGGATCGCGATCCAACTTCTGTTCAGCGCCACTGTGATCGTATCGCCGATCGGGATAACGCTTCTGCTGGCGCAGCGTTCCTTTCATCGGGATTGGCCAGCGCGGGGTTGGCGGCTTGTCCGAGCCCTGCCGCAAGCGATGGGCCTCGGGATCAGCTTCGCCTTCGGTTTGCTGGATTTTATCAGGGCTAGTGGAGCCGAGTTCACGGCCACACCCAAAGGTGGCGAGGTCGGTGTCGTCCAAGGCAGCAAGCGCAAATGGCTTTACAAACATCTTGGCCCCGTGATCTGTGAAGGTGTGATCGGCGGATTTGTTGCCCTGGCGGCCATCCGAGCGGCTTCCTCTCATCCGGAAGCTACGCTCCCGCTTGCCGTGGTCGGGGCGTGCGTGCTGCTGTCGTGCGTTCAGACCTCTCGGGCAATGTTTCGACACGTGGCCCAGCTGCGCAGAGGAACGGCTCGTGTGCGGCAACAGGGTTGATGCTGCACATTCGTTGTTCGAAATCATATGACCATCCTAGGGTATGCCGCGCTAAATCACGATCCGTCGGTTGCAATTTTCCGCGAGAATCAAATCCTGTGCGCGGTCGAGAGCGAAAAAATCACTCGCCACAAACACGAAGTGAACCCCTTCCCGGAGCAGGCCATTCGCAGCGCTTTGCGGATGGCTGGCCTGGGCTGGGCGGACATCGACGCCATCGCTGTGAATTATGATGCCGGGCCGTCGGCGAACTGGGCGTATCTGCCGCACCTTTGGCGGATGTGCCGAGCGCACAGCATGGATTGGGGAATCATTCTAAACGCGTTAGTACTCTCTTGCAGCCATCACTCACGGGTGTTCCGCCGGGTGCCCGAGTGGCAGCAGCCGCACATCATCAATGTGCGCCACCACTTGAGCCATCTGGCGAGCGCGTTTCCGTACTCCCCGTTTGAGGAGGCGGCCGTGGCGGTCATTGATGCCTGCGGAGAACTTGAGTGCACTTCCGTCTACCACTGCTCGGATCGGCAGATTGAGAAGCTATGGTCAATGGACCTTCCCGCCGACTCGCTCGGCCTCCTTTACATGATGGCCACACGCCATCTGGGCTACACCGCGTTCGGAGACGAGTACAAGGTGATGGGGCTCGCACCCTGGGGCGAGCCCAATCGCTGCTTTCGCGAGTTCTTCACGGAGATCGTTCGCTTGTTGCCGGAAGGCCGGTACCGCGTCGATCCGCGTTGGGCCGGGCGAATTTTTGATAACGGCTGGAAGTTTCCCCCGCAGGTGGCCGCTCGAATCGGTCCATCGCGAGCACCGGAAGAGCCGTTCAAGCAGGCGCACAAAGATTTCGCCTTTGAACTGCAACGTCGCACCGAGGAGGCCATTCTGCATGTGGTCCGCCATTTACACCGGGTCACCAACTGCCGGCATCTCTGTCTGGCCGGCGGCGTGGCGTTGAACAGTGTTGCCAACGGCAAGGTCTTGCAGGATTCGGGCTTCGAGCAAGTTTTTATCCCGCCGGCGCCGCACGATGCGGGAACCTCCCTCGGTGCCGCGACGTTCCACAGCTACTACACGCTGGGGCACGAACGCCCTTCGCCGTTGCGACATTGCTTTTTCGGCTCCAGCTACGATGACCAATCCATCGAGCGCGAACTGAGCCGCTGCTCCCAGGTCTTTCGTCGCGTGGACGACCCGCCGCGCACGGCGGCCGAATTGCTGGCGGCGGGGCGCGTAATCGGATGGTTCCAAGGCGCGACGGAATTCGGCGCCCGCGCTCTGGGCCATCGCAGCATCTTGGCTGATCCTCGGGACGGTCGCACCAAGGAGCACCTCAACAAATTGATCAAGGAGCGCGAAGGTTATCGTCCTTTCGCCCTCGCCGTGTTGGTGGAGCATGCATCTCGTTACTGTTCCCGTGTGATCGACTCTCCCTTCATGGCCTTTGTGGATCGCGTTCCCGAGCGTTCCCGCGGCGAGATCCCGGCAGTCGTCCATGTCGACGGGACGGCGCGAGTTCAAATCGTCGAAGAGCGCGTCAACCCGAGGTTTCATCAACTCATTCGTCACTTCTACTCTCTGACCGGGGTTCCCGCCGTGCTAAACACTTCGTTTAACGTCGCTGGCGAACCCATCGTCAACTCGCCTTTGGACGCCCTGCGCTGTTTTCACGGCTCCGGACTTGGGGCTCTGATCATGGGTTCACTCCTTGTGGAGAAACTCGCAAGCCGCGAAGGTGCTTCAGGTTCTACCGAAGCCGAACCCGCGAAGAAAGGCACAGTCTGGGGCGCCGATTCCAATGCCTGCAACGTATGAGTTGGTTGAGAGCGGATCTCGATTTTGAGGGCGTCGCGGAAAGTGGAACGATCTCCGTGCGCTGAATTGGCCACGAAATTAGGATTGCGCGTAATTACTCGAATTTGCTAACGAGTGCCATGCGCTACGGGTCTATTCCAGCCGGCGGCCTCGGCACTCGTTTGCAGCCTATTGGCTTTTCGAAGGAGCTCGTGCCGATCCGCCGCCGGGCCGTGATTGAGTACTTGCTGGATCGAATGATCCTCGCAGGCATCGACAAAATTTTTATCAACACCGCCGAAGACAAGACCGACCTCATCCGCTATCTGGCGACGAAATCACCATATCGCCACAACTGTGTTTTCCTCGTCCGCGAACGGAAAGGATTGCTCGACGCCATCGTGCAGCCAGCACAGTTTATGCGCGAGGATGACGAGCTTTATTTCGGTTTGCCCGACACGATCTGGTTTCCCACCAACGGTTTTAGCCGGCTGGTTGAACATCCGGGAGCGTTGGTTGCCGGACTGTTCGAAAGCGGGGCACCGCACAAGTTCGACGCGGTCGTGACCGACACCAACGATCGAATCCTGGAAGTTCAGGTCAAGGTCGCGAAACCGAAAAGCCCATGGACTTGGGGAATTGGGAAAGTCCGGGTCGGCGAGGTGGTGCGGCTCTTGGCGTGCAGCCAGCGGCAAAAAGGTCCGCGCCTTCCGCTTTTCGGAGTCGCCGTCCACGATTATGCGCAGGCGCATTCAGCCTATGGGGTTCGCTTGGAAAACAGCAGCTACGTCGACATCGGTTGCGTCGAGGATTACGAGTCGGCTGAGGCCTTTCTGGGCAAGCACGATGGAAGCGCTTCGATCGTGCCGGTCTCCTCTGACTATGAACGTACCGGGCGGGCCATTGCAGGAATCTGAAACATGCGGTGCCGCGCCGATGGCAGATTTTGCGGCACGAGTTCGCGGGCCGCACGCGCCTTGGCGTGCGCCGGCCGCCCTTGAGGCGTGGCTCCCGTCGTTTCGACAACTGCCGTTGTCTGACCGCCTTCATTTATCCCCGCGACAACTCCGGCGGAATTTGTGGGTGCGAGGGGTCAAGGATGCTCTCCTCAAACAGATCTTGGTGAGGCTTTGCGCTGACAAGGTGGGTTGGATTCTCAATCCGTGTTGTGTGTTTGCGCGACATGCCCGCGACGTGGCCCGACGACTGCCGAAGGCCGAGGTGCTGGCCACGGATATCGATGCGAAGTGGAACCGGCTGTTTCGCTTCTGGGCCGCAGCCAGTCTGCGTCGAGAGCCACGCAATTTCTCGTTTCGCCGCGAGAGTCTCTACGAAAGTCAGGCGAGAGATCTGATGGCCGTTTGCTTTTTCGGGGGATGCGGATCCTTGACCGATGCCGCGCTGCGGCTAGCGGTTTCTTCCGGGGCCACCGCGGTGGTAGGACGGGCCTGCTGTCATGAAAACATCGGGAACAATTTTCGGACGGAGACGCTGTACCCGACCGCGTGGAGTATCGGACACCGAGTAAAGAATCGGATCTATCGATGGTGCGCGGAATCTTTTCAACATTACACTCATTTTAGCGCGGCGATGTCGACTTACCCGCTCAGCCAGACGATGCGCCGCCACTGGAGTGCTTCGGACCTGCTGCGTTACGCCCGCCACTCGGTAGACTGCGCGCAATGCCGGTTCGCCATCGATCTGGATCGAGTGATCTACCTGATCGAGAATGATTTTGTTGTGCTCGGTTACGAAGAGAGCATGTTTGTGGCGATTCGCCGGGATGCAGCGAACGACCTACCAGAACTTGATGTGGGCGGCCTCGAAGCGTGGGGATCGGCACTCTTGGGGCCGAACGTGCAAGGACGGAGGCCTGATGCGTAAGTTGCGCGTTGGGGTGCTCGATCTGGTCGCAGGGGTGCGCGACCCGTCGATCTATGCACGAGTGATGTTCCCGAATTTTGCCGCGCGGATCTCTCGTTGCAGGGATCAGAGCTCGAACACCAGCGTCACATCATCCCAAGTGGTTCCGGAGCCGACGCCTGAGATCGCTCCAATCTGCCGGCCGGGGAGATAGTAAAAATCTTTAAACGACGGCAGAGAGGCGAAATTCTCCCGTAGCTTGTTGTTGATGGTTGTGGTTCCCGCCACAACTTTGGGCCAAAGCCGATCCAAGATACCGCCGCTCTTGATACCGCTTTCCACCCAGGCCGACCATCGCTGGCAATAGCCCTGAAGTTTGTTGGCGCCATCCAGATACAAGTAGAGGTGGTACGTGATGCTGGCGTCGTAATCCGGCCACCAGTCAATGTTGATGTTCAGCGCTTGGGTGATTTGGAGGTAGATCTGGCCGTCGCTGAGATACGAGACGCCCTCGGGAAACGCCGCCCAGGTCATCAAAGGGTCGCCTTTGCGCGACGCATCCGATCCCAACTCGGCGTCCAGAGTCTCGTTCCAGGTGTCCAGAAACTTGTCGCGAAAACTGACCCGGAACTCGAGTCCGCGCCCGGTGTTCACGAGCAGTAGGCTCCGGGTACGGTCGTTGAAGCCGAAATCGGTAATGTTCACGAAATTCGCCGCACCGCCCTTGGCCGCGACCACTTGTCGGAAATCTCCGGCGAAGTTGCCAACGTCGAAAAAATCCAGGGCAGTGTTCGAGAAAAGAACGACGTTTGCCGTGGTGTCGCTGGAAGCGCTAACCTGGAGCGAGCTCAGGATTGCATCGAACGAGAGTGAGCCGAGCATCGCCTCATTGATGTGATTGTATCGTGCCGATTTGCCGACGCCGAAGAGCCGCTGCAACCCACCCCGGTTGATGTGCTCGTAACCAGTGGCGAGAAATGAAAGGCTCATTGTTACCCTCCTCCTTTCCCGGCGAGCCGGGCGAGCAACTGTGTCGTCGCATATTTGGCCAGCGCCTCCGATCCGCCCTCCATTCGTGCGATCTCGTTCGCCAGGATCAGTGCGAGTTCCTGGTTTTCTTCACTCGGCGCGCGTTGCAAACGGTCGTGCAGTGTCTTGGTCAACTCATCGGCCGATGCCTTCTTCTCGACCATGGCCCGCAGCCAGTTCGGGAGCTCCGATTGCGCCGGGTAATGTGTCACAGTCGCCGAGAAACGGCGTGCGAACTTTTCTGCCGGTGCCGGCATCTCCCTTGAACCTCCCTCATGCACCGCTGATCGGACGAAGATGCGGACTTCATGCTTGTCGGGCGCTTTGCGGGCACCGAGTTCCTTGTATGGGTATTGTTGGGATGGTGCGTCCATAGGCTTGATGTTGGTTTCTCCATAACTTTGTGTGGGTCACCAACAGATGGAAGAGCACACATTTTTCTTGTGCTGCATCTTCTTTAGGATGCGGGTGACAATTAAAGTCAGTTGTTCATGCTAGTAAAAACTGCGGCCTGGTCAAGCCTTTTTTCCCCCGGTGTCGCGTAGTTTTCAAAACAGGAATTCTTTGTAGTTAACAAAACAGGAGGATTTTAGAGTGGGCGGTCTGTGAAGAGGAGGGCCGGTTTTTGTTGGGGATCTGGTGCTGTGGCCAGTACGGA
>JBEEGQ010000335.1:0-4443 GCA_041166945.1 Verrucomicrobiota bacterium
GTTTCTCCTCGGGAGCCCCCAGCGAGGCATCCTTTGCCGGTCACATCTAGCTTACCTGTCGTTAGCACGACTAGCGGCCCAGAAATGGTCAATGACACACCATTAGTTTGTCGGGCGGTGTGAGTGACGGTTCCTAAAATGCTAAGCGAGGCGATCTGGTGTACTCCATCGACCGTGAGGGTTGCGCTGCTTGCGACGATAATATCTTTTCCCTCGATCGAAGCCATGTCGGATGCCGCGACAGTCGTATCGCTCGTAATTAGCACGGTATCAGCAGAGACATTTTTTGGGCAGGCGAAGACCATTGTAGCGCCGAGGACGCAAGAAAAAAGTTTCATAGGCAACACTTGGAGTGAGTCGATAGTGCTGATCAATATCAAAATAACAAGTGCAAAAACTAGGGCTCCTATTTAATCGAGGATAATTCATGAAGAGCACTTTAGAGCCAGAAGCCTGGTTATATTTTCTTGTTTTCCCGACTCCGATCCAGCCGGCGCAGGTCCTCCGTCGGGTTCTCTATGCCTTCGGCTTTAGCCAGGCCCTGCAGGTACTGCTTCCAATCCTCAGCGGTTTCCTTGCGCACGATGCTTTTCGTCGCCGCGTTGGCTTCTAGCGTGGTGGCGTCGATGGCCACGCTCTTGCCCCGCACCAGTCCCGCCTTCTCCAGCAGGCTCAGCACAAACACGAACATCCTGTCAAAAACCGACTCCGACAGTCGCTTGCGGATGATGGTCATCGACGCATCCACCGGTGTGGCCTCAGTCGGTCCGATGCCCAGAAAGGCCCGAAGGCCCAGACTATCGGCGCCAACCATTTCCGAGCTGCGGCCCCGCTGGCGCCGGGAATTGCGCGCAAGCAAAAAACCCTCGTATTTGATGCGGGCCAGCGCGGCGAACTTCCCGTCCCAAAGCAAACTACGTTCGAACGCGTCGACCGGTGCTCCCGACGTGCCGTTACGCAACGGCTGTGAGGCGAGTGCGATGCAACCACCGGTGTAGGTTCGTAGGAATGGGCGCCTTCGTTTGGTGAAACCATTGGTCGGCTGCGTGCTTCAGCCGTTCACGAAGGAAGGGCCACTCGGCTTCGAGGACGGATTCATCCACGGTTTTACTCTCGGCATTGAACTCCCTTGCGGCGACGGCCAGGAGGTCGGCCATGTTCAGCTCTTCAGGGTTCTCGCCCAACAGGTGTCCATCCAACACGAGGTCCGAGGCATCGCCTTTCTCCTGCAGATTCTGTTCGAGCTTACGGTCCACGCTGCCGTCGCACACGATCGCATGGTAGTTCAGGGCCTTGACCGAGTTGAGACGGTGGCAGCGGTCGATCGCCTGGCTCAGTTTGTCGTAGGCCCAGCTGTAGGCGAGCAGCGCCACGTTGTTGCACAGGTGCCAGCTGTGCGCTTCGGCCATGCATTCGCCGCTGGCGAGCAGGACTGGGATGCAGGAGTGACCCCACGGATTGCCCGCCGCAGGTCCCAGTTTGAATTGGGCGCTAAGTTTGCGGCGCTTGGTGGGACTTGATCCGCCGTGGGCGACCAGGTGGGGCACGCCGGCCTCGGTCAGACGGCGGCTGAGGGTCTCGAGTGGTTCGAGGAGCGCTGAGAAGATGACGATCTGTTCGCGGCGGGCCAGCACTTGCTCCACAAGGGTCAACGCGGTTGCATATTTGGGAATCCACGACGTGGCGGACCGCGATGGCAATGGCGGGGCGCTCTTGGGTTGCGGCGTGTATTTCAGGAGGTCGGAATGCGGAGCGGCAGCGGCGACGCGCAGGGCCTGCAACTGGGCGCCCATGGCGGGCTTGGCGTTGCAGTCGAGATACTCGCCCTCGAGATGATGGCGATATACCCGGGCCTGTTCGCTGCCCATCGGAACGCGGATCACGTGACGATGCTTGGGCACCAGGTCCTCGCCGCAATCTTTCTTCAACCGGCGCAAGACGATCGGGCCCAGTAATTTCCACAGGCGATGGATGTTGCAGACCTGGGGAGTCAGCTTTTTGTAGCGCCTGTTCGAGTCGGACGATTCTTCCTTGGTCACGTTGCGTTCGCTCACGAGGAATTCGGAGGCGAAGGCTTCGCGTTCGCTGCTGTCGGAGGCATAAGGCCAGCGGGCGGTGGCGTCGGCGTGGCCACCGGTGGCCCAGTGGGCCAGGCGGAAGATGTCGGGGATGCGGTTCTTGATCGGGGTGCCGGTCAGGACGAGCCGGAAGCAGGGTGACAACTGGCGGATGCCGGCGCCAATGAGCGTGGTCTCGCCTTTGATCTTGGTGGCTTCATCGATGGCGATCGCAGTGAAGGTGTGACGGCAGAGGTCGGCCAAGCTGGGAGAGTAGATGCATTTTACAGATGGGAGTGAATGGGATGTATGGGAAGAATCGATTTCGTTCCCTTCGTTTGCTTCTGCGCGCGGGTCCCAGGGAGGGAGCGGGCGCACTTCGCCCATGCCGGACTGGAACTCGGCGTGCTTGCGGACGAGGTGACAATGGCGCACGAATTCGCGTTTTGGCGCGGGCAGCCTTTCGTAGAAATCGTCGCCTACTTCACCGTGGAAATTGATGAGGATGGAGAATGCGTTTTCGATTTCGATTTCGCGCCATTGCTGGCCGTTCCGCTGGGCGCCGGTCATGAGCAGGCTGTACTGACGCTGCAGTGCGCGACTGGACATCCCGGGATTGGATTCCAAGGCGGCATATTGTTTTGCGTAAATCGTGCCGCGCTCGGCGTGGAATGCGGCCACATCGGCGCCGGTTTGATGCAGGAGGACCATCATCGCCTCGTCGCTGTGATTGGCGAACTCGGGGAAGTCGGCGATTTTGTTGGTCGCCAGCTGGGTGTAGCTGCTGAGGTAAAAGCCACTGGGCAACTCGCGCGCGCCCATCTCTGGGTTGATGGTGGACAGACGGAGGAAGGTGTCCTGTGAATCCAACGGGGTGATGGGGATGCCGAGTTTGTCGCGGGCCTCGTTGACCACTGCGTCGTGGACGTCGCCCGGGGCGACGAGCAGACATGGATGCAGGGGTTGGACGGTACCGGGATGGCGACCGGCTTTGAGCAGGGACCACAGGAGCATGCCGAGGGTTTTCCCCAGGCCTTTGTCCCAGCCGAGGATTCCGCCGTCGTGCAGGGCGAGGCGAGCGAGGTCTTGTTTTTGGAAGGATTTGAGTTTCATGGGTACGGGTGGGGATACAAAGAATAGTCGATAGCCAATAGCGCATAGGCGATTGGCGATAGGATGGAACGAAGGCCTGGAGGCTCTGAGAATACCGGCGGCTACTATCTGAGCTTGCGCAGCTTGGACGCGACCACTGATTTCAAGCGCGACGTTTGGCTCCGGTCAGGCGGCACCACTTAGTAACTTTCCTTTCCGATTCGATCCTCGCACGCAGTAATTTCGTCGGGCAGATCGCAGCTACTCTTGCTTGCCAGATTCTTGAGACGATCTCCGGTAACCTGCGTGTGAATTCTTTTGATGATGACGGTGGAACCATCCGACCGCATCACCGCTACCCGAAAATCCGGGCCTGAAGCACTATGAAGGTGGTATCCATCCGCATAGGGTATCTGTTCGACTTTCATCACTCGACCTTTGAACGGTGGCAGCTTCCTAAACTTCGGCATCGTTACCTCATGAGATGAACACGAAGTCACGAGCAGCGCGAGACCGCACGCCATCGCCAAAACGACCATTCCAATGTGTTTCATGCGCGTGAAGCGGCCCAACGACAAAAAGCTCAGCGACCCGGCGCACGGGAGGCAACGATTGCAACCGCGACGCTCCCGCCGGGTTAGATGGCAGCGCATCAGTTAGGCCGCCTGATCACTTTTTCTCTTGGGCGCGTTGCAGTTCCGCTTCGGCTTCTTGGAGTTCTTGCGAAACAAGTTTCCCATCGAGCGAGGAAACTACACCCTTTTCCGTTCTCTTGTCCGTCTGCTCTTTCAAATCTCGAACCAGCGCAATGTGGCGCTTATGAGCGGCGATGCGTTCCGCCGTGTTGACGCTCGCTTGAAGTTCCACAGCGCGCAAGTCTTTTGCGACTTGGCACACATTGAACAGAGTGGACTTTCCCGCCTCGAATTTGGTCTCTTCGGCCCGGAGTGCCGCGACCGCGCGTTCCACGGGCTTAATTGTTGGACGGGTCGAATCATCTGCGGCTTGCATTTGAACGCCGCCACAGAGAAGCGCGGCGAGTGTGACTACTCCAATCTGCTTTTTCATGCTGTTCCTTTTGTTGACGTTGATGTGTTCAAGGTGTCCAAAGCGGGCAAACGACAAAAGCTCAGCGACCAGGCCCGCGGGACGTGTGGATTGCAACCAGAGCGCGATGGCCGGGCTGCAGCGCATGGTTAAGGCGATTCATGGTGTCTCCCATCTCCATACCAAGCCGTCGTTCGGGTCAACAATCTCTCCGACTCGTCGAAAACCACATTTGGTCAAGACTCGT
>JBEEGQ010000336.1:0-3906 GCA_041166945.1 Verrucomicrobiota bacterium
CTCGGTTTCCTGGAACGCCACCGGCGCCTTCCAGCGCAAATGTCCTCCGCCGATGCTGATGATCAACTCGCCCGAATCGGTGAGCGCCAGGTTGTCGGCGCCGGTGAATTGGAGCTGGATGGATCCCGGGTTCGCGCCGGGACGGATGTTGAAATCGTATTCGAGCTGCCCGTGATCGCCATAAAAGACCAGGTCGATGCCGGGGTAAATTTCACGATACCGAACCCGCTCAAATACTGGGACGCTGGCGGCCCACCTGCCCGAATCGTTGCCAATAAAATAACTGGCAGGCCCGCCCAAGGAGCCCGCCCCGGTGATTTCGGCATCGACGTTGGCGCCGGGCAGAGAGAGGCGCAAATTGTTTTGGATTATTCTTTTTGGACCCATCCCCGGGCGTTTGGCGCGCCCGCGGGCATTGCCTTTGACAGGCTCGGCGGCGGTGGGGTCGATTTCGCTCAACGCGAGGATCGCTTCACCGGGGGCGAGATAAATGGTGAAGCCACGGCCACGGGCCAGAAAGCGTGCCTGAGGATCCGTCTGGCCGCCATTGGCCTCGAAACGGAGCGGCAGATGCGGAAGGTTGGACAGGGCGGCGACGGCCGACGGCGGAGGGCCGGCCATCGGGACCAGATCTTCAGCTCGGGAATTGACTCCCCAGAATCCGATTATCGCCAACAACGCGGAACAACAGCGCAAGAGACTCAAATACGACATGGTCTTTTGTTCAGGCCATCAGTACAGCGGAGCAGCCCCCAGGAGCACCTCCCGATGAAACGGAACAGCTGAATTCATATCCCGAAACCGCGGGGAATTCAATGCAAACCTGCGCGATAATGCCCGATCCAAGGCATCCGTGCCTCCCCGGTCACGGCTTCCGCAGCCGAAAAAATGTCCAGGAATGAGTCACATTGACGTAGATGCGATGAAAGCCTCCGAATTGATTGTCCGGTTCGTCCACGGTTTCCCAGGCCGACGAACCGAGCGCCGGAGTCGATTCCAAAACGTAGCCCGAAGACGAAAGGGGCCATGACAATTCTGTGATCTCGCCGTTCACCAGCGCGATGTTCAAACGGGGAGCCACCTGTTGCTGGACGCTGATCTGGACGACTGCCGAGGTGATCGAGTTGCCCGAGCTGTTTTTGCCGATCGCGGTGAGCCGCGGAGTTCCGATGGCGCCGGCCAGATACGCTCCAATGCCGGTCGTGCCGAACCGGGGGGCTGTGTCCACCGCGACCGGCGCGCCATCCGCAAAAAAAGCGCAGTTGGTCATCGTCCCGAAAAACCGCGCGTAGGCCGTGAGCGGGATCGTGCTTCCCTGATAGAAAACGGCGCCGGGGGCAGGGCCGACAATTTCAAGCACCGGTCCATCCACTGTGACAGTGCGAACGGAAAAATTATCGATTGTGGACGCGCCATCGGTGTCGGTGCTGGAATTATCGTCCGCCCAGAGGAGATACAGATTTTTGCCCGCCTGCCAGTTCATGAGATTCAAGGCGACGACGGCCACTCCGGGTGAATCGATGGAGAGTTCGGGGATCACCTGCCAGGTGCCCGGGGCACCTGTGATGCTGTAATAAACCCGCTGGCCTCGCACGGGCTCCGGGCCAGTCAACGATTCGGTGACGGCGCCGCGATCATACACAAAAGTCAATATCGGCTGGTTGCGTCCGGAATCGTTTTTCAACGTCGCCATCAAAACGGTGAAGGCGTTGGCGGTCGGGCGTGTCTGCAAAAGTTGCCGGTTCGAATTCCAGCGGGCGAACGCCGCCTCCGATGGCGGATACAACGGGGAGACAGGAAGCGGATTGGTGATGCTGGCGGCCGACAGCGCCTGGATGCCGGCGTCGAGTTGAGAGGCAGTGGTGACCGTCGAGGAGTCGCCCCCCGATGAGTACGTCGACCATTCAGCGGCGGCGGGAGGCGTGTCGAAGGTCAAGGTGGCCGACCCGGTGATGCCGACCGAAATGGCGCCACTGGCGATGCCAGGGAAAAGGCATCGAGCCAACGCGACAAGAATGACGAGTCTGGACATGAGCGGTGATTGGCTATACTCGCTTGATCGGCTCGTTCCCGCAAGCGCGCTGCGCGGTGCGACCGTAGCGCCGACTGGCAGTCGGCTGTTTCGCCGGTTGTTAACCGGCAGCGCCCGTCCGATGCCAGTTTTCAGAACGGTTGGGAGGTAATTCGGCTATTCTGCAGAGCCATCGTCTTCATTAAAATGCGTCACCGTCGGATTTGGCTCTGCATTCGAACCTTTCGGCACACTGGAAAATTAGGGTGCTTGCTGCGGCCGAGACGCCCGCACTCCGGGGGCGGGCAGGCTGGCAGGAAATTTGTGATTGTCCCGCAGGACGAATTAGTGGCAGGATTTCACTATCGAAACGGCTGCATATGGCGCGATGTTCAAGCTGACCAAGCAACAACAGCTTTTCCTGTGCGTCGTCCTGCTCCTGTTGCTCACGGGGTGGGCGGTGCGAGCCTGGCGCACGGCGCATCCGGGCCCTGCCGCTGTCCCGACAATTCCCTGAATCATGCATACCGCAAATTTTGAAGAGGCCCTCGATGAAATCCTGCGGAAGGACCGCCGGTATCATCGCGACGCGTATCGATTCGTGCGCGAAGCGCTGGATCATACGCAGAAAACCGTCGCGAAAAGTTCGCGCGAAGGAAGCCGCAGTGACACGGACGAGGAACGCCATGTGAGCGGCACCGAACTGTTGGAAGGCATCCGGGTGCATGCGCTGGGCCAATTTGGGCCCATGACACTGACTGTGCTCCAGGAATGGGGGCTGAATCGCTGTGCCGATTTCGGCGAGATCGTTTTCAACATGATCGAGATCAAGTCCTTCAAGAAAACCGACAAGGACAGCCGGGAGGATTTCAAGCCCGGATACGATTTCGAGGAAGCCTTTCGCAAACCGTTTCTTCCAGCTGCGAAACGCCCGCCGCGCGAGACGGAACCCCGATCGTGACGTCACACGCGTGTTGACTCCAGCGTGTACGCCACTATGACCGCCCGCCGCAACGCCCGTCCCGCCCGAGCGCGTGGCTCAAAGAAATCTGCTCCCATTCCTTCGATTCCGCCGGGTGTGCGCGTCACGACACTGCCGAATGGCCTGACGTTGATCCTTCGGGAGGACCACAGCGCGCCGGTGGTTTCCGCGCAGGCCTGGTGCAAGGCGGGGAGCATCGATGAAGGCCGCTGGCTGGGAGCGGGGCTTTCCCATTGCCTGGAGCACATGCTGTTTAAGGGCACTGCCACGCGTCCCGCCAGCCGGATCGATCAGGAGGTGCAGGAAGCCGGCGGTTACATGAACGCCTACACGTCGTTCGATCGCACGGTATATTGGATCAACGTTCCCAATACCGGCGCCCGCACCGCCATCGATATTCTCTGTGACATCATGCAGCACGCCGCCCTGCCCGAGGCGGAACTGGCGAAGGAAATGGATGTCATCCGGCGCGAGATGGACATGAACCAAGATGACCCCGGCCAGCGGAGCGCCCGGCGTCTTTTTGAAACCGCCTACACCCGCAGCCCCTATCGCTGCACGATCATCGGCTACCCGGATATTTTCAACGAACTGAAGCGGGAGGATATCTTCAGTTATTACCGCGAAAAATACGCGCCCAACAACGTCTTCTTCACGGTGGTCGGCGATATCCAGATGGATGAAGTGGAGGCGCAAATCACGGCGGCCTTCGCCCAGGCCCGCGCCCGGGCCATGCCGCCGCTCGTGCTGCCTGAGGAACCGCGCCAGATTGCAGCGCGGGAAGTGATGGAAGAGGCGCCCATCGAACTCGGCCACTTCCATTTCAGCTGGCACATCCCGGCGTTGCGGGATCCCGATGTTCCCGCCCTCGACGTGTTGGCGACACTTCTCGGCGGCGGCCGCAGCTCGCGGC
>JBEEGQ010000337.1:0-10697 GCA_041166945.1 Verrucomicrobiota bacterium
CGCTATGTCGACAACACGCTTTGGCCGTCGAAGTTGACCGTTCTCTATCTGCACCCCGGCATGTGGCCGGCATGGATGGTATGGGTGTCCGCGCTCATTTTTGCCGTGGTCACCTTCCTGGCGATCCGCGGGGTTCGCGAGCGTCCCCATCTGCTCGTGGGCTGGCTCTGGTTCGTGGGCGTGATGGTGCCGACCATCGGCCTGCGCCAGGCGGGCATCCAGGCGATGGCCGATCGATTCATTTACGTTCCACTCATCGGACTGCTGATCCTGATCGTGTGGGAGGCGGCCGAACGATTCGCACATCATAGAGGCAAACCTGTTGTGGCAATGTGCGCCGTCGCCGCGATCCTGATTGCCCTTTCGATCACCACCGTGCGGCAAACGGGTCATTGGCGGAACAGCATCACCTTGTGGGAACGCGCGCTGGCCGTCGACAGCCGCAATTTCATTGCCCACGCGGACCTGGCCGTGGCTCTTACGGAAGCCCGGCAACTGGACCTCGCTCGACACCATGCCGCCGAAGCCGTCCGTCTTTTGCCACAGTTTGTGGAGGCGAGGATTCAATTGGGACTGATCAGCCTGATCGAGAAGAAGCCGGAGGAAGCCGCGAAACATTTTGAAGAGGCGATCCGCACTCGGCCCGGCGCCCCTGCTCTCTTTCTTAATTCGGCCTACGACATCGCAGGGCGGGTCGACACTGCCATGGGGATTGCGATGCTGACAACCTACGCCAAATTGTTCCCCGCGGACCTGCTGCCGCGCATACAACTGGCGGGGATGCAGGAGGTCGCCGGGCGGGCTGTCGAGGCGGTCCAATCCTACCGCGATCTGATCGCCGCCCAGCCCGATCGCCCGGAGTTGCTGAACAACTTCGCATGGCTCCTCGCCACAAGCGCCGATCCCGCCGCGCGCAATGGCGCCGAGGCAGTCCGGCACGCAGAGCGTGCCTGCCAGCTGACCGAGCATCGCCAAGCGATTTTTATCGGGACACTCGCGGCGGCATTCGCCGAGGCAGGCCGCTTCGACGATGCCATTCACGCCGCATCCGAAGCCATCGCCGTGGCCAGCAGCGCGGGCGATGCGTCGGTGGTCGAACGAAACCGTCAACTGCTCGAATTATACCGGGCCGGCAAGCCCTACCACAAACCCGAGGCACGTTAGGCGACGAACATTTTGCGTTCGACACGTGAAACTTCTATCATCTCCGACCGTGACCACTGCTCATGCTTCCCTGCTGCGCGGCATTTTTTATTTCCTGCTGGCGACCGCCTCCATCGCCGCGCTGCCGGCCGCGCCGGCGCCGGCAAAGGCCCCATCGGGACGCGGGACAATCGACATGCCGGAATTTATTCGGCTCTACGGGATCGATTTTGGGAGCGTGAGCCGGTTTTATGAATTGCCATGGTCGGATGCGCGACTGGAGCGCCTCGAGAGGGTGACTCACGAATGGCACACCCGCCTGGACGCGATTGATTTCGACAAACTGGATTCGCAGGGCCGCATTGACTGGCTGCTCCTCCGGAACAAACTGACGTCCGAATCCGCGCGCCTCGATCTCGAGCGACGGCGAATCGCCGAAATGGATGAGCTGTTGCCGTCGCGAAAAATCATCCAGGAGCTCGAACAGGCGCGGTGGCGGATGGAACCGCTCGACGTTCAGAAAGCGGCGGGGCTGATTTCCGCCATTCCCGATCAAGTGAAGAAGGTCCGCAAGCGAATCGAGAAGGAAAAAAAGGATTCCACAAAAAAAGAGGCCCGGGAAAAGCCCGCGACGGACAGCACGGGGGCAAAGGATGACTCACCGGGAAGGGAGGATCCGAAACCGGCTCCCGAGCCGGCGCTTAAGATTTCCCCATCCCTGGCTCGACGCACGGCGTCCGCAGTTTCGGACTTGCGGGGAACCCTCAAGGGTTGGGCCGGCTTTTACGATGGTTTTGTCCCCGAATTTTCGTGGTGGATGAAAAAGCCGGACGAGACGGCCCTGACGGCGCTTGATGATTATGCGAAGTGGCTTCGTGAAGAAATCGCGGGTCTGAAGGGTGGCGACGAAGAGCCGTTGATTGGTGATCCGATCGGCGCCACCGCGCTCGAGGACGACATCGCGGCGGAGATGCTCCCCTACTCCGCCGAGCAACTGATTGCGATTGGTGAAAAGGAGTTCGCGTGGTGTGAAGCGCGGATGAAAGAGGCGGCCCAGGAGATGGGGTTGGATTGGAAGGCGGCGCTGGCGAAGGTGAAGGGCGATTATGTGCCCCCGGGCCAGCAGGATTCCGTGGTGCTCGAGGAGGCGCGAAAATCGATTCAATTCCTGAAGGATCATGAACTGGTCACGATCCCGCCCCTGGCGGAGGAAATCTGGCGCATGACGATGCTCCAGCCGGACGCCCAAAAGACCATGCCCTATGCGGCATACAGCGGTCCGAACATGCTGGTCGCTTATGCCAAGGACGAGATGAAACACGAGGACAAACTGATGTCGATGCGCGGCAACAACCGTCATTTCATGCACATCGTGGTGCCGCACGAATTGATCCCCGGTCATCATCTCCAGGGATTCCAGGCGGCGCGCCACCGGGCGTATCGTTCGGCGTTTTCGACCCCGTTCCTGGTGGAAGGCTGGTCGCTCTATTGGGAGTTGATGTTATGGGAATTGAACTATTCGAAGTCGCCTGAGGATCGGATCGGGATGCTGTTCTGGCGGATGCACCGCTGCGCCCGCATCATCGTGAGCTTGAAATTTCATCTGGGCAAAATGACACCGGCGGAGATGGTGAACTTCATCGTGGAGCGGGTGGGTCACGAGAAACTGGGCGCGACCAGCGAAGTGCGCCGGTTCATCACGGGCGGTTATTCGCCGCTGTATCAGTGCGGCTACATGATCGGCGGTCTCCAATTGCGCGCGTTGCGCCGCGAGTTGGTCGAGGCGGGAAAGCTGAAGGACCGCGAATTCAATGATGCCATTCTCGCCCAGGGTCCCATCCCGATTGAGTTCATCCGCGCCGCCCTGACCCAGACCCCGCTCCGTCGCGACGCACGCCCCCAATGGAAATTCGCCGGCGATTAACCCCAAGGGGTCAGTCCCTACTATTTGAACTAATTGTCGAACCTTGCCTCGGTGGCCACGCGATCAACTGCGCGCCGCGCCTGGAATTTCAGCGGGCTTCCCATCACGCCGTTTCCAGACGTAACGAAACATCAACACCCGTCCGGCGGCGGTCAGTGGTATGGCCAGCAGGCCGCCGAGGATGCCGCCGAGCAGAGTTGTGCCGACCATCAACGCGACGATCACGGTGAGGGGATGAAGGCCAATGCGGTCGCCCATGATTTTTGGCTGGATGACGAAACCTTCCAATGTCTGAACGACGGCAAAGACGCCGAGCACACCGAGCGGATGTTTCCAATCGCCCTGCGCGAAGGCGATGACGAGAGCCGTGGTGCAGGTGGCCATGGCGCCCAGGAACGGGATCATGGTGAGCACCGTGGCCATGACGCCGAGGAGGACGGCGTAGGGCAGGCCGACGATAAGAAAACCAATCGTGTACAGGACACCGTCACAAATGGCGACGAGGACCTGGCTTCGGAAGAACGCGATGAGACAATCGTTGATGGACCGGAGCACGAACACCAATTCATCCTTCAGGCTGGAGTTGGACAGGGGCAAATAATCGGTCCATCTCTTTTCGATTCCCTTTTTTTCGAGCAGAAAATAAAAGGCGTAGACAGGCACCAGCGCCAGGCCCGCCAGCAAGCCGAAGAACGAAGCGACGCGCGCGACCTGTCCGAAGACCCACGAACTGGCGACGCCCGCGGACTTGGCGGCCCACGAGGCGACGGCGCCCTTGTCCATTTTGCCGAAGAGATCGGACCAGGCCGGGGCGCCATTGGTTCCTCGAGTGCCCTCGATGGCCGGGGCGTTGGTGGACGCCGTGATCGCGGGCGTTGCGGGAGCTTCGCCAGAAGTGACGGGAACCTCCACGCCAGGGGAGCCGGTTTTGTCGCGCGCGGCAAACTTAAGATAGCGCCGGACGAAGTCGGGCGGATTTTTCACCCAGGCATCCGCGCGATGCCAAACTTTCTCGGCATAATCCGGAATCCGCGTGGCCAGGTCGCGGGACTCGCTAATCGCCTGCGGGAGGATGCTGCAAAGCATGGCGAGAAACATTCCGATGGCGATGACGAACACCAACAAAATCGAGCGCGTTCTCGGAACGCCTTTCCGCTCGAAAAAATCGACGACGGGATCGAGCAGGTAGGCTAGCACGCCGGCGACGGCGAGAGGCCAGAGCACGGGCGAGAGAAGATCCAGCACCTGTCCGAGGCCCCAGACAAATCCGACGATAAGCGCCAGAATGAGCGCGAGGGCCAGGCCTGTAAGGGCGAGCCAAAGAATTCGGGCCTGGTAGGCGCTGGGCGAAGGAAGGCTCATAAAGTCGGATCAGCCCTGGCCCAGCATCTTGGATTTTTCAGCGGCGGCAACGACGGCATTGATGAGTGCGCCCCGAACGCCAGCCTCCTCGAGTTTGCGTAATCCTTCGATTGTGGTGCCACCGGGGCTGGTCACCATGTCCTTCAATGCGCCGGGGTGAAGGCCGGTTTCCAGAAGAAGCGTGGCGCTGCCGAGGAGGGTTTGAGCGGCCAGACACGTGGCCACATCTCGAGGCAAACCTGCGGCCACTCCGCCATCGCTCAACGCCTCGATCATCAGAAAGGCATACGCCGGGCCGCTCCCGCTCAATCCGGTGACCGCATCCAGCAGGGATTCCCTGAGGGCAAACGCGAGGCCCACCGATGAAAACAGCCGTTGCGTCAGCTCGGCATCCTGGGGCTGGCAGGTGGTTCCCGGGGAATACGCCGAGGCGGATTTGCCGACAAAGGCCGGGGCATTGGGCATGACGCGAACCACGCGAGCCTTGCCTGGCAATGCGCTTTCAAGACGCGTCAGGGTTACCCCCGCAGCGATTGAAACGAGCAGATGTGCGGGCGTCCAAGCGGAATTGATCTCGCCGAGCACACCATCGACCTGCCCGGGCTTGACCGCCAACACGATGACAGTGGCGCGGCGAATGACGTCGACGTTGCTGGCGGAGGAGGTGGCGCCTGTCTCGCGGGAAAAAGCGGTGCGCGCCAACCCGTCGGGATCGCTCCCGATCAGGTCCGCCGTCGAAACGAGTCCGGCGTGAATGAATCCCCGGGCAAGAGCGGTGGCCATTTTACCAGCGCCAAGAAATCCTATCTGGAGTGCGGCAGACATGGCCGGGTTGTAGCAGGTGACCGATCGGAGCGCAATTGAAGAGGCGGCGTCAGCAAACGACTTGCAAACGGATGGGGGTCGCTTCACCTTTGTTGCATGTCCACTTCGGCAGGCACGGTGACACTGACCCAGCAACAGATTGAAGAGTTGACCAAGCGGCTGGCAACGATGCGTCACGATGTCAATAACAGCCTCTCGCTCGTGGTGGCGGCGGCTGAATTAATCCGGTTCAACCCTGCCTCGGCCGAGCGCATGGCCAACACGCTGGCGGAACAGCCGCCGAAGATTGGCGATCTCCTCTCGAAATTCACCGCCGCTTTTGAATCAACATTGGGCATCACCAAAAGTTGACGCAGGCCAGCGAGCTCGCCATTGGGATTGCCTCGCCGCCCGCGGTCATGGCGTGTAACCTTCCATCTCAAGGGTGCGTCTGTTGAGAGGCGGCCACGGCGGTCATCCAGCAACGGCTCCTGCGAACATTTTAATTATGAAAGTCATCCAACTCCTCCACTGCCCGGCAACCCTCCTGATGTTCACCCTGATTGCGACGGCGCGGGGGGCGGACGATCCCGCTCCTCCGCCGGGGAGGCCTTCCCGGGAGGAATTGAAGGAAAAATTCAAGGGGCTGACCGTCGAAGAGCGGCAGGCCAGGATCAAGGAGCTTCGGGAGAAAGCCGGGCCATCCGGAGCCACGAACGAAGAGATGCTGAAACGACAGGCCGAGTTCCGGAAATATCGGGAGAGCGTGAAGGACCTTCCGCCGGCCGAACGTGAAACGAAACTGCGTGAATGGCGTGAAAAGAATCCGTTGGTTCCGCCGGGACCGACTGGGATTCCCGCGGAGGAACGCGAGGTGCGCCGAAAGGAATTCAGCAAACGCACCCAGGAACAGATCGCCGAACTGACCAAGAAAAAATCCGAAGGGACGTTGAACGAGAATGAAACGCGGCGGCTTGAGCGTCTTCAGGAGATGCTCAAACGGCTGGAATCCGGCGGTAACACCGGCGGGACCGGCCTGCCGGTTCCCAGGCCTCCGGGTGAAATCCAGAAAACACCCGGGGAACCTCCTGCAAGACCCGTGAAACCGAGCGACGTCAAGTAGCCGACTGCCGCGCGATGAGCATGTCGTTCTGGTACCGGCGTTCCTGCGAGCCCAGGATGCGTGCCGCGCACTGGGTGGCAGGCTCGGAGCTGTTCTCTTTCGGACCTTTGACATGGGGCGCTGGAACACTGCGAATGGGCGGGTGTGAGTGGTGATGGATGCGGGCGGGTGGCGGATGGCATTGCTTTTCGTCCGGTGCTTTTGCTATGGCGGAGACGGGATTGATGGAAGCATCCGTCATCGTGGACAAGAGCGACGCCGAATTGATCGCGGCGGTGCTCGGGGGCGACATGGCCAGCTTCGAGCCGCTGGTGGTCAAATATTCGCCGCGGGTTTTTGCCACGGCGCGGCGCTATGCGCGTCGTGAGAGTGAGGTGGAGGACATCGTCCAGGAGGTATGGAGCAAGGCATTTCACAAGCTGCCGGGTTTTCGCGGCGAGGCGCCCTTCGAACATTGGCTGATGCGAATGGCGGTGAGAACCTGCTACGATTTCCTTCGGGAACATCAACGCAAAAAGGAGAGCAGTTTTACCGATTTAACCCAGCCGGAAAGCGACTGGCTGGAAGGGTTCGTGCGGGCACCCGACCAGGTGAGCGACGAGGCGGACGCCGCCCGCCAGCTGGTGGGACGCCTGCTGGAAATGCTCTCCCCGCCGGCGCGCCTGGTAATAACCCTGCTGGAGATCGAGGATCGATCGGTGAAGGAAATCGCGGAATTGACCGGGTGGTCCGTGCCGCTCGTCAAGGTCCGCGCGTTTCGGGCCCGATCGGAGATGCGCAAATGTCTGCGTCGAATCACGAAGGAAAAATACGTGTGAAACCAGGTGTAACCCGCGACGGCATTCCTGCGTCTGTCGACCTGTCCGACTGATGAACTTAACCGAGTTGCAAAAAAGGCTGCTGGCCGTGGCGCGGCGAAATCCGCCGGGGGACGCGGTTCCTTATCGATTCGAACGGCGGATTATGGCGCGGCTGGGCGAGGCGCCGCAGCCTGCGATATGGCTGGCCTGGAGCCGGGCGCTTTGGCTGGGAGCGGCCGCCTGCACGCTGGTGGCGATTTGCGCAGGCGTTTGGGCGCCGGCGACGCGCGATGACAACGGGACCAGTTTTTCAGAAGGCATCGAGCAGACGATCATGGCGTCCTCGGATGACCTCGACAGCGCCTGGTGAAACCGCGTCATGTCATTTATGCGGTGCTGGCCACGCTGGTGATTTTTGCCTCGGGCGTGGTGACGGGTGGTTTGCTGGTGCGCAATGTATTTCCCGAGAAATCGGCGACGCCGCCGGGTTCGGGTTGGCAGATGGCGCGTCTGGAACAGTTCCAGCGCGCCGTCAACCAGCTCGACCTCAGCCCGGAGCAGCGGGCCAAGGTTTTTCGCATCGCACGAGAACGACAGGAATACATCGCGGACCTCATGCGCATCATCGAGCCGGATCTGCCCGGCCTGTTCATCAAGATGCGGCATGACATCAACCAGGTGCTTACGGCGGAGCAACGTCGTGAATTGGATCAGCGCTGGGCACAGGTGCAGAAGAAACGATTTGGGTTGCGCTCGGAGATGATGGGGAAAACGGGCGAAGGGGGTCAGGCTCCACTGGAGCCACTGCCGCCCACGGACGGGCGGCGCCCCCTGGGGCCCGACGGCCAGCCCGTTCCGTTCCGGCAAAATGGACAACGCCTGCGGCCCTTCCCCGATCGGCAGCCCCAAAATCGCCCGGGCGGAGAGAAGCCGGTCCCCGAGAATCCGCCGCTCTAGTCGCCCCCTCGTCAACGTGCGAGGCTGTAGGCAACCAGTCGATCCTCGCTCCTCAGGAAAAGCCGCTTGTCCGACAGCACGGGTGCGGCCCAGCAGGGATAATGCAGGAGCGGAACCTGGAATGAGCAGATCTCGGTTGGCTCGCGCGGATCGGGCTTGAACATCCCGAGTTTTCCTCCCTCGCCCAGCACGATTAGTTTTCCATCCGCAAGAATCGCCGAGCCGCGTCCATAGACCATCGGTTGCGCCTTGCTCCCGGGCGGCGGATGTCCCGGCCACCGCTCGTCCCGCGTCCACGAAAGTTTTCCAGTCTCGAACTCGACGCACCGAAAACTCGCGTCCGGCTCGTTTCGTCCGCTGAACGCGTACAAGTGACCTGCGTGGAGTAAGGGCGTGTTCCAGTGAATCTCGAGCACCGCGGGCGCCCACTGGCCGCTTGCCGGGTCACGATCGAACGGGCTGCCGGGAATGCGCCAGGCCTCGTCGAATGTCCGCCCGGTGGGGCCGACCCGGAGAAGCACCGCGCCGCTGCGATAATAGGCCGAGGAAATCAGGATGCGATCCTCGTGAACGACCGGACACATGGCGTTCACGGAATCATTCACCTGACATTGAAACCATCGGCTGAAATAGATCCCGCCATTGGTGGGGTTGAGCGAGACGAGGCCCTGCCGCATCAGGCAGAGAATATGACGGCGTCCGTGGAACGTGGCGGCGACAGGCGATGAGTAGCTGGCCTGCTTTTCGTCGCCGGTCCATTGGTACGGTTTTTCATTGCGCCAGCCGATTGTGACGACCCCCTGCCAGTTGGTGCGGCCGACATTAGACCAAAGGGTTTTGCCGGTGGCGGCGTCGAGGGCGATGACGCCGGCGTTCGGCTGCCCGCCGAGCATGACGATGAGCCGGTCTCCTTCGAGCAGGGGCGTGCTGCCGACGCCAAAAAAAGCGGCGGGCACCTCCCAATCCTTTGCCGTGTCGCGCTGCCAGACTGGCTTGCCGTTGGTCAGATCGAGGCAGAGCAATTTACCCTCGGCGCCGAAGGTGTAACAGCGATTGCTCGTCAGTAACGGCGTGGCGCGCGGGCCATTGTTATAGCCGAATGGATCCGTGAACCGGCTCGGATACGCAAACTTCCAGCGCGATTTGCCAGTCACCGCGGAGAGCGCCTCGACGATTTCCTCGGCGCCAATGCGATGGTGAATCACGAGCCATTCGCCGAGCACGCTGGGCGCCGAGTAACCCGTTCCGATTTCCCTCTCCCAAACGAGCGGCGGGCCATCCGCCTTCCAACCCTCCATCAACCCGGTTTCGCCCGAGGTATTGTCGGCGCGCGGCCCCAGGAACCGCGGCCAGTCCCCGGCCGATGACGCCAGCACGCCCAGGCAGCAAAGACCGGCTGAAAGGACCCAGGTGTTAATTCGAGTCACCAACCCGCACCTTTCACCTTTGTTCGCAAACGGCAGAGGAACATGTCCGCGGTGATGTAAAGTGTGGACCCATCCTCCGCCCACGCGCAATTCGCGGTGGCTTCACCGGTGTGAATGGTGCCGAGATGTTTGCCGTCCGGGCTCAGGATGAACACCCCGCCGGGACCGGTCGCCCAGAGGTTCCCCTGCGCATCGACCTTCATCCCGTCCGGCAGACCTTTGTTCGCCGGACTCACCATCGAGGTGGCGTCGAAGAAAACGCGCGCATTCGAGAGTGTGCCATCCTCCTTCACATCGTGCGCCATCCACACCGCGACCTTCGGATCGCTGCAGGCGACGTAGAGGATTTTTTCATCGGGCGAAAAAGCGATTCCATTGGGACGGCTGATCTGATCGGTGAGCATTGTGATCTCGCCGTTGGTTTTCACCCGGTAAACCCCTTGAAACGGGATTTCCTTTTTCGGGTCGTCCACATTTTTTTCCAGTCCGTATGGAGGGTCCGTGAAGTAAAGATCGCCGTTGGATCTGAAGACGAGATCGTTGGGGCTGTTGAATCGCTTGCCCATGAACCGATCGGCGACCGTCACGTGCCTGCCATCTTTTTCGATGCGGCCAATGCGCCGGTCGCCATGTTCGCAAAGCACGAGACGCCCCATGCTATCGACGGTCAATCCGTTGGAGCCGGGCTCACCTGCGCGCGGGATGCTGCCGGTGTAGCCGCTGGGTTTCAGAAAAACATCCACCCCGGCGGCCGCGCTCCATCGATAAACGGTATTGCTGGGGACATCGGAGAAGAGGAGGTATCCGCCGGAGGGAGCGGCGAGGGATCCGCTGGTGACGGGGGGCTGGCCGGTTTTGATCCAGACGGGGCCCTCGGACCAATCGAATCCCGAAGCGAGTTTCTCGAGGCGGGTGCCCGGGGCGATGAGCGAGTTCAACCGCGGATCCAGGATCTCGATCGAACCAAAATTTTCGCCATGATGAATTTTAATTTCGGGGGGCAACGCTGTTCGACAACCGGCGAGGGACAACAGGGCGATCGCAGCAGCCAGCGCGGCAGGTAATGTTTCGTTCATAACGTGGGCCATGAGTTTCGCTGACATTCCCGGTGGACGCCGAGCAGGGTCAAGGAAAAGGTCATGCCCACTTCATAATTC
>JBEEGQ010000338.1:0-11385 GCA_041166945.1 Verrucomicrobiota bacterium
CGACATCACATTTCTTCACTACGGGCAGGTCGTGGTGGGCACCAAGCCGCTTCCCACATTGAGCCGCGTCATGGACGTGATCCTGATGACCTTGTGGGACCTCGGTTTCAAGCCGGGCCATACCGTGCGCACGGTCGCGGAAACCATCGAGGCGGCCAACAGCAAGTCCGATCCGAAAAGCATGGAGACGAAGACCGCCCTCATCGAGGCGCGCTTCGTCACCGGCGACGAGGCGTTGTTCGAGAAGCTTCAAAAGGCGGTCGTGTCAAAATGCGTCAGCGGCCATGAAGAGACCTACATCGCGCTCCGGATGAAGGACCAATCGGAACGCCGCGCCAAGTATGGCAACTCGGCGACCATGCAGGAACCCAACATCAAGAACGGATGCGGCGGGCTGCGCGATTATCAGAACCTGCGCTGGATGACGTTTTTTAAATATCGAATCCTTTCCCTGGAGAAAATGGAGGCGCGTGAATTCATCACCGGCGCGGAACGCAAGCAACTGGAGACGGCCTACGACTTCCTGTTGAGCGTGCGCAACGAGATGCATGAACTGAGCCCCATCCCGAACCGGCCCTACGAGGTGCTGACGAAGGCGCTCCAGCCGACGATTGCGACGCACCTGGGATACCGGGACGCCTCTCCGAGCCGGAGGCTCGAGAAATTCATGCGCGATTTATACAGCCACATGCGCTGCATCTTTCTCACGACGCGCACGCTCGAGGAACGGCTGGCCCTGTTGCCGCGTCAAAGCCGGCTGGGAAACCTCAGCCGGTTTCTTCCTGCCGCCTTCAAAAAGCCGGCGCCCCAAACGATTGACGGCTTTCGTTTCGAGGACGGCCAGATCCATCCCTCCTCGCCGCGCGTCTTCAAGGATTCCCCACGGCGGCTGATGCGGGTCTTCCTGCATGGCCAACAGCGCGGATTGCGCCTGCACCCGGACCTCGAGCAGATGATCCGGCGGGATTTGCGGCTGGTGGATCGCGCGTTCATCAGTGACGAGCATGTGCGGGAGACTTTTCTGGAGATTCTCAACCAGCGCGGCAATGTCGCTCCCACCCTTCGCGCGATGCACGAGGTCGGGTTGCTCGGGAAATATCTGCCCGAGTTCGGCAAGTTGACCTGCCTGGTGCAACACGAGTTTTATCATCAATACACTGCCGACGAGCACACCCTCATGTGCCTGGCGCAGCTCGATCGCATTTCCGAGTCACAGGACGAATTGCTGGCGCGTTACGCCGAGGCCATGCGCAACGTCGAGCGTCCATTCGTCCTGTACCTTGCCTTGTTGCTGCACGACTCGGGCAAGTCCGAACATACCGGCCATCACACCACCGCCAGCCGTCAGAATGCCGAGCGGGTGGCCCGCCGCCTGGCACTGGACGGCGCCACCACCCACTCGCTCTGCCTGGTCGTCGAACAACACATCGCCATGGCCCAGGTCTCCCAGCGGCGCGATCTCGATGACCCCGGCGTGATCCGCCAGTTCGCCAGCCTGGTGCAAACCCCGGACAACCTCCGAATGCTCGCCGTCCTCACCTTTGCGGATGCGCACGCCACGAGCGACAAACTCTGGAATGGCTTCAAGGATTCCCTTTTGTGGACCCTTTATCACAAGTCGATGAATCTCCTCGCCGGAGGCACCGAGTTTCTGCGCGTCGAGGAGAAACAGCGGGAGTTGTTGAGTGTGGAAGTCGGGAAACTGCTGCCGCGATCGTTTCAGGGAGATGAAGTGCAGGCGCACTTCGCAAACCTGCCGCCGCGTTATTTTCTAATACACAGCGCGCGGGAAGTATTTGCCGACATGGCATTGGTGCATCGCTTCATGCACATGCAAATCGCGGCGGACGACAAGGCGCTTGAACCGGTGATTTCATGGCATAACGAGCCGGATCGCGGTTACACCAGCGTCAAGGTGTGCACGTGGGATCGCGCCGGTTTGTTCAGCACGGTTTGCGGTTCCCTCAGCGCGGCAGGCCTCAACATCCTCAGCGCGCAGATTTTCAGCCGCATCGATGGCATCGTCCTGGACACCTTTTATGTCACGGAAGTTCAGGGCGGCGGATTGGTGGCCCGCGAGGCGCGCGAACGGTTCGAGGAAATTCTTCTCAAGGCGCTCACGGGGCATCCCCTTGATTTTCGCGCGCTCATCGCGCGGCAGAAAATCGCGCGTCCCCTTTATCAGGGTCTGCCCGGCGAACGGATCAAGACCCGCATTCTATTCGACAACAACGCCTCCGAAGATCGCACGGTCGTCGATGTGGAAACCGAGGATCATGTTGGATTGCTTCATGCCATTTCCGGCGCCCTGACCGAGTTGGGCCTCGACATCTCGCTGGCAAAAATTTCGACCGAGAAGGGTGCCGCCGTGGACACCTTCTATGTTCACGATGCCGACGGCCAGAAGGTGGTCTCTGCGGAACGCCAGCATGAGATTGCCGAGCGCCTGTACGAAGCCATCAAGCAACTGGAATCCGCGGACGCGTAACCCGCGACGGGAAGGAAGCGGGCTGTCGGAGCCGAACAGGAAAAGGTCTTGCGCGAGGGGGACGGGCTTGGTTCATTAGCAGGCCGGTTGCGCGTGTGGTGGAATTGGCAGACACGCTACTTTGAGGTGGTAGTGGCGAAAGCCGTGCAGGTTCAAGTCCTGCCACGCGCACCATATTTCCCAAGGAATTTGACGGTTCAGCGCTCGTCGCACGGATTTCGCACACCCAAATCGCTTCCTGATTCACGGGCGGCGCCCCCGTGGACCATGTTCCCAGTGAGGGTCCGCCACGAACTTTTCAAAGAAGGTTTCCAGCTGTGCACCGGCGTCACCTGTTCGACCGACTTCAACTCCAGCAAAACCTTGCCCGTCACGATTAGATCGGCCCGGAATCCCTCGTCAAAGCGGATGCCCTTGAAAACAATCGGCACCGGAACCTGGCGCTCGACGGCCAGCCCCCGATTGGAAAGCTCGCGGGGCAGGACAACCTCATAGACCGACTTCAGCAGCCCGGGGCCGAGTTCGCGATGAACCTCGATGGCGGCAGCGAGGACGAGTGTGCCGATTTCATTTTCGTTCATGCTGGAGTTCTCCCGCAGAGACGCAGAGGTGCGGAGAGGATAGCCCTGCCCCGCGCACCTTTTTTCCTAAAAAAAAAGCGTCCTTCGTCGGTGAACGAAGGACGCTTTTGAAAAGCGAGGAAAGTTTACTGCGGGAACATGTAGTGGGCGCTCCCGTTGTCATCGGCGCGATCAAAGAACGGCTTCAGGCCGCCTTGGTTCAACGAAGTGACGCTGCCGTCCAACAAACCGATGCCGCCAGCGAGACCATGGCCGTAATCCTTTTCATCGATCCATTTGGTGACCCCCGTTCCTCGGGTGACTTGCCGCGCCGGGGTGATGCCCGAAGAGCAACCGCCCGAGATAAGGTCGTAGCCCAGGTTGCGATCGCTGATTAAGATATGTTCCTGCGCTGTTTCCATGGATAGCACCGGAACTCCAGCAGGATCATGGGTGATGCCGGCATCCAGCCACAAATTGTAGCTGACCGAATTCTCCTGCTGATTGGAGTGGCGAAAGCCGCCTTGCGGATCGGTGGCCCCCCAGTTACTGGCCACATGCTTTTTTTTGTCCGACTGACAAACCAGCACTTTCGGACTGTCGATTTCGTTGGAAACCCAGGAATACTGAAAATAGGGACGGTTTTGCTGGCCCGACCATGTCGGAGCCGGTGTGCCTCCATTGTACTTGGTGCCGTCGTCCCTCCAGTCGATGCGAAAGGGGAGGTTATTCTTTTCGTGGTCATGGATCCAAAGAATGAACCCCAAGCTGACCTGTTTCATATTACTTACACAGGCAATGCGTTGGGCCTTGGCTTTAGCCTTTGCAAGGGCGGGGAGGAGAAGTCCTGCCAAAATCGCAATAATGGCGATGACCACGAGGAGTTCGATGAGCGTAAAGGCGCGAGATTTTCCGGTCTGACTTTTCATAGCAATTGGCTGGGTGGAATTAACGATAAGCGAACTCGCAGGAGTGTCAATCCTTTGTTGGGGACATTCTTTTTTCATCGGTGACAGCGAAGTTCGGATATAAAACGGCAGAAGGCATCCTTGCGGATGCCTTCTGCTTAACTGCAAGCTTCTCCGGCATTCTTACTCAGGCAACATGAAGGTGGCATTGGCGGAGCCGCCCTGTAGCTGGCTCTGCACCTGCTTGCGGAGTCCGTTCGGGGTCACCTGCGCGGCACTGCCATCGCCGAGTCCAATATTGCCGGCTTCTTTGTGAATGGCAGTGGTGTAATTGAAATCGGCAGTTGTCGTGGGATCGTTCCACGTCACGATCCGCGTGCTGCCGCTCGTCCCGATTAAGCCGTTGGGAGGGAGGGGACCAGGGAAAGTTGTCCGTGTGCTGGTGATGTTGTAATCTCCCGAAAGGATGGTTTGGGGCCTCGACTCGTCGGCCTCGAAACCCGTGAAATAGGTAATTTGCTTCAAGCTATCCAGTCCACCGCCGCCCGGGGGCATGATGGCCCAGCTGGAGGCCTTGGGACCGCGGCCGTCCGCATTGCAGAAGATAATCTTCGGGGAGCTCAATTCATTCGAGATCGCACGGAAGTGATCGTACGGGGTGCCGATGAGCGCGGTAGTCACGGTGCCACCATCTGTAGTGGAGACGGCCCACGGGAATTTCTCCGTGTGATCACCGGAGAACATGCGGAAGGCGAGCCCGACCTGTTTGAGATTGCTGACGCAATTGATGCGCTGGGCGCGTGCCTTGGCTTTGGCCAACGCAGGCAGGAGCAGACCCGCAAGAATGGCGATGATGGCGATCACGACGAGAAGCTCGATGAGCGTGAAGCCCCTGGGTTTTGTGTTGATGGATTTGGTCATGGTATGTGTTTGTTCGTATGGTGCAGGTCGCGCAAGTGTTAACAGCTTCACGAGTTTTTCCATAAACTCGATCTGCGCGGTCTTGATAGCAACAGCAATGCCACAGCCTCAGACCCACCTAAGTGGCTTGGTTTCGAGCCCATAAACAGGCCTTCGTGAAAAAAACACGCGGAATGCGTGAAACTGACGCACGAAACGCTTGCTGGGAAAGCCAGTTTCGGAGCTATGAGGCCGCGCCATGGGACGGACGCGGCGGTGAGCTGTTTAGCCGAATTACCTCCCCACTGCTCTGAAAACTGGAATCGCACAGGCGCCTGCCGGATAACAACCGGCGATACAGCCGACTGCCAGTCGGCGCTACGGTCGCGCCGCGCTGGCCAGCTACCTCAGCGACATTTGCGGGCAACCCATTGTTGTGGGTAAGGACGAGGGACTGGTCGCCTGCGCAAAGCGGAAACAGAAACGGGAGCAACTTTTCTTTGCTCCCGCTCCAGAAACCGCGTGACGGACGCTCAACTATTGGGTCCGGAACAACTCGTAAAAACGACGGGGTCCAACCGGGGTATTCGTAAAGGTGTAGGGATTTGCCATGTTGGGTTGTTCCTGGAGCCAGGGACCCTGGAATATATTCGAACTGCCGACATGGATAATGTTGGTCGTATACACAAGTGCCCAGCCATAGGCGTTTGTGGACCACGAGAGGCGGGTGGTATTGGCGGTGGGATGGGCCACGACAATCCGGTTGGAAACCGACATCGGAGGCAATGGACTGGATATCGAGCTGATCGCGTCGAGCTGCATCGTCCAAACGAAGTCGAAGGCAGCATCTGCCGGGGCGCCGGGAGCGGGGGGTCTAAACTGGGCGATGGCTACAGCTAACAGGTTCGAGCCGGGGCGCAGCGTGCCATTGACCGTGTTGGTCTTGCAGGCACCCTCCGTCCCACTCGTCGCTCTTGTGTTGTACGTTATGCTTCCGGCTGGGAAATTCGCATCGCTAAACAGGAACGAGCCGTTCAGATAAATCGCGGCGGCATCATCCGAAGAGTATGAAAACTTCAAGTCCGCGGTAGTGGGTCCGTTGGTGGGCCACATAAACCATGTTCGAAACAGAGTCGGCTGATCCTGTCCGCCCGCCGTAACGGCATTCAACCCGGAAAAACAGGAGCCATTTAATCCCTGATCCCAGTAAAAGAAGCCAGCGGCGGGATCCGACCAACCCACTCCTGGATCGGCATTGTAGTTGGTTGTCCACCAGGAGTTTGTATAAATATCAGTGATATCAGGATAATATCCGTTAAAATTATCGTGACGAATCCAAGCTTGGGAGGCCGGCATAAATACGTTCGTCGCGACGGGCCAGGAGACAGGGATGATGCTGTTGGGAGCAATCACATTGGTCCGCTGATCGCGGACGTTATTGACGATGATGTAATAATTGCTGCGATAAAACCAATTGGTCGGATTCATCCGAATGCTGATCTTGGGGAGCGGGCCTGGCTGGGGATAATTGCCCGGGACATAGATGGCATTGGAAAGCGTCAGGGTGGCGCTGGAACCGAACAACACGACACGAAAGCTGCCATTCGTCAGGATCTGGGGGTTGATGCCGGAATGAGCTGTGAAAAGGTTGAGCGTTTCGTTAAAAACTAGATCGATGCGGTTCGTGGCCGCCGCTTCCTCGACAACCGTCGCAGAGACAAGGAGCGGGCCGGTAGTATCGGGCACCACAGTGACCACCGCCACGCTGCTGGTGGCGACATTCAGGCCATTGGACGCGATGAGGCGATAGCTAATCGTGGCGGGGGTCGTTAGTGTGGCGCTGACATAATTCGACGAGGTGGCACCCGAAACATTGCCGTAAACGCCCGAGCCATTATTGGTCTGCCACTGGAAGAAGACTGGACCGCCTGAAACGGTGGCGCTGAGTGTGAAGGTGCTTCCGATATTGGCACTTTGACTTTGAGGCTGGCTGGTGAATGCAACGGCCGATGGGACGATCGCCACCAATTGCAATGCGAAATCGATGTCAGAACTGTTGACGCTGACCTGATGCACTTCAACCGCCAGAACGTTGTCGCCAATGCGCAAGAGGTTGGTGGCAAGTTGCAGTGGCTCGATGACGCCTTCGGCTGCGATTGTGCCGGAGGCGTACGTCGCAGCGTTTTGACCGGCGGGAACTCGAATCCGGCCTGCCTCGGTGCCATTCAGGTAAATGACACACCCGTCGTCCACCAGATTGGAAGACCACAACGACAAGGTATTAATCATGTTCGAAGCATAATAAGTGAAATGCGTCCGAAAATAGAAGTTGGTGGTGCGATCCGCGGCCGGCCCCAAGTTCAGCGTGGTAGAGGAATTCACTGGATAACAACCACAGTCCTCGTTTCCAAGAAGCGCAAATCCACTTTGCCATGGCGCTCCACTGTCATCATAGGCGTTGGCACGCCAGGCTGTGCCGAGTTCCACGCCATTTTCCACATAACGCCAGTTGGCGTTCCAATCGATTACCGTCACATAGCGTTGGGCGGCGACCCGGGCGGGGCTGGCAATTAAACCGAGGAGTAGCGCCATCAGAGCGAGTGCTTTCAATCCACTGTTTCGCATAAGAATCTTTCCGTTTTGTTTGTTTTCCAGCTTTCGCAGCCAGACGAGCCCGATTTTAATAGCTTTACTCATGCCACGGTCAAAATCCGCGTCCGCTTGAGCGGAAATTTTTAGGAGCTTGGCCTAAAAGGACCACGGATAATACCATTTGGCAAACGCCAACCCAGCCATTCATGGCAAATCCCCGGCCAGCGGCCTTTCGCTGCAAGCTCCAAACCGCGCCCGACCGGCTGGAGGGACGACCATGGCGTAATCGCGAGGAAACTCATTTGGGCCAGCGTGGAATGCAAATAGTGAACCTTTTTTATCGAACCATTTCAAGATTTGATTTGAGCCGGGCACGGTGCCTACGGCTCGCTGACTCGCGCGCGATAGAATCGGCTCTCCGCCTGCGTCGCCGGGTCGCGCAACAGGGAGGTCCCCGGTTGGGCAGGAAAAAACGGATGATTCGCCGGAACGTTCAAAAACCGCCAGCTTGCGGCAGCGCCCAAGTTGGTCGTCCATTGAATTTCCACGCTTCGATTCACCAGGTTTGGCCAGAGAAGATCCACTGCGGTGCCGGCGTGGCTGATGCCGATTCGCCATGCGTCGCCAGGCGCGTTCGGGTCTGTGCCGGTGAGGAATTCACCGAAATTCCCCTGTCCGTCGCCATCGGGGTCCGCGGTCGCCAGCGCGTTCGGGGCGTTCGTCGAACCGAAATGGTTCGTTTGCCATTGGGCGAAAGTTTGGTACGCCGGCAAATCGTCGGTGATCCATCGACGCACCAGGGCCATGGCTTGGGTGTCCAGCAACGAGCTCGCCAGCGGGGGCATTTGTCCCGGGCCACGAGTTGAGATGCGGGTGAGCAACATCGAATTGAAAGGCGCGCCGGGGACGACCACCCGGTTGTTGGGATTACCGCCATTGTTATTGAGAGGTCCATGGATCAGCCCGGCGTTGGCAGTGGTGTTGGTGGGGCTGGCGTTCCAAAATCCCAACCCAGCGCCGCCCGGCTGATGGCACTGCGCGCAATTTGCGGCCAGATAAGAACGCACACGCCACTCGAGGCTGACCGTCTCATCGGTGGCAGGAACGAGGGAACGCAGCGACAAAACATTGGAAACCGAACCGGTCAAATACCCGGCGGCGGCCAGTGCGACGATTTGGTTGGTGGCACCGGCTCCATAATTGAAATCCCGATTGAGTTGAGCCGTGTTGAACCCGAGCGCGTGGCCGCCAACCGGAGTATGGCAGATGACACATTCCGCGCGTCCTGGATAATGCCAGATCTGCGTGCGCGTGACGCCACCGTCGTAAATGGCAAACGCCTCGTCCATTCCACTCTCGGGAACGAGCGATGCGTTTGTCGTGGAATTTCCCCAGCGGTAAGTGACGCCGTAAACGCCATTGGTGTTTTTCACGAGAATGCGCGTTTCCAATCGTCTCGCGGAAGACGCCACGCCATTAGTGATCTCGAGATCGAAATGCTTGACCCACGCCACGCCCGTGGGGAAGGACCAATTGGCATTCGGACTGAACCCAACGGTCAGGTTGGTGTTGGGACGAAAAAACCAACGGGATTTCCGCGCGTTATCCGACCAGAACGGAACATTGATGTCGTAACCGACCATGCCCGCGTTGGGAGTCAGGGGGGCGGTCTGGGTGGAAAGCGAAGTGAGATTCGTAAAGGCACCCGTGTCGTGGAGGGTCGGAGGCAGCGGGGAACCGGTCAGCACGTCGGCAAAGGCGAGGCGAAAAATCGACCCGTTGCCAACGTTGGCCAGCAATACGTCGTCGTTCGCTGGATCGGTGCCGAATGCCGATACGCCGGCGAGCGTCGTGAGTTGCACGAATGGGATCGTATTGGTGCCGTCGTGGCGCAGCGCCCAGATGTTGCCGCTGCCGTTGTCGCCGAAAACATACGCGCCACGAAGGGGATAAAGGCGCGTCCCCCGATACACGACTCCCCCCACGACGGCGTTGCCCTGGTTTGTCAAATTGGCGGAGTGGGCGTATTCCTGAATCGGATTAATGAGCGGCTCGAGCGCGGTGCCGGTTTTGTAACCCGGATGCAATCCTTCGCGATACGCCCAACCGTAATTGCCCCCCTTCGTGACGATGTCCACCTCCTCGTACGTGTCCTGTCCCACATCGCCGCAATAGAGAAAGCCGGTGGGGCCGTCGAAGGAAAAACGCCACGGGTTTCGAAAACCGATCGCATAAAACTCTGTTCGGATGTTTGCGGGATTGACAGAAACGCCGTTGTAAACAGTGCGCCCGATGAACGGGTTGTCGGACGGGATCGCGTAATTCGCGGAGCTGGCCGGGTGAACATTCGGCAGCGGATTCCCAAACCGTTTGTCCACATCGATCCGCAGGATCGCGGAGAAAAAATCGCGGTCGATTCGCTGGCTGTTCCCGCTCCCGTCATATTGCAGGCCCCCGTCCCCGACCGACACGTAAAGGTACCCGTCCGCTCCGAAATGGATGTCGCCGCCATTGTGATTGCTGGCGGGGTCCGCCTGCGTGATGAGCGCCTGTTCGGTGGCGGTTGAGGCCTGGTTCGGATTGGCGGCAGAGGTTTGAAACCGGGACAAGCGCTGGTGCAGTTGATTGGTGCCCTGCGTGTTGGTGGACACCGAATAAAAAACATAAAAGAAACGGTTCGTCGGATTCGCGTAATCGGGATGAAAAGCAAGGCCGAGCAGGCCGGATTCGCCCACGTTCACCACCCTCGCGCCGAGATCCATGAACAGGGTGAGAGTCGGATTCGCCAGATTTGTGATCACGAGGATTCGTCCCGCCTTGTCCACGATGAACAGGCGGTTGGTTTCCCCGGGAGGTGCGGTGATCGCCACGGGCGCTCCAAAGTTCATTCCCGGAAATGCGTTGACGGTTGTGTAGCCATACACGGGAAGCGCGGGCGGCATCCGCAAAGTCGGCGGAGGAAATGGATCCGGTATGGTCGCGCTCAATCCCAGTCCAAAAACAATGTCGGTGCTCGCCGACGTGGATTGATGAACTTCGACCGCCAGCACATTGTCGCCCTGCAACAGGTTTGTTTCGACAATCGATCCGGAAACCGTAAACACATCAAACGCGGTCGCCTCATGGTTCGCCGCCGCCGTGCTGTAGGTCACCGCCGGAGGCGATGCCGGCATCGAAAACCGGCTGATCTCGACTCCGTTCAGGTAATAAATCGCGCCGTCGTCCACGATGTTCGAAAAGGTGAGCGCCGCTCCCGACGGGTTATTGGTGAAAGTAAAGTGTGTGCGGAAATAGTATGTGAGTCGACCCAGGGTGAGGGCTGTGTTCGTGCGGGCGACTACGAATGGATTATTGGCGTCTTCGACCGCCAGCACTCCGCGGCCCCCGGGCAGTCCGGAATCGTTGAACGCGGGCTGCGTCCATGGAATGCCATCATACGAGGAGACCTGATTATACTTCCACGAATTGGTCAGCCCAAAAAGGATTACCTGCGAAGGCTGTGCGCGCACACCGAGGGGCAACCCAATAGCAAGCGCCAGCAACCACAGAGGGATCGGCCGTCCCCAACCGCTCATTAAATTCACGACGACCTCCCTGGGGAGCATGGGTTCGCTCGCCAACCTCTGCAACGGCGAAACCCGCAGGCCCAACAGGCGGCGCCGGCCACGGAACGAACGAAACGACGCGAACAGTTCACGGCTAAACGATGAGCGAAAGCCGGTACGATGTCAAAGGGGGGCCCGCGATAAATAATGCAGACCGCTCAGATAGGGGTAGGGAGAGCGGACGTGTCCGCTCCCCCTCCCTCCAAAACCGGACAGGCGGTTCTCCCGCATCCGGCTTTCCAGTCGGTGGGTGCTCCGTCGAGGGGGAGCGGCTCTTCGCCTCGTCCCCAAGTCCGTCGGTCAGACGTTCGGTATCTGCCAAGCCAATTGCA
>JBEEGQ010000339.1:0-12085 GCA_041166945.1 Verrucomicrobiota bacterium
TTGTTCTATATTTGCGAACACTTTCATGAACACAGTCTGGACGAGGTCTTCTTCGCTCGTGCGCCACGGCAGATGGCCGCGAACCACTTTCAAGACGAGCGGATGCAGCCGCTCCATGAATTCGCGCGCGGCGTCCTCGTCACCCTCGCGCACGCGGCGAACCAGGATCACCAGGACGTCGGCCGGGGCCTCGTTCATGCCGGACGGTTCGGCGATCGTAAAAAATGCTGCCGTTGCGGTGGCCTGCACAGATTCCTTTCCATCGTTAGTGCGTCTTCAGCTGCTGCTCGATTCGTTGCGCGCGGCGAACCACCCACCGGAAATCGTTCGTGTCCTTGATCTCCCGGATATAATGCAGTGCTTGTTTCAAATCGCCGGCCTGTTCGTAGGCCATCGAAATCTGCGCGCGCGCCGAATCGGCCTTTTGCGGCGTGCCAGCCGCTGCAAGCGCGAATTTATATGTCCGGATGACTCCCGGATATTCCTCGTTTCGGCGAAAAATATTCGCGCATTCGTTCAGTAAATTATCCCGATTAAACTGCGATCGCCGATTTGTATCGTCCGCGGCGTCGAGGTGCGGAAGAACGTAGCCCTCGCAGATGCGCGCCGCCACCCAGCCATTCTGCGCGTCGTTCAATGCATGCTGGCTGGCATTGAGGGCCAGCGCCATGCCCGACCGGACAAATTCGGGATTCACGCTGTCGAGCAATCGCCGGGCGACCCAGAGCTCCTGGCCAATCAATTTATACATGCCGGCATAACTCCCGGTCTTCTCGTATTTCCGGCCCCATTCGGCCATGAACTGGTCCCGCACTTTCGAAAATTCAGCCGCTCCTGCCGAGCCGTCTGCCGTGTACTGCTCCATCTCATGTCGTTGGAAATCCCACAGATCGCTGACGATGGGTGCCAGGGCTGTTTCGCGAGCCTCGAGATCCGCCGGCGAAACACCTTTTCGGGCCATCTCCTCAACCCGGATTTTTACAGTGGCCGCGTTTGATTCGAGCAGGGAGACATTGGCGGCCCCGGCGGCGCGCGCTTCGCTCACCTGCTTGAGGGTCGCGTCCAGCTCGGCCGTTGCCTCTTTCAAACCGGCTTGATGTCGCGCCAGACCGCGTTCCAGCACGAGTGCGGATGTTTTTAGCGTAAAATATTCCTCGCGCAACGCCTCGAACTCCTTGCCGGTCCGGCTTCCCTTCGACAAACCCGCACCCGGCGCCGCCCTGGGTGGCACCTTTGCCATGTCCGCTTTGGACGGAAATTTAAATTCCTCCACCGCAAAATGGCTGTCGTGCGCCTGGCCCTTGAGATAATGCTGCACCCGCCATCTCGATAACCATGCGGGGGACTGGGCGACGATGAGCTTCCATGTCGCGAAACCGCCGGCGGCGAGCAACAACACACCACCTACCAACCACAAGGTGCGGCGGCGAGGGACTGAAACAGGCTGATTCATGACACCGATGTTTGGCGGGACGCGGCGCTGTTGTCTGACATGCCGGTCATCCCGTTAATGACGCCCGCAACTCCCATCAGTTACACCTCATTGTAACCGAAAGCCATCCGACGAAGTCTAGTCGTGCAAGGCCCGTTCCTTCAGTCCGGTTGGGAAGCCGGCCGCCGCATTCAACCCGCATCCATATATGAAACAAAACTGCCGCCCGCTTAGCCAAGGTGCCATCGCCCTCTTAATAATGACTCTCGCCGGTGTTTTTGCGGCCACTGCGGCGGACCCGGTGGCGCCATCCGGCGGCCCCGATCAGCAGGGCAATAACCGGGGCGGACGCGGAAATTTTCCGGGGCGCGGCGGGGTGCCGGGCGGACGGGGAGGACCCGGCGGACCGGGCGGCTTGGGCCTGGATGACAAGCAAATGGAACTTTATCGCGAAGCCAGCGAGCAGAACCGCGAAGCCCTCACACAGCTCGACGAGAAACTTCGCGCCGCGCAAAAGGAGTTATTGCAGGCTGCCATTGCCGAAAAGTACGACGACAAAACCGTGCGTGAAAAGGCGGACGCCGTCTCCAGGATTCAAGTCGAAATGACCATGCTCCGCGCCAAGGCACTATCGACCGTGGCGCCCACCCTCAAGGCGGAACAGCGGGATCAGCTCGAATCATCCCGCATGGCCGCAGGGATGTTGACGTCCGGTGGCATGGGATTTGGCGGGAATGGACCGGGCGGATTCGGCGGCAATAACGGCGGCCCAGGCGGCGGCGGGCCGGGAGGACCCAACGGCGGTCAGGGCGGCCAAGGTGGTCAGGGTGGAAATAACGGCAACGGCGGCTTCCGAGGCCGCGGAAACCCCGCAACCGCTCCGGGTGCTGAAAATACCACGGGCGGCGGCCAGGGAGGCCAGCGCCGAAATCGCGGCGGCCAGCCTCCGCAAGCTCCGCCGACCCAGCAATAAACCCACCCTCCTTTAAACCCACCCTCCCTTGGATTCCAAGCCTCCATCAATCTAATCTGCATCGATCTATCGTGCATCGAACCTAAGCCTCCATCGATTCCAAGCCTGCACCAATCTGGCCTTCCTCTCCAGGCCCAAAGGGCCGCCATCCCTCAGCCCAGCCCAACGGGCTGGTGATCCCGCCGCGGAACCCGGCCTGAAGGGCCGCGATAACGGATCAACCAATCCGGACAAACAAAACCCGCCACGCCGACACCGCTGGGCGCTGAATCTTTTATTCCTGCGGCTCGAGCGGCTTACGGAACCTGAATTTTTTGGCCAAGGCCAGGCACGCGGCCAGCGGTTTCATGCCGGCGGTGCAGCTCGGCTCGGAAAGCGAGGCGCCCGCCGCGCAGACGGCGGCTTCAAGGCATCGCTTGAGTTCCCAACCCTCATGCAATCCCAGCAGCATCCCCGCGCAGAACGCATCCCCCGCACCAGCCGTGCCCGCAATATGCTTGTCGGGAAGATGCAACGACGACTGCCAGACATCCTCGCCTTTGCGTGTCCGGGCAAAGCCGCCCTCCGGAAAATGCACCACCACCACTTCACGCACTCCCTGCTGCAGCAGCGCGCCGGCGGCGTGCCGAAGTGAAACGGTGTCCAACGCCCCGTCAGGCTGGCGAATTTTGAAACCAGCCGTCTTGCCGGCCTCGATTTCGTTGAGGATGCAATAATCCACATACTTCAACGCCGGCGTCACGATGCGCGCAAAGCGATCGCTGTCCTCGCTCACGACATCCACGCTCGTCTTCATGCCGGCTTCCTGCGCGCTCGCCAGAAGGCGGGCCGCTTTAGTGCCAAACTTGGTGTCCGGCTCATCCAACTCATCCAGCAACAGGAGATAACCGAGATGAAAAATGCGCGCCTTGCTTTTCGCGAAATCCAGGTCATCCCCTTTCCAATGGGCATTCGCGCCGCGCGCATGAAAGAAAGTGCGTTTGCCGTTCGATTGTTCGGTCATCACATCCGTGAACGACGTCGGCGCCTCGCCCGTGGTTCGCAGAAATCTCGAATCGATTTTGTGACGCTTGCAGTCTTCGAGGATGAACTGCCCCAGGCTGTCGCGACCCACCAACCCTGCGCCGTGCAACGGAAACGAAGCACCCAGGCGCGCGAGATCAATGAGGACGTTGTAGGGCGCCCCGCCGGTGCCCTGCGACTGGCTCAGGATGTTGGCCAGTTGCTCGCGCTGCGGATAGACATCGATCAGCTTGACCTGATCGATGATCCAGTTGCCGCCCGCCAGCACGCCGCGCCGTCCTGAGTTTGCTTTTGAAGTCGCCATAGAAAGTCGCCATGAAATTGGACATCCCGCCCCGTGGCGCGGCAGAGGTCCGGATGAAACTCGCGAAACGCCGACGGTCGATCCAAGTGAATGAAACCGGGCGGCGGTCTGGCAAGAGCAATCTGATTTTCAATCTGTCCTGCCACCCTGTCTCGCGCCGCCATTCCAGTCTGGACGCTCAGCGCATCCATGACTAGTGTGAAGCCTGTGCCGAACGCACTTAAAAACAGCAACGCTCCCGCCGGCGCGAAAGAGGCGCCGTTCGAGGAAGCGCTGAAAAAGCTCGAATCGATCGTCGAACAGATGGAGGCGGGAGAATTGCCATTGGAGACGATGATGACCCGATTCGAGGAGGGAGTGCGGCTGGTGAAAACCTGCCAGGCCCGTCTCGAAGAGGCGGAACTCAAGATCAGCCAGCTGGATCAGGACTCCAGTGGCGCCCCGATTCTCAAGCCGGCCAGCCTGTTACCCAACGACGATGAATAAGCCCATGAGCCGATACCTTGACATGGTGGACATGCCCGAGCATGTGAAGAAACTGACGATGGATCAGAAGATTCAGCTCGCGGAGGAGATACGCCACGAGCTGATCACCAAGCTGGCCACCAACGGGGGGCATCTTGGCCCCAACCTCGGCGTCGTCGAGCTCACCATCGCGTTGCACAGCGTCTTCACCACTCCGCGGGATAAGTTCGTTTGGGACGTCAGCCACCAGAGTTACGTTCACAAACTTTTGACCGGGCGCAAAAATCGGTTTCATACCATCCGAACCACCGATGGTCTCAACGGCTTCGCGCTCCGCACGGAGAGCGAGCACGACTGTTTTGGAGCCGGCCACGCGGGCACCGCTTTGAGCGCCGCCCTCGGCATGTGTGCCGCCCGCGATCAGCGCAAGGGCGACGAGCATGTGGTCTGTGTTTTCGGTGATGCCGCACTCACCAATGGCATCTCCTACGAGGCGCTCAATAACATCGCCCACACCACAACCCGCTTCATCGGAATCCTCAACGACAACGAGTGGAGCATCGCCAAAAATGTCGGCGCCATCGCCGGCTACCTGAACAAACTCATCACCAGCCCGCGCTTCAACCGGCTTCACAAGGACCTCGAACGCTGGTTGCGAAAGGTTCCCAAAGGCGAACTCGCCATCGCCCTCGGGCACAAGGCCGAAGAAGCCATCAAGGGCGCTGTCACCGACATGGCCCTTCGCCAGAGCCCCAGCACCATCGATGTCGACGGCCGCGGCGGTTTTGGCAGCAGCGTCATCTTCGAGGAATTCGGGCTCCGTTATCTGGGCCCCATCGATGGCCATAACCTCCCGCTGCTGCTCGAGACATTGGAATTCGCGAAGACCTGCGATCATCCGTTGGTGATCCACATCCTGACCAAGAAGGGCAAAGGATTCGAAGCCGCGCTGAACAGTCCTGAAAAATTTCAC
This sequence comes from Verrucomicrobiota bacterium, assembly GCA_041166945.1. Taxonomy (GTDB): domain Bacteria; phylum Verrucomicrobiota; class Verrucomicrobiia; order Limisphaerales; family JADJPG01; genus DASTLJ01. The sequence continues at coordinate 5,171 of JBEEGQ010000339.1, forward strand.
GGTCTGGGTCCTTACGATGTAAAAACGGGCGTCACCATTCCTGCCAAACCCGGCGCCGCGGCCAACTATCAGGATGTCTTCGGGGACACGATGGTCAAATTATGCCGGAAAGATTCGTCCGTGGTCGGCATCACTGCCGCCATGCCGAGCGGCACCGGTCTTAAGGCCCTCGAGAAGGCGATGCCCGAGAGGTATTACGACGTCGGCATTGCGGAGGAACACGCGGTCATTTTCGCCGCCGGCATGGCCACGATGGGTTACCGGCCGGTCTGCGCGATTTATTCCACGTTCCTTCAGCGCGCCTACGATTGCATTCATCACGATGTTTGCTTGCAGGATCTGCCCGTGATTTTTTGCATGGACCGTGCGGGGCTCAGCGCCAATGACGGCCCGACGCATCATGGGCTTTTCGACATTGCCTACCTGCGGTGTCTGCCGAACCTCATCGCGATGGCGCCGAAGGACGAGGATGAACTGGCCGACATGATGTTCACCGCCACGCACGAGCGGCATCCGTGCTTCATTCGTTACCCGCGCGGCCCCGGCGAAGGCGTTCCCGTGAAGGATCAACCCAAACTCATCGAGATTGGGCACGCCGAAGTGCTGCAGAATTTCTCGAATAACCGCGGACAGAAAGTCGCGCTATTCGCGCTCGGAAACATGCAGAAGATTGCGGCGAACGCCGCCGCTGCCCTCGCCGCCGACGGGTTCGACTGCGCCATCATCAATCCCCGCTTCACCAAACCGCTCGATGCGGCGACAACCGCGCAGTTCGGCACGCTGGCCGACGTGGTTGTGACCCTGGAAGATCACGTGCTCATGGGCGGCTACGGAAGTTCCGTACTCGAATTGTTTAGCGAAAAACGGATTCATGTCCCGGTGGTCCGCATCGGCTGGCCCGATGCCTTCATCGAACATGCTTCCTCAGTCGATTACCTTCGGCAACGGCACGGTTTGACCGCCGAAAACACCGTCGCGAAGGTGAAAGCGCAGTTCAACTCCCTGCCTGATCCCGCCCCCACCGCCGCGCCCAAGCCCAAGCCGGTCTGAACTGAGAAGCCTCGCAGCAAGAGGAGGAGCTTTCCCGGGACGGCCCGCGGCATTTATGCCGCTTCAGCAACCTACCCTACCCAGCCCCCGAAGAAACTCGACGGCCCAGTCACTGTCCACCCTGTTGCGGCATAAATCCGCGCGCCGTTCCGGTGCCAACGTTACCGCCGTCCCACGTCTCAAAGCCCCGCATCTGTGACCGCGCCCAAATGCGCTGAATTGACCAGCGCGGCGTACTTCGCCAACACGCCCCGCGTGTAGCGCGGCTTGGGCTGTTTCCACTTCGCCAGCCGCTTCTGAATCTCCTTCGAGGGCAACGCCAGCGATAACTCCCGTTTTTTTGCGTCGATGACGATCGCGTCGCCGTTGCGCACGATCGCCAGCGGCCCGCCGACAAAAGCCTCGGGGGCGACATGGCCCACAACAAATCCGTGGCTGCCGCCGCTGAAACGTCCATCGGTGATGAGCGCCACCTCCTTTCCCAGCCCCTTTCCCATGATCGCGGAGGTCGGGGAGAGCATCTCGCGCATCCCCGGGCCGCCCTTCGGACCCTCGTAGCGAATGACAATGACGTGACCCTTTTTTACGGTGCCATCAAGGATGGCTTTCAGCGCCATCTCTTCGCTCTCAAAAACGATCGCCCGGCCGCTGAAGAGCAAGCCTTCCTTTCCGCTGATCTTGGCCACCGCGCCCAACGGCGCCAGGTTGCCGTAAAGGACGACGAGATGGCTGTCTTTCTTGATCGGATTGTCGAACCCGCGAACGACGTCCTGCCCGGGCGGATACGGGCGCGCGCCCTTCAGGTTTTCAGCGAGCGTCCGGCCCGTCACCGTCATGCAATCTCCGTGCATCAAGCCTTCATCGAGCAACATTTTCATCAGCGGCACGGTGCCCCCAATTTCGACGAGCCGGGCCATGACATAACGGCCGCTGGGTTTAAGATCGGCGAGCACCGGCACGCGTCGTCCGACCCGTGTGAAATCGTCGATGCCCAGCTTAACCTCCGCCGCCTGCGCCATCGCCAGCAGATGAAGCACGGCATTTGTCGAGCCGCCGAGCGCGATGACGAGCGTGATGGCATTTTCAAACGCCTCCTTTGTCATGATGTCCCGCGGGCGAATGCCGTGCTGGATCAGGTTCAACACCGCCGCGCCGGCCCGCTCGCAATCCTTCTCTTTTTCCTTCGACACCGCCGCCTGCGCCGAGCTGTTGGGGAGGCTCATGCCGAGGGCTTCGACGGCCGAGGCCATCGTGTTCGCCGTATACATGCCGCCGCACGAACCGGGCCCAGGGATTGCGCATTCCTCGAGTTCCGCCAGGGCCTCATTGCTCAATTTATTTGCCGCGTGCTGCCCGACGGCTTCGAACACCGAGACGATATCCACGGGTTTGCCCCGGTAGTCGCCGGGCAAAATCGTGCCTCCATAAACAAACACCGCAGGCCGGTTCAGCCGCGCCAGCGCCATCAGGCACCCCGGCATGTTCTTGTCGCACCCGCCAATTGCCACCAATCCATCCATGCCTTCACACCCGGCGACCGTTTCAATCGAATCCGCGATGACTTCGCGCGATACCAGGGAATATTTCATCCCTTCGCTGCCCATCGAGATCCCGTCAGACACTGTGATCGTATTAAAAACCAGCGCCTTGCCCCCCGCCTCATTGATACCCAGCGCCACATGCACCGCGAGTTGGTCGATGTGGATATTGCACGGAGTCACCTGGCTCCAGGTCGATGCCACTCCAACCTGGGACTTCCGGAAATCTTCCCGCTTGAATCCCACCGCGTGCAACATGGCTCGGCTGGCAGCCCGTTCAGGACCGTCCACGACAATGGACGAAAACTCGCGCGCGGCCGAAACGGGAACCGCTCCGGATTTTTTCTGTTTCGATGGCTTCATCAGGACGCGAAGTGTTACCAGCCCGGCCGCCACTGGCAAGCGCGGGACCGCGGCATTCAACCAGTTCGAGTCCATCCAGCTCGAGGCCCGCACCAACAACTTCGGCAGGATCTGCGCGCCTTTGGGGTGGCCAGTCTGGCCTTGCGTCATGCTCATCGCAGCCGGGACACTAGGGCCTCAAATGAGCTGGAAACGAAAAACCTTCGGAGGCGTCCTCGGCTTCGTCGGCTTCCTGCTGTCGCCGTTGTCATGGTGGAATGATTTGTTCGTCAATGTTCCCCTCGCGATCGCATTCGCCTGGCTGGTGAGCCTGGCCTACAAACCGGCATTCATCACCGCCGCCATCCTCGGTTATTGGCTCACCAATGTCCTCGGCTTCTTCCTGATGCACAAAGGAGCCCAGAAAGTATTCAGCACAAAGGACAAACCCTACGGCCGGCGCGCTCTCGTTCGGGACCTGATCATCTCCCTGCTCTACACCCTGCTCATCGTCGTGCTGGTAAAACTCGGCGTGCTGAAACCCGTCACGGATTATTTCACGGACAAATGACCGGCGCCCGCGCCAGCTGTCCCGGGCTGATTTGACAGATTCCCGTTCGCGCCTACAGGTGTTTCGACTGGCATCACAGCCATCACGATATGAAAACGGGAAATAACAGGCTTCAGTTGTTACAGACTTCAGACGACCACGACGCGTTGCATTTGCCGGACTCCAGTCCGAACAACCCGCCAAGCGACGGCGCGCTCCTCGATGCGTATTCCAATGCAGTCACAACGGCCGCCGAGGAAATCAGCCCGTCGGTGGTGAAAATTGACGTGCGCAAGCGCGGGCGACAGGAGTCGGGCGGCAGCGGTTCGGGATTCATCGTCACCCCCGACGGCTTCATCATCACCAACAGCCATGTCGTCCATGGCGCCGAACGGGTGGACGTCACGCTCGCCGACGGCCGCCGTCCCGACGCCCATCTCGTGGGCACCGATCCGGACACGGATTTGGCGGTGGTCCGAATCTACGCGCCCCGCCTCAAGCCCGCGCGCCTGGGTGATTCCAATGTGTTGCGTGTGGGACAACTCGCCATCGCGATCGGCAATCCGTATGGGTTTCAGTATTCGGTGACAGCCGGTGTGGTCAGCGCGTTGGGCCGCTCCTTCCGCGCCGACTCGGGCCGACTGATGGATAACATCATCCAGACCGACGCGGCGCTGAACCCTGGCAACTCCGGGGGGCCGCTCGTCAATTCCCGCGGAGAAGTCATTGGGGTCAACACCGCGGTCATCCTGCCGGCGCAGGGATTATGTTTTGCGATCGCGATCAACACGGCGAAGTGGATCGCCGGTTGGCTCATCAAGGACGGCGCGATACGGCGCAGCCACATTGGGGTGGGCGGGCAGACCGCGAAAATTCATCGCCGTGTGGTCCGTCATTTCAATCTACCGGTGGAGACAGGCCTTCTGGTGGTCAGCGTCGAGCCGAACAGCCCCGCCAGCCGCGCGGGTTTGCGTGAAGGGGATCTGATCGTGGAGTTCGGCGGCCAGGCAATCGCGGGTATCGACGATTTGCACAAACAACTCACGGGCGACCGCGCAGGACTTCGTCTCCCGCTGAGGGTGATCCGGCACACAGAGAACTTGAAACTGGAAATCGTGCCGGATGAAGCGGCAAAAATCGGGTGATTCCACAAAAACGCATTGACGGTGGCATCGATCAGCCTGAAAAAGCCGGCGGCTGACCCGGGTGCGTGTTTAACTCGAGGACTCTTTCTTTCGATGCAAACCATCGGAGGCGAGAAACCGCTGATAAATGAGCGACACAACGAGAAGGACCACCGCGAGGCCCACGAGGGCGCCCACGCGCGACAATCCGCCGAGCCGCCACAGGTCGTGCAGGAAAAGCTTGAGCAACGTGATCCCCAAAAGCGTCATGCCCGCGTAACGGGTCGCCGCATTTCGAAGCGCCACCCCAATCGCCAGGAGCACAAATGCGAATAACGCCCATCCCAGCGAGTAGGTCATGTCCTGCTCGAAGCTCGCCGAGAGATGAAATACCAGCGGACCGCCCCGAGCCGTGAAACAGTCGGCGATTTCAATGTTCAACAAAAGAAAAGCCAGCAGCGTCCCCAGCGTGCAGAGCAGTGCAGGCACCCGGGAGGCGACGGGTCGATTCGGGGACTTCAGCAACAACCACGCACCGCAGAGTTCACAGCCCGCGACGATCCCGTACGCGTAAAGATACCAGTTGAAAATGGGCGTCCCCGTGCGGCCATAGGCGCTGAACGCCCATGGATTCAACGCAAGCCGCACGAAGCCCGCAACCAGCAGCGCGACACCTACCACACGCAGCCCTGGGTGCGGCACCCGGCGGAAAAGCCAGATCAACGCCAATCCCTCCAGCGCCCAGCCAATCGTGATCCATTGACGCTCGAATTGGATCGGAAAGATCAATGTGACGAAAAAAAGCGTCGCTCCTCCGAACAACGCCACCTGCGCCAACCGTTCCCGACCCTGAACCGGCCGGGGACGGATGAGGTAAAGCAGTCCGATGAAACAGGGCGCGGCCAGCGCGGCGGGCAGGAAACCCATGTAACCAAAGTCGGGAGCAGACGCCTGGATGGCACGATAGAGCATCGGGAAATGAAGAGGCAAAGCGAGAGCCGCAGCCGCCTACGGTCCCACCCAACTGGCAAATCGCGCGCGCCAAAGAAATGGGAATAGGAAAAACAGCGAGCTGAATCCCAGATACCATCCGATCGCACCGGACGGCCGGCCGGGTACAAATCGTTCCAGGTACCACGTCCATTCGACCAGCAATGTGGAACAGAGCGCGATGAGTGGAATCCATTCCACGGCGAGCCATCGGGTGACGCCCAACAGCATCAGCGCCAGCAGCGCCGCCAGTCCAAAGACCGGCGCGGGGTTGGCAAGCGGCAACCGCAGCACAACCAGCGCCAGCAGAAAAAAAGGCAGCACCGACGCCATCGAGGTGATTTGGGCAAATACGACATGGGGCTGCGGCGACGCCACGCCCCCGATGCCCGTGGACGTCGTCCGCGTGGAGATCTTTCGCGCGGCGAACAGCGCTGCGAGCATGAAGAAAAGGGCGAAGCCGCCGATGACAACCAGCATTCCCGGCACTTCCGAAACCGACGGGGGCAGTTGAAAGATCCACAATGCCGTGGCCAGGACCGTGAGGCAGAAAACCGCAAGGATGGCCGCCAATGAAGCCGTCAATACCGCCATCGCGACCGCCACCAAATCGATGAGAAGCACCACAGGCCATACCAGGAATGAACCTTCAGCCAGTTTCGCCAGCGGCACGAGCACGAGCACCAGCGCCATCGGGGAAGCCAGATGCGCCCATGCCATCGGAAGCGACGATGGCTTCCTGCGCTGGAGCACGAGGGGAAAGATCGAATGCAGAATTGCAAACACGAGGTACAACACCAGCGCAGGAGCGAGCAATTCGGACGTCAGAAACTCCGTCGTCCAACGCATCAACAACACAAAGACCGCCCCGCCCGCCAGCACATGCAGCACCCGCAATTCCTCCCGCAGCCAGGCAATCGTCAGGTAGCAAAGGTCGGCCGCGAAAACGAATCCAAACAAAAGCCAAACGCGGCCCGTGATTTCCGGAGCGTTTCGATCCATCAAAAATAGCGCGAACCCCAAGGCCATCGCTGGCATCACGACGGCCGCTGTGGAGAGCCATTTATCCACACGCTGGCGTCGATGCTCCAAGGCCAGCCCGCCGGTGAACAGCACCGCGAACCCTAGGAACACGATCATCCCCGTAATCACTTTGCCGGGATTGAAGAATTCGTTGACCCAGCTCCATTCCATCAACAACGTCGCCAGCGCCCCGAGGAGCACGAGGTAGTTCCAGCGTTTCCTGCTTGCGACCGCGATTAAGCCCGCGTCGAGCAGCGCCAGATAACCAAAAAGACCCACTGGATGCTCCTCCCCGGTG
>JBEEGQ010000340.1:0-7609 GCA_041166945.1 Verrucomicrobiota bacterium
GATTCGGGGACCGGCTTCAGGAGAGTGACGAGTGACGAGTGACGAGTGACGAGTGACGAGTGACGAGTGACGAGCGGGGTGGCGCCCTCGTAGCGCCGACTGGCAGTCGGCAGTATCGCCGGTTGGCAACCGGCGGGGAACGAATTAACACAGCACGGTCAGGTATGCCATTTTGTGATCGAGTACAATCCAGTTTGGCGCGTTTGCGGAGTGCCACTCCGCGAAACAGCCGATTGCCAATCGGCGCTACACTGCGGCGCGGAGCGCCGGCGGGGGGTTCGGAGTCCCGGCTTTAGCCGGTTGAGGGAGCCAATGCGTTTCAGGCTGCCTGGACCGCCTAAAGGCGGGACTCCATACTCAGCACCGAATTACCAATCGCGCTACCCGCCTCCATTCGTCATTCGTTATTCGTCATTTCCCCAGCTCGCCACTCGTCACTCGTCACTCGCCACTCGTCACTCGTCACTTCCTGGCCCCCAGCGCCGCCAACAAATCCGACATGTCCTGAACAGTTAATGATTTCTCGAAGCCTTCGGGCATGAGTGACAGGCCCGAACTCGTGAGCCGGTTGAGGTCGGAACGCAAAACGGTTTCCTCCGCACCTCCCGGCGCGCGCAGGGTGATGCTGTTTGCCGTCTCCGCCGTGATGATCCCACTCAGTTCGCGGTCCCCCCTCGTTGTCGCTGTGTAGGTGACGTAACGCGCCTCGACTGCCTGGTTGGGATCGAGGATTGCCGTCAGCAAGGTCGCCGCGTCACGCCCCACGAGGGCGCCCAGATCGGGGCCCACGTCATTGCCTTCCCCATTCAAGCGGTGACAGGCGACGCATTGCTGCCGGAACAACGCCATTCCCTTTTCCGCGCCACCCGGCAGCCGCGTCACGTCCGCATATTGCTTGAGCAACGCCTGGCGATTGGTCGGGATGGAGGCAAACAACTCGGCGGCGCGGTCCTTGACGGTGCGGTCGGGATGGTTGAGCAGCTTCTGTTGAAATGCCACGCCCACCTGGCCGGCAGGCACTTTTCCGCCCTGCACCGCGGCGAGCAATACGCGGCACCAGGCGGGCCGCGTCAAAAGAACGTTGAGCGTGTCGGTCCGAAGCGCCGGCCCCTGCTCGCTCCATGCCTGGATTAAAATGTCGGCCGCCGATCGATCGGTCTGCCGGGCGAAGGCGGCGACCGCTGCCGCCTGGCGTTCGAGCGGGTTTTGCGGATGCAACAACTCGCCGAGGCATTGGAGGTCCGGCCCGTGTTGTTCCGGCGCCCGGCCAATGACGCGCAAAGCGGCCTGCCAAGTTTTGAAATTCGAATTGGCATTCGACGCCACAGCGCGCGCCTCGGGAAAGAGTCCTTCCAGTTGAGCCGTAATGTTCCGCGCGGGCGTCCCGGATTCCGCGACGAACTGACGGAACGTGCGATTGCGCCGTTCCAATCCGTCCAGGAGACCGGCGAAGGCATTGAACCGAATTTCCGCGGACTCCCGCTCGTTGCCGATCGCTTCGAATGCCGCGAGGATCGCGCGGCGATTGTCCTGGGCCGTCGCAAGGCCCATGAGATGTTCAATCAGCGCCGGGGGCACCTCACCCGTCGTCCGTCCACTGAACAGGGCGCGCAGCACCGACTCGAGATGCGCGGGTGCGGAGCTCATGATCGCCGTCTGGAGGGCGGGCGTTTGAAAATCCTTCAGCGCCAGGCGGGCGAGCAAAGCTCCCGCGACATCGCTTTTCAATGTCGATGCTCCCAACGTGAACGCGGTTTGATAACGCACCCGCATGTCGGGATCGTTGGCGAGACGCGACAGCTCGGAAGGGCCGTCCTGCGCCGGCGATGGCTGGCTCAGTTCATTCAGAAACGGCTGCGCAAGGCGCGCGGCCTGTTCGCGCACAGAGGGATGAAGATCGTTTGCGGCGAGTTTGACATCCTGAAAGCTCAAGGCGCCCAGCCCCTCGAGAGTGCAAATCGCCTGGAGCCGAACCTTCGGATTTTTTGATGCAACGCTGAGACGCCGCAGGGAGTCGGCCGCGGCCGGATCCGCCGAGTGAACCAGCAATCGTTGCGCTGTGTCACGTTGCCAGCCGTTTGGACTCTCGAGCGAGGACACCAGTCCGGCGACATCCAGTTTGGAAAGATTCGGAATTTTTCGGAGCGCCGCGCCTTCGGGGAGCACCCGGTAGATGCGGCCCTTGTCCGACCCGGCGCGGAGATCCAGGCGATGTTGCATCGACCTGGGGATCCATTCCGGATGCTCGATGACCAGGCGATACATGTCGGCGATGTAGAGGGCCCCATCCGGGCCGGTCTTGAGCATCGTGGGACGAAACCACAAATCGGTTGAAGCGAGAAACTCGCGATTCGTTTCCTCGTCGGCTCGATGACTGGTGAACGTCACGCCGCCGGATTCGAGCACTTCGCGATGAACGAGGTTGTGGACCGGGTCGCTGATGAACACGCTCGAGGCATAGTCGGGCCCGAACAGCTCGTCGCGATAAGGCATGGCACTGTTGCCGCTGGTGACGTGGCCCAATTGATGATGGTCATTGAAACGCTGGCGTGTGCGGCTCGCGGGATGGAGTCGAGTCGAGTCGGGATAATTGGCGAGCAACTGTTTCGTGGTTTTAACCGCGAGCTGCGGATTGCGCGCGAGGTATTCCTCCGGGAGAAAATAATGCCAGAGCCATACCGGGTTGTTGTTGCCGAACCAATTCCCCCAATCATCGCGATGCCGCCCATACTGCGTCGTACCCGCGACGGTTTGGAACTCGCCGGTATCCGGCCGGAACCGGCAATCGTGACCGCGCAGCGAGACGGTCGCATTGTTGGGCAAAAGCGCGCTGCCGATGGTCCCGCCGCTTTCTCCATTCGCCGCATAGACCCAGTTATCGAGTCCGTAATCAAAACCGTTCACGCGATGCTGCTGGTTTCCCTCGACGAAACCGCTGAAGAGCACCGTTCGCTTGTCCGCCTTGCCGTCGCCGTTCGTGTCCTCCGCGTAAAAAATTTCGGGCGCGGCGCTGACGATGACGCCGTTGCGCCAGGGCATGACGCCGGTGGGAAAATTCAGGCCATCGAGAAACACGGTCGCCTTGTCGTAACGGCCATCGCCGTCGGTGTCTTCCAGCACGCGAATTTGTCCGCCGGGGACATACCGTCCGCCGCCTGGTGGCGAAAGGATTTCCTCACCGTGAGGCGAACGGGCGGGCGGATTCGTCGCCGAACGGTCCACGCGGCCGAGCGGATAATCGCCCATCTCGACGACCCACAATCGTCCATCCGCCCCCCATTCGAAGGCGATCGGATCCTGGACGAGCGGTTCCGCGGCGACCAGCTCGACCTTGAAGCCGGGTCGCGGCCGCATCGATGCCAGCGCCTGTTCGGGTGACAGCGGCTGCGGCTGATCGGCGGTGAGCAGTTGTTGGAATGTGCGGCGGTCCACCTTGTCGGGCAGATGCGCGGTATCCTCATTCTGAATCCACATCGTGCCGTTCTTGAACCAGACTCCATTGTTGTTGTGCGCGCCGCCTCGGACGATGGGAGGAATGCCGAGATCCGACTCGCCCCGTTTTCCGGCCCAGACCTGATCGTTCCAGCCGACCTCCCACATGAGGCGCGGGTTTGCTTTCGGAACGAAGAGGTGCAACGAGAATTGTTTTTCATTCGAGAAAAGGACGTCGTCATAACCATCGCCGTTCACATCGACGAAACGGAGACCGGCGTCGTGGCCATCGGCATCGACGATGGTGGTATCGCGGGGAAGAGCGTACGGAAGTTTTTTCCAGGATTTCTCAGTCTCAGACCAGGTGAAGATGACGTTCTGGGCGGCATTCCCGAGGATCAATTCACATCGACCATCGTGATCGAGATCGCGAAGCCTGGCGCCGCGATCCCGTCCCTCACTCATCAACAGCGATTTTCCGCCGAACTCCAGAAACTGGCGGTTACTGATCAGGCCGCTCAGGAATTCGGAACGATTCGTCCAACCGGCCGGGCCGGGAAACCAGGCGCCCGCCGAGGCTTCATCCGGCTGCTGGATGTCGGGCGTTTTCATCAGGTCAAAAAAAACGGCCTGGGCCTCCGGGCTGATCACACCGAACCGGCCTTCGGAGAGGAAGGCGCTGATGCCGGGAGCCGTTTCCTTCCAGCGACGCTGGTTTGGTTGCCAGATCCGCAGGTGCGGAACCGTGCGCGACTTGTCCATTACCGAATCGATGGAATTGAGCACGACATCCATGTAGCCGTCATTGTTCACGTCGAGAACGCGCACCCAGTTGTCGGCGCCTTGCGTCGAGCGGAGCGCATGGCCGCGCAACAAATTTCGGTCGATGCGTTCCTGCGCCTCCTTGAAGGTCAAGAACCGGACCTTATTGCCATGCTTCCGCACTGCATAGTTGATGAACTCGACGAATTGGGCCGGGCTGCTCCAGCCGTGCGGATGAAAAATGAAACTGAACACGCCCTGCTTCAACACGACCGCATCCAGCGCGGCCTTCCAGTCGGCGAGAGTGGCAGCGTTCGTCGAGCCGTGCAGGTTGAACGCCTCCCAGTCGCTCGGCACCATCGCGGGAAATTCCCAGCAGGATTTCCCGATGACATATGGATATGGGTAGTCCTCGATGGTGGTCATGAATGATCTCATGCTGACGCGCGTGGTCGCGTTGGTTTCTGTCGGCAGATATTTCCGGAATTTTTCCCGTCCATCGGCATCGAGAACCAGCCCGCGCGGCAGGCTGCTGTCGTTGGTGGTGAGAATGCACATGACCGACGAATCGATGGTCAGGAACTGGCCCGCCGCGTTGGTTTGGTTGAAGAGCTCGGCGTAGAACCGCGGGCCCGGGCTGTTCATCGAGTCGCAGCACGGCATCCGGAATGCGACCGGCTTGTTGCCCGGGATCAGGTTCATCAACTCCACACATCCATGATAGGTCGCGGCAGCCGTGTTAAAATTACCTTTGTCCAGGCACGGACACGGATGCGCCAGTGTGTGGACTTCGAGCGAAACCCCTTCCTTGAGCCACGACTGAAGCTGCGCGTTGGTCGGCGCGATGGCATTCACCATGATGCTCACCGGCGCGCGTCCGTCGATTTGCTTGAGCCGCTCGAGAATGGGACGAAGAAACGCCTCGTATTTGGGCGTCTCACGCATGTCATCGATGGCAAGGATGACGACCGCTTCCACTCCCGGCTCACCGACCCATTGCGGCGTGATCAGTTTTGGGAAGGAACGATGAGGATAAAAAGGATTGTCCTCTTCCAGGTAAGTGAGGCGATTCCCCTCGGCGGCAGAGGCGGGAACAGCCAGCGCCAGAATGCCGAGGATGAAAACTCTCCGCAGCGGGTTCATGGCCGCAAACGCTACCCGGCCCTTGAAAGGTCCGCGAGTAAAATGGCAGCGCGGTCCCGCTCAGGAAGGGCGTGCGAGCCACGAGCGGTTCCTCCTTACCCACAACAATGGGTTTGCCGCAAATGTCGCTGAGGTGGCTTGCCAGCGCGGCGCAACCGTAGCGCCGACTGGCAGTCGGCTGTATCGCCGGTTGTTAACCGGCAGGTGCCCGTCCGATGCCAGTTTTCCGACAGAGATCGCAGGCCGTATAACCTGAAGCGATTTTTCACCTGCCGGTTGGAATCCGGCGACACAGCAGACTGGAAGTCCGCGCTACGATCGGAGAATGATCTCCTCGCGACTGAGTTTGGGGCAGCCTGCTCTTGTGGGTAAGGAGGAGCCACGGCGCACCGCAAAACTCCAAACCCTGCGAACCAGGCGTCACGACCGCCCAGCGCGCGATCAGGGCAGGGCGGTGCGATAAAACGCGGAGCCCGACAGCGGCGAGGCATCGAGATACTCGATGATGCCGTGCAACGGAGCGACGCGCGTGGCGAGGGCCGACCAGGGACCGTTGACGGCCGCCGCGCGCTGCACGGAGTAATTAAACCCGGGAATGCCCGCGAACCGAACGAGCACGCCGCCCGTCAGGATCGTGACCGACATCTGGTTTTGTGAAGGCAGATTGCCGGAAGCCACCAGCACCTCGACGATGGCGCTCGCCGTGTTCGCATGATTGTCGCGGATGGTGAAGGTAAACCGATCGACGCCCGTGAAGCCCGGGAGCGGAGTGTATGTGGCGCGGGTGGGCGAAAGCACCACAGACCCTCCGTTGGTGCTCGTCGCGCTCACCGATGTCACCGTCAGGGGATCGCCCTCCGGATCCGAGGCCCCGCCCAGCAGCTTGGCGACCGTGATCGAGAACGCCACGTTCACTGTCGTGACCCCGCCCTTGTCGGTCGCGGATGGCGGGGCGTTGTCCGAGAACACGGTAAAGATCGCCGTGCAGGTGTTTGTGTTATTGCAGGCGTCGCTGACAAAAAGAGTGACGATGGTTTGGCCAAGCGGAACCGAGGTGCCCGGGGCGGGACTCTGGGCCACGACAAATGTGACGCCGCAATCGGTGGCGGTGATTTCCGGGCGCATGTCGGGCACGGGCGCGAAATCGTTCATCCCCGCGGCCATCGCGCGATTGGTGGCGCAATGGGTGATCGCTGGCGCGATGGTGTCCACCACGGAAACCGACTGGGTGCAGAGCGATGAATTGTTGCACGCATCGAGCAATTGCCACACTCGTTTCGCGACATAATTGGTGCCGCAGGTGGCATTGGTCGAGGTGCTCACGATGCTCAACACCGGGTTCGGATCGCAATTGTCCGAGATGCCAGGCGCCGTGAAATTCCAACTCGCCCCGCACTGGACGACTTCGTCCGCGCTGCAAACGATGAGAGGCGGCGTGGTGTCATGGACCGTGATGATTTGGGTGCAGCTCGCCTCGTTGTTGCACGCGTCGGTGGCTTTGTAGGTGCGGGTGACCGTGATGACGCAGGTGTTGGTGGAGTAACTGTCGCCGACAAAACTTTTCACCACCCCGCTGCAATTGTCCGTCGCGATAGCCCCGGCGATGTCAGGGGCCGGTATGTTGCCGAAACATTGCACGGCGACATTGGCCGGGCAGGTGATGCTCGGCGGCGTCGGGTCGTTCACCGTGAACACCTGGACGCACGTCGCTACATTCAAGCATGCGTCGGTGACGCGGTAAGTGCGTGTGACGGTTTTTGGACAGACGCCATTCGTGACGTCGCTGAAGTGGGTGACGACCGGGGTGCTGTTGTTGCAGGGATCGGTTGCGGTGACGAGGGCGGTGTTGGGCGCTGGAATGTCGCCCAGGCAGCTGAACGCGGCGTCGGGCGGACAGGCGGTCACGGTCGGCGGGGTGTGGTCCACGACCGTGACGACCTGGGTGCACCAGCTGACGTTGCCGCTAAAATCGCTGGCGCGCCAGACGCGGGTCGCCACGAAGCTGTGGAGACCGCAGGTGAAATTGGTTCCGGTGCTGAATGCCGTGAGCGTGATGCCCCCGGAACTGCAATCATCGGTCACGATCGGCACCGTGAAATCCCAGCCCAATCCGCATTCGAGATTTTCGTTCTGGCCGCAATTGATCGCGGGCGGCGTGATGTCCTGGAACAGGGCGACGCGGACAATGGCGCTCGTGCTGGCGCCGGCGGAGTTGCTGGAGACGAGCTGGAAATAGTAATTGGTCTGGCCGGCGCTGGCGTTCAGGAAGCTG
>JBEEGQ010000341.1:0-2715 GCA_041166945.1 Verrucomicrobiota bacterium
CCGCGGCGCAGTGTGCGTGCGGTGCGCAGAATGGAGCAAGCGCGGAGTGCCCCGGCGACAGGAATCAATGGAGCGCGTCGGCGACAGCGGAATGAACGGCGTCCACCGTCACCGAGGACATCATCGCGATCAGCTCTTCATCGGAACCCTTGATCGGCTTTCCATCGTAGCGGTAGTAATCGAGGTTGCGCCCGTTCAACACAGGGTTGCGCACCAGTTGGTACGGGTTCAGCCACGGCAGATTTGTGGCGTTCAGGGTGGGGGCTTCGATCACAATTTGATGAGGCACCTTGATCGCCGCAGCTAGGTGCATCAGCGAGGTGTCCACGCTCAGAAAGGCATCGCAGTGCTTCAACAATGCCGCCGCCTGGCGCAGGTTTTTCGTCGGGGGAGCAAAAACATCTTCGCATTCCGCCAGGATTTGGGTGTGTTCGCGCTGTTCCTCGGGGCCGCCGAAGAGAAGCACCACGGTTTCGGGATGCGACTTCCTCAGGCGCGCCAGGAGCTCCCGGTAATGAGCAAACGGCCAGCGTTTCAGCCGGAGATTTTTTGTCCCGCCCGAACCGATATGAATGCCGAGACGCCGGCGCGGCGCGGGCGCGTGCATTTCGATTATCTGGGCGGCCCATTTCGTTTCCGCGTCCGTGAGAAAGATTTCAAATTCGTGCCGTGGCAGCATCGGCTGGCGGTCCAATAGAGCCAGCAGCCGGTTGTTGTTTTCGACACTGTGCACCGAGTAATCCTCAGGCAGCGTCCGGTTGACGAGAAGCCGGTCGAGCCGTTTGTTGCTGCCATGATACGCATGGCTCAATCGCAGCGGCGCTCCGATAAACCGTGCCATCGCGCGATAATGGATGCGCCCCAGCGTGTGAACGTTGATCGAGACATCATAACGGCGGCGGCGCAGGTCGAGCAGGAATGGAAGGGAGCGAAAGGCTCCCGCCTGGATCAGGTTCTTTTGGTAAACCGCATTGATGTTTGGATTTCCCTCCAGGATATCCCGCGAGCCCGCCCATAACACAAATACATCAATGATCGCCTCCGGAAAGTTTGCGCGCAATTCATGTAAAAATGGCGTTGCGATGAGCGTGTCGCCGATGCCCGCCAGCGAATTGACAAGGATCTTCATGGCATCACCAACATCAACGGCCGTTGCTCATTCAGTGCGGAACCAGTCACGACAGGTGAACGAAGCCGCCATTGGACCTGACACAGAAGATTTGAAGTTTTGTGCATCGATTGTCGCGTGATACGCTGCCGTCCATAGGATCAATATGAGATTGATGATATCGAACGTTGCGCCGCCCGCCAAGTCCGGGGCGGGCACCCTGCGCGCCCTCGTTGCGATCATCCTGCTCATCCTGGTTGTTCCCGCGTGTTGGAGTGCTTCAAATCCCCCAAAGGGCGGACTTCGAGCCGCCGCCAACGAAGGGCCGCTCGACTTGTATGGAAAGCTCGTCAATGTGTTCGCCCAGTCCAATGCCGTCGCGACGGTGATGATTTTTGTGGGCTCTGAATGTCCCATCTCCAATCGTTACGCGCCCGAGATCCGGCGGCTCCATGAAAAGTTCATCACTCGCGGTGTGCGGTTTTGGGTGGTGTATTCTGACCCGGACACCACCGCCGAAACGATTCGCCGGCATGTGGCGGATTTTAACCTGGCCGGCGAACCCTTGCGGGATCCGCACCATGTGCTGGTTCGGAAAGCCAAGGCGACGGTGACTCCGGAATGCGCGGTGTTCACCGCTTCGGCGCGGCTGGCGTATCACGGGCGCATCGATGACCGGGTGGCTGATTTTGGGAAGGAACGTCCTGTGCCGACACAACATGATTTGCAGGAGGCGCTGGAATCGGTCATCGCTGGCAAGAAGCCGCGGAGTGCCGCGACGCCGGCCATCGGCTGCCGCATCCCGGCTTTGCCGTGACCGTCAGCCACTGATAAATTCCCCGACCGGCGCCAATGGCTTCGTGTGATTGCAGAGAATCTTGAACACCATCAAAAGAGGCACCGACAGCAGCGCACCGGGGATACCCCAAAGCCAGGTCCAGAACATCAAGGCCAGAAAAATGATGAGCGGATTCAATGTCAGCCGCCTGCCCAGGATTGCCGGCGTGATGAGATTCGATTCGATGGCATGCAGTCCCAGATAAACTGCCGCCGGCAAAAGCGCCTGGCCCACCGATGAGGGAAACGACAGCAGGCCGGCCATCACCAGGACCGTGACGCCGGTGAGGGGACCGAAGTAGGGCATGAAATTCAGCACGCCCGCAACCACTCCCCAGAGCACAGGATTCGGCATCCGCAGCCACAACATGGTTGCGGCGACAAGAAGGCCAAGGCAACAATTGATCATCGTCACCGTCAGCAGATAGCGCGAAATGTTCCGCTGGACGTCGTTCACAATCGCGACGGCTTCATCCTTGTCGGTTTGTCCGGGAAGCGCTCCGACAAGTGTTTCGAGGAAGCGGTCTCCAACGGCGAGCAGAAAAAACAGCAGGACAATCGTCTCGAGAAGGCCTGTTAGAAAACTGGCGGTGTTGATGAGCGTGGTGGAACTGAACAGGGTTCCGGCAAGATTGAATCGAGTGAGCAACGACGGGTTTGTGGGGGTGTTCGGGATCGGTTCCCCGGCCGGATCCAGGGGCTGCAATTTGTTGAACTGGTCCAGCCATCGCGTCAGGTCGCCCGCCTTCTCTTCAATTTTCCGAAAGGCG
>JBEEGQ010000342.1:0-19060 GCA_041166945.1 Verrucomicrobiota bacterium
CAAAAGGTCGCGCCTCAGGTGGATGAACAGACAGTTTGCAAGAAGCAGCGCAGGGTCTGAGCGTTCTTCACGATACGAATCGCGAAATCCATCGGGCTCCCACCATTCCTCGTTTATGAATGGAGGCTCTCATAAATCATTCACTGACCAGGAGGCTTCACGTTGTAAAGGCTCATCCACCACTTTGACCAACGCAAGGATGTTCATGTCACTGCTCTATTTGCCGAGCAATCGTCTGGCTTCATCCAACAGCGGATGTTCAAAGGCGCTGGCGTAGGTGTCCAGCGTGGATGCTTTGAGGCGAAGTTGTCGCCCCGTTTTGCGCCAGCCGGAAACAGCCGTGAAGACTTCACGGAGAATGTTCTTCGACTCGGCGGCCTTGAAACCAAAGCGCGGCGCGGCGGCGAGCGTGCCGGCTATCGTCGGAACTTGCTGATCTTCGGTGATGGCGGTCTTGTTCATGCGGACACGATCCATTTCGGGCACAGGGTTGATGTCGTAGGCCGGCGAGAGCGTCCAGCGGCCTGGCTGGTGCATCAGAAAACCATGATTGCGGAGGTGATCATCATAGTTGCTGGCAAGGAGCGAAAAGACGAGTCGTCGCCACAACTCGCGGAGGTCGCCGGGAACATCGTTGCCAAATTGACGGATGCCATCGGCCAGCATGGTGTAAGCCCCCGGATCGCCTTGGGGCAGTCCTAATAAAGTGGCAGCGGAAATGAACGGAATGCGGTTCTTACCGGCGCGATCAAAACGAGTAATGACCGCGACACTGTGTGCGCCGACGGGCACGAGCCGATGCTCCGCAACTTGAATACCCGCCTGTGCCGCAAGTGTCAGCGCGAGAATTTCACCCGCTGCAATATCCCGTGTGTCGTCAGGCTTTGGAAATTTGGCGATGGCGAGACGTTCATCCGTCAGGCAGACCGCCGATTTGGGACGTGCACCACCGAGAGGCGAACCAGCTCCAAGGAGAAAACGCAGATCCTGGGCGGTTTCAGTTTCGCTGTGAATGGCGTCCGTGGCGCGAAGCAGTGCGCTGAGGCGAACCAAGGGCGGAAGCTTGCCAGTCGCGGCGGCAAGAAAAGGAGTCCCCGCATTGAAGCGGAAACGCAGTGCGCCCACACGCGCCAGATCGTCCAGCGCCAGCACATAATCAATGTCGCGATAGGGTTTCCGCGTCAGAACGTTTTTGCGCACGGCGCGTTCGATCAGGACTCGTCCCCAACGGTCAGGACCGCAATCCTGAATTGCCCCGAAGAGCGCCCCGGCATGATACGCGCCCCGTTGGAGCGGGAGCGCCGTCGGATCAATCGCGAAGGCGTCAGTGCGTTGAAGCCATTCCGGCGCATACTCGAAAGTAACCGACGAGTCTCCTTCTGCCGCATAAAGCCGTCCCACGATGTGGGTCTGTCCCTGCCAATCAATGTGCGCTTCGAGATTCATGGAGGTGGACGGCGGATACGTTGGGGCAGGCGGCGTTCATCGAGGCTGAGCGCTAGTTCATCGCTGGCGGGTGCAGCGAGGTTCGCAAGCCGGTCGTGTAAATTAAGAACAAAAGTAGCAGTCACCAGGGTGCCGAGGGCAACCGTTGGATCGCCGCGCTCCAGCCGCCAGAGCGTATCGCGGCTGACAAAAAGTCGAGCCGCCATGTCGCTCGTGGAGATGCCGCGTTTGCGCCGCGCCAGCGCGATATCGCGGCCCAGCTTGCGGAGCGCATGGGCGGCAGGCAACGGCATCGAACTCGGTTTCGTCATTGCCATAGCGTCCTGTATTACGGACAATAAGTCAATCAACGTCTTGTTTATCTGACCCTATCGTTGGATCCAGCACACCGCGGCAGTGATACTGCAGGCCACGACCTTTTGGCAGGGGAGGTTTCCATTCCTCAAAAAGCTCAGTCACTAATTCGCTTTACAGAGGGAAAACATGGGCCTTTGATTCGAATATTCGAAAATCCCCAAAGAGCCCATGATCACCAATAGGGCGAGACTTCCCGGCATTGTTTGGATGACAGTGGTTCTTGCTGCGCTTCGCGTAGCTTGCATATCCGTGATGGCCGCCGAAAACTCGCTTGCGCAGGGCGATTACACCGCGTGGAACCATGCGCGCACACAATGGCTGCTCACGAACCTTTCTTCAGCTTATCGACAATCGGATCACAAGGATCCCAAATGGGACAAGCTGGCGACGAACGCTCTCGCGAGTTTCGCGCTGCTGCGCGGCACGGAAAGCGCCGGGTTTGATGTCGAGTTTTTGGTTCGCCTGTTGAGCCGCAAGGCCCTCGAGGCCGGCTCGGCTGACCCGATGCTCGAATACCTGCAGGCTCGGGCGGAGGATGAACGCGTCCGGGGACGGACATTCGATCCGAACCCGGTGTTCCCCGGGTTGGCAGACCATTTGTTCTCAAGTGGCTATCCCGCGATTTGCAAGCTCGACGCCGCCATTCGCGCCGGGTCGCGCACCGGTGTGCTGACGGGCGCCGGCGTCGAAATCCCAGCGGTCATGGTGCGCTACCGGCAGAAGGCGATGGAGCTTTTCCATGAAGTGCTCAAGGATCCCACGACGCCGTTTCTCGAGGTATATGACGCGTCCAGGTTGCTGTTTAACGGTCTTCAAGGTAACGACGCCGCGATGGAGGCAGCCTGGAAGGAACTGGAACCTGCTTTGCGCCGATACTCCACCAACGCTGTCCTGCTTCACGTGATCAAAGGCCGGTATTACGTGGCGTCCGCATGGGGACTGCGCAGCTCGCCCTCTGCGGCGAAAAGCTGCCCGGAGTTTGTTCCTCGGCTCCGACTCGCCGCGGCCGAATTGGAAGCGGCCTGGAAATTGGATTCTCGATGGCCCGAGATCGCCATTCAGATGATGGCGGTTCAGAACGGCCTTCCTGCTGACGACAAGGCGATGGACTTGTGGTTTCAGCGCGCCATGACGGCGGACCCGTACAGTTATCGGGCCTGTCAGGATCGATTGACCTACCTCGAACCCAAGTGGGGTGGCTCTGAGGAAAAGATGCTCGCCTTTGCACGGCAGTGTGCGAGCTCGACGAACTGGGGCGGGCAAGTGCCATTGCTGATGGAAAAGGCCCATGACAGCATTTCCAAAATCTGGATGATGAAAGACCGGCCCGATTACTGGAAGGAAGTGAAATGCTGGGATGAGATCAAGGCCGCGTTCGACCGTTACTATGCCACGTTTGCCCAGTTGAAATCCACGCTGCCGGATGCCGGTAGCCGGTCCCGCCTGGTTCGAGTTGCGTACCGGACACGGCATTACGACGAGATGCTCGAACTCATTCGGGGCATGAAGGAAATGGATTACGACCTGTTCGGCGGCGAGGATCAATTCCGTCTCGCCTTCCGCTATGCTAATAGCAAAGCGCGTCAGCCGATTCGCAAGGAGGAATTCGATCCAAACCGCCAGCCGGCAAGTAGAACGCCCATTCGGCAGCCGTAAGTCTTTTTGCTGAGTCGGAAT
This sequence comes from Verrucomicrobiota bacterium, assembly GCA_041166945.1. Lineage (GTDB taxonomy): Bacteria > Verrucomicrobiota > Verrucomicrobiia > Limisphaerales > JADJPG01 > DASTLJ01. The sequence continues at coordinate 3,481 of JBEEGQ010000342.1, forward strand.
CTAAACTAAGAAGGGAGGTCCGGTTTTTCACAGGGGTCAGTGTCGGTAAATAGTAGATTCAACCGGCAGAGCACGGGCCCGGGTCGCTCGACTTGAGCTTTTTGGCCGACACAACGGGAACCAACTCCACCCCCAGCACGCCACGAGAATTTGCGCCATCGACTTCACACACCAGACCGGGGCTGATCACATCGAGTGTCCGGGGCCTGGGAGCTGACGGGCTGATTCCTTTTTGGGTTCCAAGGCCAGGTTTAAGGTGTCCATCAGCTCTTTGATTTTAATGGGTTTGGTGAGATAGCGGAAAAATCCCTGTTCCAGTCCCTTTTCGATATCGCGGGGCATCGCATTGGCGCTCAGGGCAATGACCGGAATATGCGCCGTTGCGGGATCGTCCCGCAGGATTTTCAAGGCCTTAATGCCACTGATGCCGGGCAGGTTGATGTCCATCAGGATCACCTCCGGCCGGGTGTGGCGCGCCATCTCGACGCCCCGAGTTCCATTGACGGCGGTCACCAGCGACAGGTCCGGGAACCGCGCAATGAGTTCCTCCACCAATTGCATGTTAGCCGGGTTGTCTTCGACATAAAGAAGGGTTCGCCGGGGCGCATCGGCCAATGATTCGCGGCGGCCCCAAGATTCGTCCGTGACGTTTCGCACCGTCGCCTGAGGCTCTTCCGCAGAAATCATTTCGCACCAAAAAGTGCTCCCCACTCCAACGATGCTTTCCACGCCCATGACGCCTCCCATCAGTTCGGTCAGTCGCTTGGACACCACAAGGCCAATCCCCGTGCCGGCGATGCTGCCGGTCTCCTGGCCAAGCCGATTGAAAGGGCTGAACAGTTGCGCCAGCTTCCCGGGCGGCAATCCCATGCCGGTATCCCTGACACTGATGCGAATGCGTTCAGGGCCGGTTACCGAGCATTCCACGACCACGCTGCCCTCGTTGCGATTGTATTTAATGGCATTGGAAACCAGGTTGATGACGATCTGCTTCAACCGAGTGCGATCGGCGCTGACGAAGAGCGGTTCGTCAAATTGCGGAAACGTCATGCGGACTCCGTGCAACTGCGCCTGCGGCTCCATCATGCTCTGGCACTCCGACATAACCTCGGCCAATGAGACTGCTTCAGTGGACAACGAAAGCTTTCCGGACTCGATCACAGCGAGATCAAGGACTTCGTTGATCAACTTAAGCAGATACCATCCCGCCTGGAGAATTTGTGCGATGCTTTTGGCCTGAGAGGCGGTGGGCGCCGGAGAGGCGGACTCCATGAGTTGAGCAAAGCCCAGGATGGCGTTGAGCGGGCTTCGCAGCTCGTGGCTCATGCTCGAGAGGAAATCCGATTTGGCGAGATTCGCTTTCTCGGCCACGGACTTGGCCAGCTCCAGCTTGACGTTGGTTTCCCGAAGCGCCCGCTCGAAACGTTTGCGATCCTCCTCCACTTGCTGTCGCGCCGTGTTGTCAGTGGCGATCAGCAGGTAGCCGATGATCCCATCCTGCGCGTCGCGCAACGCCGTGACGGACACGACCGCCGGGAACCGGCTCCCGTCCTTGCGGACCTTGGTCAGTTCGTAGATATCCTCCATGCCGCGCGAGGCCTTGAAGACCAGCGCTTCGAAACCAGGCGCGATGGGCGTGGCGCACTCGACGCTCAACGCGGCGGCACGCGCGATCACTTCCTGCGGATCGTGAAGCGCGGCAGGCGTAATTTTATTCACCACTTCCGCTGCCGTGTAGCCCAGCATCCGCTCGGCACCGACGTTGAAGATCTGAATGACGCCCTTTGCGTCCGTGGCGATACACGAGAAGGTGGCGCTGTTGAAGATGGCACTTTGGAGGACCCGCGCCTTGAGCAACGCCGCTTCCTCGTGTTTGCGCTCAGTGACATCACGTGCGGCTGCGTACATGACCCGGTCTTCGATGACTGGCGTGGCGTTCCACTGAAACCAGCGGGACGAGCCGTCCCGGCACCGATAACGGTTCTCAAAAGCAATCAGCGCCGTGCCTTCGGAAACCTGCCCCGCCGCGGCCAGTGTGGCTGGCCGGTCCTCGGGATGGATGAACTCGATGAAGGGCGAGCTCAGAAGCTCCGCTTTAGTGTAGCCAAGTGTCTTCTCCCAGGCTGAATTTACATCCTTGAAATAGCCGTCAAAGCCGAGGATGCAGAGCAGGTCCTGCGAGACAGCGAAGAATCGTTTGCGATCTTCCTCCGCTTGTTGATGCGCACGAATGGCAGTGGCGGCGCGTCGATGCGCGCGCTTGAGGGCTTCATTCAATCCGCTGATGACGACGCCCGCCAGCGCGACAAAACAAAGGTTCCATCGCTCGGCTCCTGAGGCGATCAAAAAGCTATGAAGCGGTGGCAGCAAATAATAGCTCGCGCCAAATATGCACAATGCCGTCGCCAACAACCCGGCACGCAACCCGCCCACGTAGGCGCTCAGCATGATCGGCACGGTGAAAATTACCAGGGTTGATTGCCCTTCCAACCGTGCGTTCAAGGCAAGGCGCAAAGCAAGCGTGGCCGCCGTCGCCCCGATCGTGAACAGATAAGCCTTCCATGGTTTCAGCCGGCCGGTCCCGAAATAGCCCAGATGTCCGGCCTCCCCTCCTGAGGCCGGATCATCGCTAGAGGTGATTTTATTCATACATGCGCCGTTTCCGACCTCTCGATGTGGAACTTCCACCCGCCCTAAATGATTTTTTTGAGCTTCGACTCCCCTTGAACAACAGCGAAGACACCGAGAACACCCGACCCTTTTCGTTTCTACTCGTCGATCGAATGCATCAGCACATGTCAAGCCGAGTTACTCGTCCGGCGGTAGATCGATGAAATTGGATAGGCCCAGGGAAGCGATTGGCGGCATAGCGCAGGCGTCTTCGAGTGCGGGTTTTTGAGATGCGGCAACACCCCGCGAAAATGGAACCCACCCGCCAGCGGATCGGGCGCGCGATGTGGCGCGGCCGTCCCGGCTGCAAGTTCGGGCGGCGTCCCGCCGCCAGTATTCGGGCGTGAGATATTGTGCAGTCCAGGTCCTCGCACCGGGACGGTGCGGGAACTCGCAGCCGGGACGGCTGCGCTACGCTGGGCGGGGCTGCGTTACGTGGGCGCTGCTCCATTTCCAGTCTTCGGGGCGGGCGCACAGGCTGGCGGTGACCGGGTTCATCAATGTGTAGTGGCAACAACGGTGCAAGTCTTCATCGTCGCGAATGAGATGCTCGTAGGATTCGCTTTGCCAGAAAGGACCACTCTTTTTTGGCAATAGCTTGTTGATTTCGTGGGCGGTGAAGGACTTCCAACTGTGAAGGATGTCGCTCAAAAATATGTCCCGGCATGGGCCAGACGACTACATGGGCGTGATTCGGCATGACAACCCAGGCGCGCAACTCATAGCGTTGGCGCTCAAAGAAGCAAAGTGCGCCGGCCACAAGACGGGCAAATTCAGGACGACGCACATGACAACTCCCGTGGCCGGCGTCGAGATATTTGTCCACGCGATTCGAATACCAGCGGAAAAGTTCTTCCTGCTCACGCCATGTGAGCGGTCGTTTCGCGGCGAGGGCCTGCTGCTGGATTGCTTCGCGTTCCTGTTTGAACCGCAACAGGATTTCCTTCGGAAGGGTGCCCGCTTCACGAAAGGTGACGAAATATGTGCCGCCTTCCTTTTTGAGATGCGGCAACACCCCGCGAAAATGAAACCCACCGGCCAGCGGATCGGGCGCGCGATGTGGCGCGGCCGTCCCGGCTGCGAGTTTGGGCGGCGTCTCGCCGCCAGTATTTAGAGCTGCCGTATCGTGCGGTCCAGATCCTCGCACCGGGACGGTGCGGGAACTCGCAGCCGGGACGGCTGCGCTACGTTGCCGCGATTATTGTTCGAGTGGCGACGGTGCTGCATCGATTGTATTCGCGCCATCCAGCACCTCCATTCAACGGTTCGCTGCCTGCTTCATACGGGCGAGTTCCAAGCCGAGGTTTTCCATCTGGGCGTTGGTCGGGTCGAGAGTTTGGGCGGCGCCCGCCACGCGCAACGCGTCCTCGACGCGGCCACCTGACATCAGGAGATTGACGTAGCGGAAGACAGCTTCGGCGCTTGTGGGCGCGAAGACGAACGCCTGCCGGAATGCGAAATCCGCCTCATCCAGCAGCCGTTGCCGCTCGGCCGGAAGCCTCGTCGCGTTTGCCCGCCAGGAATAAACGCCGCCGACGGCGCTGCGCAGCTTCGAGAAAAACTTCCGGGCTTCGACGTCCTGAATGAACCCGGGATCGCCCTTGAATTGTTTCAGGTCCTGGTCGTGAAAGATCCGGATGACGAAATTGGTGACTTCTCCAATGGGCGTATTGATGTTCAGCCAGGTGCCCACCCAGGCTTCGGCGTGCCGGGTCCAGAAGTCGCGATCAGCGCGCATCGTCGCGGCAGAGATCTCCGCCGGCGGCTGCCGGTTCACCTTGAAGATGAACTGGTGGGGCGTGAGATGAGGGTAGACCCAGTCCAGCGGGAAACTTTCCACGTAGTAGAACTCGCGGCGTGGGTTCTTGTCGAAGATCGCTTTGGCCAGCAAACTGTTCATCCCCATGACGCCGACGTGCCCCTCGACTTTGATGTTCCCGTCCACCATCTGAACGCCCTCCCCGGGCCGCAGTTGCCGGGGTTCGAGGGGAAACTGCTGGTCATGCTTCCAACGCCGGCCGGCGTCCTCCGTATACTGAGCGACGCATTGCTGAGCCTCGTTGGTGCCCGGGATGTATATACTCCCGCCGTACATGTCGCGCAGGTACTCGAGGTAGGCCTCATTGGAAAGGGCGCTTTGGCTCAGGGTAAAAAAAGGACGCCCTTCACTGTGCGAGGCGCTCTCCAGCATGGGTCCAAATCGGCCGGTGTCGCTCCCGCCAAAATACATGCTGCCCGATGGGATGCTCTTCGCGATGCCAGTGCTGATCAGATTGAGAAAATGTGGACTCCACTCCGCCACCTTCTCATACAAGCCATAGGTGTCGAGAATGGCGCTCCAGAAAGGTGTCGGCAACCACGCCTCGCCCGAGGGAGGACGCAGTCCAGCTTTAAGCGACAGGAACAGATTGCTGGTCGCAGTCCAGTCGCCTCTCTCTGCGGCTGTGAAGAAATCCCACACTTGGGAGGGAACTTGGAGGCGGTGCTTTTTGGCGATGCGCTCCTCCAGTGCGCGTTTGTCCTTTACCAGCCGGAGGAAGCCCGGAGGGGGTGGCGGTACCGTTTTTGTGACGGCATCGACCGGCGCGCGTTTTCCGTCGGCGGCCATCATGGACGATGCTGGAGCCAACAGCAGGCTCCCCGAGACGACGCTGGTGAAAATTGCCGCGGTGATTTGTTGCTTCATAGCCTTTTGCCGAAGCGTAAAGAGCAAAGGCGGCCGGGCAATTCAATTAATTCAGTCGAAGTCGAAAGAACTGCGGCTGGCTATGGTTGGGCAACAGGACGGAGAAACCATTCGTCCGGAGCGTGGCAACGTTCGTTACAGGCGTCCACGTGGCGCTCATCAACGGCGCGGATTCCAAAACCGAATCCGAAAATTCCCCGCGCCAGTTCACCCGCAATGAAAGCGCCTCCAATTCGATTCCGAGTTGCGCGCCGAAAGCCAGCATCACCCACTCGGGCCGATCTACAAACGGATTTCGATTGTGCTGGTAACGCTCGAATACCCGGTCGTTGCGCAATCGCTCGCCGGCGTCGACCGGATCCGCCAGATGCCAGCGCAGCAGGGTGGCCAGGCGCCCCATGAGGTTCGTGGCGCTCCCGATCTGGATGGTGGTGTCGGTGATGAACAGCGCGGGCTCATTCGTCCGGTCTCCGGTGTAACGCGTGGCCATGTAAAACAGCGCGCGCGCAATATCGCCCTTCACCACATCGGGCGGCTCCCACGAATCGATGTCCGTGCTGGTCAAAGGCGCTTCCGGGCTCCCCGGCCGCTTGTAGCCGGGTGTGTTGGTGGCGCTGATGTCGTAAAACTTGTTTCCACGCGCGCTGTTCACGGTGGCGTCGGCGGCGCGGAGATTGTGCAGATCGCTGTAAGCCGGCTCATGCGAGTCGAGTCCATAGCTGTTCGGCCACACGTGCTCGCGGTTCCAGCCCGCCGTGGTGCCAAACGTCGATTTCGGCTCCGACCGGCGTGTGTAAAGGAGGATAACATTGTTCGTGTCAGCTGGATCCTCATCCACGACTTTCAATGCGTCGGAAGTATCCAGATGAATGCTGCTGTAAGGAATGACGACGGCATTGGTGAGAATGAGATGCAACCCCTGGCGCAGCGACAGTCCCTTCATGCCATCCACTGTTCTGTAATAACCGGGAGGCTCAACCGCATGGATCTTCAGTTGCGCGAGAAGCGCAAGAACGAGGAAAAGACTTTTCAAGTGGTGACGCACGTACACCGCGCAATCAGACGCTGCAGGGAGCCCGTCCGTTCATAATCATTCCAGCTCTTCGAGCGATGAGATCTCCCCCGGGATCGGAAATCGGATTCGGATCGCGAGCGTTTGATGTTTCCCTTCCGTCCCGGCCTCTGTTATGCGAAGGGAATCCATGAACTTGCCAATGCCATTCACGATGTCCCTCCTTTTCACCACAGCGTGGCTCACGCTCGTGCCCGGCCTTTTCAGCGCGGAATCGCCCCCCGCACCGGGGCCCGGGGCCCGCTCACTCTTTGATGGCACGACGCTGGGCGAGTGGGAGGGCAGCGACAAACTTTGGCGGGTCCAGGACGGGTGTCTGACGGGCGGTTCCTACACGGAAACGGTGAAACAAAACGAGTTCCTGGCGTCCACACGCGATTACACCAACTTCATCGTCCGCTTGCAGATCAAGCTCACCGGCTCCAACGGCTTCATCAATTCCGGATTCCAAATTCGATCCCAGCGCGTGCCGAATAATTCCGAGATGGCCGGCTACCAATGCGATTTTGGCGAGCCGAACTGGTACGGGGCCGTCTATGACGAATCGCGACGCAACCGGGTGATGTCCCCTTCGGACATGAAAGCGCTCCGGCCGGTCCTCAAAACGAACGATTGGAACGACTATGTCATTCGTGCCGACGGGCCGCGCATCACAACATGGATCAACGGAGCGATGGGCACGGACTATACCGAGGCCGATCCCGCCATTCCCGATTGGGGCAAACTCGGCATCCAGGTGCATGGCGGTGGCAAGGCACTGGTGCAGGTGCGCCGGATTTCGATCGAGGAACTTCCGCCGACGCCGCCCGGCAAAAAATTCATCGGCGCTCCGGAACCGAAAAAGGCCGCGAAGGCCTCTCCACTGTCACCCGAGGACGAAAAATCCGCGTTCACCCTTGCGCCGGGATTCGAGATCGAACTGGTTGCCAGCGAGGACATCGCGGCTGGCATCGGCAAGTTCGTGGCGGTCGACTGGGACCTGCACGGGAATCTTTGGACCATGACGGCGCTCGAATACCCGGTGGACGCCAACGAAAATCCCGCCGGGGCAAAGGAGCTTTACGCGAGCAAAGCCAAAGACAAAGTCGTCGTGTTCGATCGCGATCCCAAGTCTCCGACCGGTTACTCCTCCAAGCCACGGGTCTTCGCGGAGGGCCTGGCGATTCCGCTCGGCGTGTTGCCATACAGGAACGGAGTGTATGTGCAGCACGGGACAGAGATTGTTTTCCTGAGCGACACGGACGGCGACGGCAAGGCGGACCGGCGCGAGGTGGTGTTGAGTGGTTTTGGCGTGCAGGATTCGCATCTGTTCCCGCATCAATTCACACGGGCGCCGGGCGGCTGGTGCTGGATGGCCCAGGGCGCGTTCAATTACGGCAAGGTCAAAACCACCACGGGCAAGGAACAGCAGTTTGATCAGACGCGCATGGCAAGATTTCGGTATGACGGGTCGGACTTCGAGATCACTTCGCAAGGCCCCTGCAACATCTGGGGCCTCGCGCTGAGCGCGGAAGGCGAAGCGTGGATCCAGGAGGCCAATGATTACGGATACCCGGTGATGCCGTTTCACGAATATGCCAACTATCCCGGCTGCTCCGATTCGCAGTTTAAAAGTTACGCGCCCGAATTTCCCGGCACCGCGCCGGACTTCAAAATGGGCGGCACAGGCCTCAGCGGACTGGCGCTGAGCGACGCATACGGAAGCCGCGGAGGTGAGGAGGCGGATCGCCTCGTCACCTCGGCGGCTACGGGCGGGGGTTGGCCCGAAGCGTATTGCGATGTGATGTATGTCGCCAATCCGATCACGCGAAAAATCCAGGCCATTAAAATCACGCGCGACGGTTCCGGCTTTCGGTATCAAAAGCTTCCCGACTTTGTGCAATCGACGGACGAGATGTTTCGCCCCGTGGCGCTCCGGCTGGGTCCGGACGGATGCCTCTATCTCGTGGATTGGTACAACAAAATCATCTCGCACAACGAGGTTCCACGGAACCATCCGGATCGCGACAAGAAACGCGGCCGCATCTGGCGCGTGAAACATGGCGGACAGAAGCCGTATGAAGTGCCCGACTTCCTGAAACTTTCTGGCGACGAACTCATCGCCAAACTCGGCGGAGCGAACACGCCGCAAAGTCATCTTGCGTGGCAGGCGATCGGGGATCGCCAGATGAACGAACTGGCGCCGGCGCTCAAAAAGGCATTCAACGACACGGGCGCGCCCGGGGGGAGGCGCATCGCCGCGTTGTGGGCGCTGGAAGCTCTCGATGGAAAAGATCGATTCAACAAAGGAAACCAGTATCTGTCTTTGCTCAAACCGGCCTTGAACGATCCCAATCGAAATGTCCGACGGGAGGCCGTCCGGGTGCTCGGCGTCCGCGCGCCGTTGGTCGCGGGTGAAACCCAGCGATGGACCGAACTCTTCAACGCCCTGGAGCCTCTCGCCGCGGATCCGGATCCCACAGTGCGGGCGGAACTCATAAAAACCGTCGTCTCGTTGAACTCCCTCCTGCATGAATCCTCGGATAGCCACACCGGGGAGATGAGTTCCACCCGCGCGATGCCATTGCTCCTCCGCATGGCCAAACCGACCCTTGCGGAGCCCGTCATGAAAAGCACGCACAACGGGAGAACCATCAAAACGGGTGCCGCGTACGAGCGCGATTTCGAGCGATACCTGGTCCGGATGCTCCTCGAGCGCCACCCGGTTTTCGTCGCCGCATTTCTCGACACCGAGCCGGCACGAGCGCTCCCTGCTGAGGGTCGCCTGCTCGCGGCTCTCGCTCTCGAGCCCAAAGCCAGCGCCGCGCGCGTTGCGGCGTTGCTGCCGTCACTCTCCCGCTCGCCCGGACAGGAAGAGCTGCTTCGTCTCGCGCAATTTCCGGAGGAGCCGGGGGTGGGTGATGCGTTGAAGCAGATCCTGCAACAGCCGCTCACGAGCACGGCGGCGATCGAATCGCTTTTGAAATTCCGGACCCGGCTCGATGCGGCGAAAATCACGCCGCTCCTGAACGACGCCGCGAGGCAATTGCTTACGCAGGACAAGCCGGGGTCACGCGAGCTCGGCAGCCGCCTGGCCAGCTCATTTCAACTGACGGCCCTGGAGCCGGAGCTCGTAGGACTGCTGAAATCTGCGCGCCCCTCGTCCGGGCCCGCCGAGATCACCGTTCAGCTGGCGGCGCTTCGGGCTTTGCGCGAAATCAAATCGGCGGACGTCGAGCTGCTGGCGGCCTTCGCCCGAAACTCGGACAATACATCTCTGCAGAACGAGGCGGTAAGCGCTCTCGCCGCGTCGCGCAATCCCGGCGGGCCCCGTCAGCTCGCCAGCCTCTATCCAATGTTGCCGGCTGCTCCACGCCGTGCAGCGCTCGCCTCGCTGGCCGGCACCAAGGCCGGGGCGCATGCCGCTGTCGACGCTGTTCGGAACGGCGCCATCGGCAAGGACGAACTGGATGCCGCCACCCTCGATAAACTGCACGCTGTCCTCGGCAGCGACGCGGATCTGGCCGCACTCATGCAGGACATGGCGTCGTTTTTCAGACCCGCGCTCCGACTCGACGGCACCGACAGCGCGTGGGCGGAAACCGACATCACTCTCGACGGACCGTTCACGGTCGAGACGTGGGTGAAACTCGATGCGGGCATTGACAACAATGACGGGATCCTCGGAGCCCCGGGGATCCTCGATATGAACTTTTTCGGCGGCCAATTCCGGGTCTGGGTTGGCTCCCCCAACATCCATGATGCCATTGTCGCGAAGAAAAAGATCGTGGCGGACATGTGGACGCATATCGCGGTGTCGCGCGATGCCGGCGGCCATCTGCGCATCTATCAAAACGGCGAGCTCGACTCGAGCGAAGGCAAGGTGGTGAAGGATAAGTTTGAGCATTGTCGCATCGCGTGGACAGCGCCGGCCAAAGGAACTGCGGGCTGGCTGAGCGAGTTTCGGGTGTGGAACCGGGCGCGCACCGCGGATGAGATCCGCGCCGATTTTGATCGAAGTTATGCGCCGGCGGAAAGCAGTCCGAACCTGGCCGCCACGGTTTCGGGCAGCGACAAGCCTTTCGGGCTCACGCATCTTTTCGCTGGCACAAACTGGGGCAAACTTCACAGCGGGGCGCGCGCGATAAAGACGGCCGACTTTCCGCCGCTGCTCACCGCCGAGGAGTCCAGGGTGCTGGCGGAAAAATTCTCAAGGTTCCACGCGCTGGCTGACAAGAGTGGGGACAGCGCGAAGGGACAACTGTTGTTCACCGCAGTCTGCCGGCAGTGCCACAGTGTAGGCGGACAGGGCGGGCAGGTGGGGCCGGTGTTGAGCGGCGCGGGGGCGCTGGGTGTCGAGGCGCTGTTGCGCAACATCATCACGCCGAGCGCCGCAATGGAACCGGGCTATCGCCTGTTCCGGGTCGAAACCAAGGAGGGCGATGTGCTCGATGGCATCCTGGTCTCCCAGGACAACGACGCGGTCATCCTGCGGCGTCCGAACGTCGAGGACACCCGAATCGCGCAGGGCCAAATCCGCAAAGCCGGCTTTACGAAGAAAAGCATGATGCCGGATGGCCTGCTCGAAACGCTGCCGCCAGAGCAGGTCAGCGACCTGTTCGCCTTTCTGAAGACATTGAAATGAGGCGCCCGTTCACGCGGGTTGTTCAGTACGGAGCGGCGGTCCTGTGGCTCTTCATTTTCCGCGGCTCCGGTTCCGCTGCGACGAGTCAGCTTCGGCCGTGGCTGGATTACCGAACCATCCTGTGGATCAGCGACAGCGCCTATCAAAGGCCGGAAAAAGTTCCACTCTTCTTCCAGCGCCTGCGCGAGATGGGGATCAACACCGCGATGGTCCATGGCGACGGCAATCTTCGTCCCCTGCTGGACAACCGGTTTCCATACTACGTGGAGAACATGGTCAACAAGGGGCTTTGCCTGAAGTTCAGTTCGAATGTTCGCGACTGGGACAAGTTCATTTCGAGTTGGGCACAGGGCGGGCGTCCGCAGACCGCGTTTGTTCGCGATTATTGTTTCGAAGACCCGCAATGGAGTTCATGGGCGCGGCGTGAGGTGCAATCGCTCGTGCGCAAGAACATGATGAACGCCCCGTTTGCCTATGACATTCGCGACGAACTTTCAACGACCTTCTCGGCGAATCCGTTCGATTATGATTTCAATCCGCTGACGTTGTCCGGCTTTCGTGAATGGCTCAAAACGGAATATACGAACAGCCTCGATGCGCTCAACACGCAATGGGAAACAAAGTTCGCGTCATGGAACGAGGTGAAACCGTTCAGCACGGACGAGATCAAAAACCGCATGGTCAGCGGCGACAATATGATTCACGGAAAGCCCGACTGGCAGGCTGTGCAAAAGCTCAAGTTCGATCCCGTGACTGCCCGGAAGACGCCCACAAGATGGAACTTATCGCCCTGGTGCGATTTCAGGACCTACATGGATATCTCCCTCGCGCGCACCCTGGCGGATCTCCGCGACGCGGCGCATGCGATCGATCCGCACACGCCCGTCGGCATCGAAGGCACGCAGATGCCGAGCGCGTTTGGCGGTTACGATCTGTGGCGCCTGTCGCAGTCTGTGGACTGGATGGAGCCGTACGACATTGGCAACGCGCGTGAAATCCTGGGTTCGTTCATGCCTGGAAAGCCGATGATGACGACGGTATTCGAAAAGGATGCCGAGCACGCGCGGCGGCGTCTTTGGCATTTGCTGCTCGAGGGCGATCGCGGGTGCATCGTGTGGTGGAGCGAAGATTGCATCGATTCGAAGAGCGACAACGTGGCGCTAACGGCCAAAGGCAAGGCCCTGGCGCCGGTGCTCAAGGAAATGACCTCGCCGCTCGCACAATTGTTCCTTCGCGCCGTCCCGGAGCGCGATCCCATTTTCATCCATTATTCACAGTCCAGCATCCAGGTCGATTGGTTGCTGGAATCGACACCGGATGGCTCGACGTGGGCTCGGCGCTTCTCCAGTTTCGAGGCGGAACACAACAGGATGGCCCGTTCCCGGAATGGATGGCTCAAGCTTTTTCAAGATCTCGGTTATTCCCCGCAATTCGTCAGATCGCTCGATCACCCCAGTATCGAAGACAAGCTGACCAACGGCGTGTTGGCGCTCCCGGCGACGATGGCGCTTTCGGACCAGGAAATCGCGGGCGCCTCGTTGTTCGTCCAGTCCCCGCGCGCTGGCACCCGGCGATCGCTCTTTTACGATGGCAGCCCGGCGGAGTTTGATGTCCATGGGCGCCTGCGCGCCACGAACAGCTTTGCAGCTCAATTTCCCATGAATGTTCCGGCCGCAGTCTGCACGTATGCGAACAATCTCGCCCACGGTGGAGCGACCCAGGTTCACACCGACGTTCGATCCACTCCCATCTCCGCGTATCCCATGGATCGCCTCAAGCCGGAGGCTTCGCCCGAATGGGTGGAGTGGGCGGAGAGCCACATGGAATTGCCGCGCCGTATCAGGCTGCCTGCCTCAGCACACACCCGCATTCATCGCTTTCGGATAAGTGAAGGACGATTGGTCGCGTTCGAGCGCAATGTGGATTATCACATGAGCGAGGATTTAAAACAGGCGGGCGGCAATGAGGCGCTGGAAAAACCGGCCGAGCTCGATGCCCGCTTGGATAGGCCGGCGCACGTTTATGATTTGCGGTCGAACAAATATCTTGGCCTGACTGACCACATCCATTTCACGCTCGATCCCTGGCAGCCGTCCTTGTTCGCCCTGCTGGAGAAGCGGGTGCCCGAAGGTGGCATACCGCTAATCGATCGGCTCGTGAGTCCGCGGGCGTCCGCGCCCTGAACCTGTTCCAGGTTGGTCCCGACAGGAGCCGTGCCGAGCGTCGAATGAACAAATCAATAGAGCCGGTGCCCGGGTCCCGAAGGGACAAATGAATGTAGCCGGTGGGAAGTCTGCGCCAGAGGACGCACCCACCGGATCCCGAACCGAACAGGCCCGCGCCCCGGAGGGCCGCATGATGATCCGATTCACCCAAAATACAATTCGCCGCGTTCGATGATGGGACGCATCACGAATATGGTGCCATGGAGTTCATGCGCCCCTGCCAGGGCGCTGGATTGTGGGGGGATGCTGATCCGGTGGGTGCTCCCGCCGGGGCGGGCTTCCCACCGGCTACCATCACGCGGCCCTCTGGGCCGGGATGCGGCATGCGGCTGAAGCGCGATCGCGCTTTTCAGCCCGCGATTTCTCCGACCTGGAAGCGCACGAAACGGCGGATGCCAATTTCGTCGCCCAATTGTTTCGAGACAGAGGCGACATGTTCCTTGATGGAAACCTCGGAATTACGTTTTACGAAGCCCTGGTCCACCAGGCAGTAACCCTGATAAAACTTTTCCAGTTTGCCTTCGACGATTTTGGCGATGGCCTGCGGCGGCTTGTCCTTCACCTGCTCGGCGGCGATCTCCTTTTCCTTCGCGATGACGTCGGCCGGAACCTGGTCACGACTGACCACGAAGGGATGGCCGGCGGCGATCTGGAGGGTGATGTCGCGGACGAGTTGCTTGAAGTCGTCGCTGGCGACTGTGGCTTCCTTGCCGGCGCCAACCTCGACGAGCACGCCGACTTTTGCGCCGGTGTGAATGTAGGCGGCGACGAGGCCATTCCCGTTGACCTCGATGCGTTGGTGTCGGGGGATCTGAATGTTCTCACCGATCTTGGCGACGGCAGCGACGCGATCGGGCTCGAGGTCGGCGGCAGGATTGGCGACGAGTTTTTTGACGAGGTCATCGCAAAACGCCTTGAAGGTTTCGTTGCGGGCGACGAAGTCGGTTTCGCAGTTGACCTCGATGAGCAGGCCGAGGCGGCCGCCGGGGGCGACATATTGGACGATGGCGCCCTCGTTGGTGGCGCGACCGGTCTTTTTGCCGGCGGAGGCGACGCCCTTCTTGCGAAGGATATCGACTGCGGCATCGATGCTTCCGGCGGATTCGGTGAGGGCCTTTTTACAATCCATCAGGCCCGCCCCCGTCATTTCCCGGAGCTTGCCCACACTGGCGGCGGTGATTTCAGCCATAAAAATATCTTGAGAGTTGAAGGTTGAGGATTGAAGGGCCGCAGACCTGGAAAGATTGAATCCAGCGCCGGCGGCCCGCACCTGCGGCGGTGTCAGACAGCCGCGATGGCAGGCGTCTCGCCGACGACAGGCTCGGCTGCCGGCGCCTCGGCCGCCGGTTCCTCGGGCTTGCGCCGCGCGGATTTGGATTCGTATTCGTTGCGCGCAGCACTGATGGTCTGGACGACGGCAGTGAGGATGACGCGGACGGAGCGGATGGCGTCATCGTTGCCGGCGATGGGGTACGTGGCGAGATCCGGATCGCAGTTGGTGTCGACAATGGCGACGATGGGGATGTTCAGACGGCGCGCTTCGTTGACGGCGTTGTGTTCGCGCTTGAGGTCGACGACGAACATGATGGCCGGGAACTTTTCCATGGCGCGGATGCCCTCGAAATGTTTCATGAGGCGCGCGGCTTCGCGGCGATACATGGACTGCTCCTGTTTTCCGTATTCGGCCATGGAGCCGTCGGTGTCCCATTTTTCGATCTGCTTGAGGCGGGCGATGGATTTCTTGACCGTTTGAAAATTGGTAAGGGTTCCGCCGAGCCAGCGTTCGACGGCGTAGAGCTGGCCGCAGGCCTTGGCGGCTTCGCGGACGGCTTCCTGGGCCTGCTTTTTTGTGCCGACGAAGAGCACCTGGCCGCCTTTGCGGACGGTGGAACTGAGGAACTCGCAGGCGGCTTCCAGCTGCTTGACGCTCTTGCTCAGGTCGATGATGTGAATTCCGTTGCGGGCGTCGAAGATGAATTGCTTCATCTTGGGATTCCAGCGGCGGGTTTGATGTCCGAAATGGACACCGGCTTCCAACAGTTCTTTGATTCCGATGCTTAGCACGTTTTTTCCTTTGATTCGGAGCCGTCGCGCGATGAGTTCGGCAACAGCCATCCCGCGGAAAACGGGATTACGTTTGGTGTTATTGTGGCCGGCCAGCTTCACAAGAAGCCGGCACGATGAAGGCCGTTTATTCCCGACCGTCGCCAGCAGAGCCGGTTTCGGGCCGAAGGAACGCCGAAACTAGCAAAGAAAGGCGGCGGATCAATGATTATCTTTGCATTAAATCAAACAGCCCGGTC
>JBEEGQ010000343.1:0-18887 GCA_041166945.1 Verrucomicrobiota bacterium
CCAGCAGGTGGACATCGAATACATGTTCAGGTCAAAGAATGCGCTGGTGTTCGGGGGCCGGAGAACAGATGCAGCATGCCGGATAATAAAACGGCCGGGTGCGGATTCACTTGAACCACACCCGGCCATGGAAGTGCAAACTTTTACAGGTCGGCGTAACGGGCGGTCAACATGGCGCTGAAACGCGCCACCTTTTCCTTGCGGCGCCGGCGCTCGCTGGGTTTCTCGAAGTGGCGGTGGGCGCGGACTTCCTTGAGGGTGCCCTCGCGGTCGATCTTCTTTTTCAACCGGCGGAGCGCGCGATCAACGGGTTCGCCTTTTTTTAGCCTGATTTCGGTCAATTCTAACTCACTTCCTTCCTAAATGTCGTGCGCGCGGTCAAATGGTCGCTGCATTGCCACCCTCGCCGGCGCAACGGGAGGCGAACATTAAGTGCGATGCCTACCCGTGTCAACGGCCAAAAGACCTGTCAACCCAACCCCAACAGCCGTCCTCCCTGATAGGTCAAAAATGCCAAAAACCACGCCAGCACGCCCATGTAAACCCATTGAAACAACGGCCACTTCCATGAATTGGTCTCACGCCTCACGATCGCCACCGTGCTCACACACTGCAGCGCAAACACGTAAAACACCATCAACGTCACCGCCACCAGCGTCGTGTAGACCGGCTTTCCATCCTCCGGACGCACCTGCTCCCGCAACGTCTGCGCCAGCGTCCGCGTCGCCTCCGGCGAGTCGTCCGCCTCGCCCACATTGTAAACCAGCGACATCGTGCTCACGAAAACTTCGCGCGCCGCGAACGAGCTCACGATGCCAATCCCGATCTTCCAATCGAATCCCAGCGGCCGAATCGCCGGCTCGATGAAATGGCCGATCCGCCCGGCGAAACTGTGACGAAGCCGCTCGCCAGCTTGTCGGTTCGCCTCCCGGACATCCCACTCGATCACCCGCTCAGCCTCGTTGGTTTCGCCCGTCACGCGTTTCCGTTCCCGCAATGACACCAGACGCGCGTCTGCCTCCGCCCGCGTCATGCTCGGAAACGCGCTCGCCATCAATCGATCCCGTTGCGTCACGTACTCGGCGTTCGAGGTGCGCACTCGCGGATAACTGGCGAGGAACCAAAGGAGGATATTGATGCCGAGGATCACCGTGCCGGCCCGACGCAGAAACAGCTTCGACCGGTCCCACATGTGACGCAATACCACATGAGTCACCGGCCGTTTATACGGAGGCAATTCCATGATCAACATCGGCGTCGGGCCTTTCAACAACGTCTTCTTGAACAGCCACGCCATCAACAACGCCACCACAATGCCCAGGAGATACATGCACAGCATGGTCAGGCCGGCCAGCTTCAGCACACCCAATACGCGGCGATCCGGGATGCAGGCCGCAATCAACAGGGTGTAAACCGGCAGACGTGCCGAGCAACTCATCAGAGGCGCGACCAGGATCGTCACCAGCCGATCTTTCGGGCTCTCGATCGTCCGCGTTGCCATGATGCCCGGAATGGCGCATGCGAATGAACTCAGCATGGGAATGAAACTCTTGCCGTGCAGCCCCACCCGGCTCATCAGCCGATCCATCAGGAAGGCCGCCCGCGCCATGTAACCTGTGTCCTCCAGCAGACCGATGAACAGAAACAGCAGGCAGATCTGCGGCAGAAACACCACCACGGCGCCCACTCCCTTGATAACCCCATTGACGATCAAATCGTTTAGAGGCCCCGGCCGAATCCACTTGCCCACTTCGCTCCCCACCCAGCCGACTCCCTGCTCGAGCGCTTTCATCGGGAATTCCGCGAAAGTAAAAATGCTCTGGAACATCAGGGTCATCACCGCCAGAAAAATCAGCAACCCCCACACACGGTCCGTCAATACCCGGTCCAGCCGATCGCTCACGGTCTCCCGATTGATGGAGGTTTCCGTCGTGACAGATTTTTGGATCTCCGCGATGCGCGCATAGCGGGCTTCAATCGCGGCGCTCCGCCAGTCAAGGCCCTGTTGGTCCAGCCGTTTTCTAGCCGCCGCCACAGCGGAACAAATGGCCTCGGGATAATGAGGCCCGCTGAGCAGCAAAAAGCGTTCATCGCTCAGAACCAGCAGGCTCTCGGCGCGGGATTGAAAGCAACTCTGGGGAAAAGCTTGAATCAAAGCGCCCGCCAGTGCTGTGACCTCGACGGACAATACGCCCGGCAGGGAACAAAATTGTCGGGAAGCCAGTGCCGCCCGCGATGCGTCCGCGGTGGCAAGAATGTCCTTTCGCAGCGCGTCCACACCGTCGCCCCGGCTCGCCACGATCGGGAAAACGGGCGTGCCCAACTGCTCCGACAAACGTTCCACATCGATGACATGCCCATTTTCCCGGGCCACATCCATCATGTTCAGCGCGACGAAAGTGCGGTAGCCCAACTCGATGACCTGCGTGGCGAAATAGAGGTTGCGCTGCAGGTTGGACGCGTCCACCACGACGATGACCAAGTCCGGCGGGGGGACTCCGGGCACCCTGTGGAAGAGCACATCGCGGGCAATCTGTTCATCCAGGGACTGGGGACTGAGGCTGTAGGCACCGGGCAGATCGAGGACGACCATGCCGGGTTCCTTGGGCGCGTGGAGCAGGCGGCCTTCCTTGCGCTCGACAGTGACTCCGGGATAATTGCCGACCTTGGCGCTCAGACCGGTGAGGGCGTTGAAAAGGGTCGTTTTGCCGGAATTCGGATTCCCGGTCAGGACGATTTGAAATGGCGCTTTTCGACCCGCGCCGGGGGCCCGGGAAAACTCGTGGCTCGGCGAATCGATCATCGGGGGAGAGTGGTCCGGCGGCGCACCTTGCGATCACTCGCTGGGTTGCACGACGATCTGTTCCGCCTCATTTTTGCGCAATGTCAGGTGATATCCGCGAACCTTGATTTCGATGGGATCGCCGAGCGGAGCAAATCGAACCAACTCCACCAATGTTCCGACGAGCAGGCCCATTTCCAGGAGACGTCCGCGGCTTTCGGCAGGGACGCGAATTTCGGAGACAGTGGCGCAGGCGCCGGGTTTCAACGCGGCGAGGGAGGTGCAGGCCGGGGGCATATCACGCCGGCTGAAGGCTCTTCGGCAGATCGAGCAGGGGTTCGACGAGAATGCTTTCGGCCAGTTGCCGGCTCAATCCGAGGCGCGCATCGCACACCTGGCAAATGACATTGACCTGCTGGCTGACGAGACGGACCTCCTGGTCTTCGCAAAAACCGAGTTCCCGCAACCGATGCATGACCTCCTCCGAACCGTTCAAACGCCGGATACGCGCGGAAGTGCCGGCCTTGAGCTTGTTCAAGGGACAAAGCCCCGGCGGCCCGCAGCCCTCGGGCGCGCCACAATCTGGCAAGGATTCATTCAAGCGAAACCACCCTAAGTGAATTGAGACTGAGTTGCAAGAGAGTTCTCCTTCCCACGGGGTCAGTCCCACATTATGTACTATTCCCCGATCCTCGGACGACTCCGGATTGTCGCCGCCAATAGTACAATACGTGGGACTGACCCCGCACGGGGTCAGTCCCACGTATTGTACTATGACCTGAGGGGTCAAGGGAGAGGTGAATAGTACATAATGTGGGACTGACCCCGTGGGAAGGAGTTGTTGGGAAAATGCGGATAAGGCAGGATGAAGGCCAACGCGAATGCCGCCAATTGATAATAAGCCGGAGGTGCCAGATGGGGGAGCGCGCGAGTTTCACACGACGCACTGGAGCCTTGTGCTGCGGGCCAGTCAGCGTCAGGGAGCGGGTTCCACCGAGGCGCTGGAGACGTTGTGTCGCGCTTATTGGTTCCCGATTTACGCTTTCGCACGGCGGGAGGGTTACGGACCTCACGAGGCCCAGGATGCGGCGCAGGAATTCTTTTCGCGTCTTTTGGCCAAGGATTATTTGCAGATGGCAGATCCGGCGCGCGGGCGGTTCCGTTCCTTCCTCCTCGCTGCCTTCAAGCACATGCTCTCGAACGAACGGCGGGACGCCGCCCGCCTCAAAAGAGGCGGGGGGGCCATCGTTTTTTCGCTGGATGCCCTGAACCCCGAGGAACGGTATCAACTGGAGCCCTCCCATTCGCAGACCCCGGATCGCGCCTTCGAAAAGCAGTGGGCAGAGACGGTGCTGGCGCGGGTCCTGGACAGGCTCGAAGCCGAATACACCGGGCATGCGATGCGCTTTGACGATCTGAAGACGTTTTTGATCGAAGCAAAGGGTTCCACGCCGTTTGCCGGGGTCGCGGCGGGTTTGGGCGTTACAGAGGGCGCCCTCAAATCGGTGGTGTTCCGGATGCGACGGCGGTACGCGCAACTCTTTCGTGATGAAATTGCACAAACGGTTCATGATCCGACGGAGATTGAGGATGAAATTCGAGAGCTCTTCGCCGCGCTGGCAGAGTAAACGCGGCTCAACATCACAATGTCCCCAGGACCATTTCGCCCGGATCGCGTTTGAAGATCCGGGCATTTTTCGCTGTCGACATGAATGCATCTTTAAGGGCCAAGCGGGTCAGTAAAGGAGAGGAGCGCCGCTCTCCCGGGTGAGCCGACCATGTCAATTGTCGTCACAAATTGTCCGAAGTGTTCGCGCTCCATTCCATCCAGCGCGCCAAAGGGGCTCTGCTCACATTGCCTGGTGTCGTCACTTTTCGATCTTTCTGCCGGCGCCGACGCCGAGGACGCGCCGATGCCGGTCCCCTTGCTGCCCCGTCAACATTTGGGGCATTATGAATTATTGGAGCAACTCGGACGCGGGGGGATGGGAGTGGTGTTTCGAGCACGCGACCTGCGCCTTCACCGCGAAGTGGCCTTGAAGCTGATCCTCACGGGACGGCTGGCGACCGACAATGAAGTAGCCCGCTTTCGGGCGGAAGCTGACGCGGCGGCGCGTTTGGACCATCCCAATATTGTTCCCATTTATGAGGTCGGCGAGGAGAACGGCCAGCATTACTTCAGCATGAAGCTCGTCCGGGGCGGCAGTCTGGCGGATCGGCTTGCAACTGGAACTGTCGGGAAGGCGGCCTCCGCGCAGTCGAAAGCCGAGGCCGCTGAATCGACTGTTCGCCACATTGAGCCGCCTGCCATTTCCACTCCGACAATTCGAGAAGGGACCAACAGTTACACCGCAAAGGAGTCCGCACAATTGGTGGCGCTCATCGCCCGTGCGGTCCATTACGCGCATCAGCGGGGAATTCTTCATCGCGATCTCAAGCCGGGCAACATCCTGATCGATTCCAACGGCGAACCATTGGTGACAGATTTTGGACTGGCCCGGCGCCTGGACAGCAACAGTGAAATCACCCGCAGCGGAGTGGTGGTGGGCTCGCCCAGTTACATGGCGCCGGAACAGTCCCGGGCCGGGCCCCAGGCCGTGACGGTGGCAGCAGACGTCTACAGCTTGGGAGCGATTCTTTACGAATTAATAGCGGGTGGGCCTCCGCACCGGGGTGTCACCGCCTTGGAGACGATGCGGCAGGTCGTGGAAGAGGAACCCATGGCCCCATGGATCGCTCGCCGCAAATGGCGTGAAACCCAATCCCTGTGCCCCGACGAATTCACACAAGGTAAAGATGGCAGCCGGAACTCAGCATCTTCCGCGACGGCGAAGGATGCCCCTGGGGAAATGAGGCCAGGTGGGGACCTTGGTTTTCGGGCTTCGGACCTGGACATCATTGCTCTCAAATGCCTCGCGAAGGATCCGGGGCGTCGTTATGCCGATGCGTCGGCGCTGGCGGACGATCTGGGGCGGTGGCAACGGGGCGAACCCATTCTCGCGCGGCCGGCCGGATCGACGGAACGAATTTGGAAATGGATGGGGCGTCACCCGGCATGGGGATCATTGATCGGCGTGAGCGTCGCCGCGGTGATCGGTTTCATGGCGCTTCAACATGCCAACGAGGGCCACCTGAAACACGAACGGGACCAGGCGCGCCACCAGGAACGCCGCGCCGCGGCCAGCGAACAAAAAGCGCGCGCCGAAGCGGAACGGGCGGAAGCCAACGCGGTGACCGCGCGGGCGAATCTCTATGCTGCGGACATCCATGCGGCGGCGCAGCACATCGAAGCGGGCCAGACGGGGCCGGCGCTGGCGTTGTTGCTGGGACACGATCCATTGCCGGGGCAGGAGGACGCGCGTGGATTCGAATGGTGGCTTTTGCGCAAACGTTGTGCAGGGGACGCGGCGCTGGTTCTGAACGTGGCGGCAGACAACGTGCATTCGCTGGCGTTCTCAGCCGATGGCCGGTGGATGGCGTCGGGAGGACATCGTCACATCCAGATTTGGGATCTGATCAACTGGCAGTCGATCGCCACGCTGCCGGATATTTCCGATGCCGCTCAAATTCAGGACAAAACGCAACAGGCCCTCGCCTTGCTCGAACGCGAACCGCAGAAGGCCCTGGAAGGATTGCTGACACGCGCGACGCTGGAATCGCAAATCGAACCCTCGCGTCCGGACATGGCGCATGCCACCGCCGCGCTGGCGTTCGCTCCGAACGGCTTGCTCCTGGGATCGGCGGGGCATGATGAATATGTGAAGGTGTGGGACGTGAAGTCCCGACGACTCAATTTTTGGCATGGATTGAAACGGGCGGAGATCGGCTTTCTCGCGGACGGATCGATTGCGATGCTGGGCGAATCGGGTGGCAAACGCCGCGGCGCCAGGCTCATCGACACCGGCAGCGGAAAGACGATTTGCGAACTCGACGCCGAGGCGACCTCGATGGTGGTGTCTGGCGATGGGAGGCAGATTTTCACAACCTCCGATCGGCTTCTTGGACGGCGCTGGAATGGAAGCAACGAGGTCGATCGCGTCGCCAGCCCGATGCGTCAGCGAATATACGGGCCCTTGGTGGCATCCCATGATGGCGCATTGCTGGCGGGATTAACCTCGCGCAATAAAGAGAGCGCCTGTGTCTGGCAGCCGACGAATGGAATGCGCATGGTCGATCTCGCCAGCCCGGGATCGGTGATTCAAGCGATGGCGTTTTCACCGGACAACCGCCAGCTTGCGGCGGGGTTGCGCGATTCGACCGTGCGTATTTTCGATACGAGCACGGGCGAGGAACTGCGGCGGCTTTTGGGGCATCAAGCGGAAATCTCGGCGGTGGCATGGGCGAGGGACGGGCGGCTTGTCAGCGCTGGCAAGGATGGCACGATCCGGGTCTGGGACCTCATGATGAATCCGGACGAGGTCGTTCTTCGTTCCAAACTGCAACGCGCGGTGCGGGCGCCCGACGGGCGGCACGTTGCGGCGGTGGATCAGAACGGTCTGATTGTGATTTGGAATATTCGCGAAAGTGACGCCCGCCCGTTGAATGCGCGTCGCGGGTATCTCCCGCTGGCGTTTGTTGCAGATTCACCCTCCCTTTTGGTGGCCTCGGCCGACAAGGGGCGGCCGACGGCACTGGAATTTTGGAATCTGGCCGACGGCGTGACGGTGGGGAAAACGGTCCTGGAAGGAACGGGAAATCTTTATCCGCGGCTGCTCGCGACGCCCGATGGCCAGCGGGTCATTTTGTTGAGGAAAGAAGATGCGTTGGTTTTCGATGCGAAATCGGGCCAGCAAGTGGCCCGGTGCGCCCAACTGCGCCGCCAGTTTCACGGACCGGATGCGTCCATCGATACCGACCGTTTTGTGAGCCGGGTCTTTCCCGTTGGAGCGGGAATTTGGGATGCGCGGCAGGGGCAAATGACGACAACGTTCCAATTCCCGGAGGGCGTTCGACCCAAAGTATTGGGGTCGTCGCCGGATCACGCGCTGGTGATAACGGGGGACACCGACGGTCTGATTCGAATTTGGGATGCGAATGACGGACACGCTGTCCGGCATCTGACAGGCCATGGCGCGACGGTTGAATCAGTGACTGTTTCCTCGGACGGCCGGACACTGGCCAGTTGTGATGCGGATCGAGTCACCAAATTGTGGAGCCTGCCCACGGGTCGCGAATTAATGACGCTGTCCCGCGACGTGGAGTTCGCGCAGCTGCTGTTTTTGGAAGACAGCGGCACCCTGGCTGGATTCACGACGACTGGAGCCGTGCGGGTCTGGAAGGCACGTTGAGTACTCGGACGGGGGGGGCGTTCGGGTGGCGTCCTAACGGACGAGTGCTGGTGGAGCGTTGAGGCTTGGGAGGCCCCATTTTTTCCTGCGCAAAAGTAAAAAGTTGAAATCCGCATCGATTCCGGCACAATGGCGGAGCTTTCCAAGTCAGAGCTCTCCCCACCCGTGTGCGACGGGTAAATTGTCGTAATTTCCGCGCACCTTTCCCCCGCAGATCAGGTCAGTAACCCACTGAGCGGGGCGATGGCTCATCCGATAAGTTCGTTCCGACCCAGCATATGAAAACTAAAATGTTCCTTGTTCCCGCGATGATCCTGGCATTCGTCCTTGCGGCTTTGCCAATGAAGGCGCAATCGGTTTTTTTCGATTGTTCGTGCCTGGCGACGCAATCGGTTCTGATCACTAACGCCTGCCAGGCGGTGATCCCGGACTTATGCAAATTCACGGTTTGCGTGCAGAGCACGGTGGTTCCGCCCCCCAGCTACAGTTGCAGCCAGTCGCCGACGGCGGGAAGTCCGGTGGGCCCGGGAAATTATCCGATTACCGTCACCATCCTGGACAGCCAGGGACTGGCTTCGCAATGCACGGTGACATTCAAGGTGCTCTCACCGGCCACCGGCCCTTTCGCGTTGCTTTGCGCGGCGAACAAGACGGTGGAATGCGGAACGACCTGGACTTTTAATCCGCCGACCCCGACGAATGCCTGCTGTCCGCATCCCGGCACTCCGAACGGAGGGGTGACCATCACCATGGTCGGAACGACCACGAATGGAACCTGCCCGCGGATATACACTCGCACGTGGAATGCGGTGGACGATTGCGGGGCGACAGCGACCTGCAGCCAGAAGGTCACTGTGGTGGACACGACACCGCCTTTGCTGGATTGCAGTTGCCTGCGAAATCCAGCCGTCGTTCAACTGACGGTGACGGGTTGTTCGAACACGATTCCAGACCTGTGCCTTTTGGCGAGCTCTTGCGCGAGTGACAACTGTGGACCGTTGAATTGCACCCAAACCCCGGCGCCGGGGACGGTTGTTTTCCCGGGAGCGCATCCGATAACGGTCACCATCAGCGATTGCGCGACGAACACGGCGTCGTGCGTGGTGGTTTTCACCGTCAATCCGCCGGCGGGCGGCTGCCTGCCTCCGTGCCTTCCGCAGGCGCGCGTCTGGAACACGGGCATGGGAGGGGCCGCGGGAAATGTGCTGCTGGGGGCGGGGGTGGCGGATCCGAATTACACGCTGGTTTCGCAGCCGCCTGGCGGTTGCACAGGCCCTGCGCAAGTCATCAACACGAACACCATTCCCGCGCCGCCGTGGCTCGGCACCGGTCCGATTTCGCAATGGATAGGGGCTGGTCCAACGGCGTATTGCCAGGGCGGCGTTTACCATTTTCAGCTCTGTTTTTACCTGCCCTGCACGGACGGGGCCTCGATAACGGGCCGTTGGAGCGCGGATGACTGGGCGGAACTGCGGCTGAATGGGCAGGTGACGGGACATCAAGTTCCCTCGACGCAGTTTCCGAATGTCAGTTTCGCGGGTTGGCATCCTGTGACATTGACCAATGGCTTTGTGTGCGGGAGCAACTGCCTGGACTTCTATGTCACCAATGCCTACACGTTCGACAATCCGACGGGGTTGCGCGCGGAGTTGACCAATGTGTTCAACGATTGCTGCTGTGGCACGCCGCAAACGGTGTTTTCAGTTTACAGCGGCGAGGGTCCCGGAGGGGCATTGCCCGCGGGAGCGTCCGACACGCAATTTGCGCTTTCGTGCGCGCCTGTGGGAGTCCCCACAGGGACGCCCGTGGTGGTTACTCCGCATCCCTTGTGGCTTCCCAACGGGCCCAATTCACAATGGATTGGACCGGACCCGAGCACGTTCGGACCGGGGGGAACCTACTGCTATACGCTGAGGTTCAGCCTGCCTCCGTGTCCGAGCGGCAATCCGCGGTATTCGGTGAACGGCCAATGGATGGCGGACGACACTGGGACAATTTATCTGAATGGGAACCCGACGGGCAACACGCTTCCGAATGGCTGGGCATTCACCAACTGGCATCCGTTCAGCATCACGAGCGGCCTGTTGCCCGGGCTGAACACGCTCACCTTTTACGTGACAAATGCCAGCGCCGGTCCCACCGGGCTGCGTCTCGAACTGACCGCGTCGGCCTCCTGCTGTGCCTGCACGCCGATCCCGTGTTCGTGCAGTTTGACCAACGGCGACTTCGGACAGCCGGTCCCGGTTAACGGCACCGGAGGCGGGTGGACCGCTTCCGGGTTGTTTTTCGGAGCGGGCTGGCAATCTTCGGGCGGCAACCCAGGTGGGACATTTTTGCTGAACAACGTCGGGGACCCGGCAACGGATCCGATGATCGCCCAAACAGTCTGCTGCCTGGTGCCTGGGCAGTGTTACACGATCCGTGGCCAGAGAAAGGTGCAGGCATGGTTCGGCGATTCCTCGCCATCATTCTCGGTGCTGGTGAATGGAAGCGCGATTCTGACACTGCCGGTTCCGACGATTCCCCCGGATACCAACTGGTATGATTTCTCAGTTTCGTTCACTGCATCGAGCACCTGTCAAACGATCGGGTTTGCGGCCGAAATCAATGGAACCGACGTTTCCTACTGGCTGGACAATCTCCGCCTGGATTGTTGCGACCCCAATTGCGCGGTGTCGGTGAACTGCCCGACGAACCGGGTGTTGTTGACGTGCAGCAACAGCGCGGTGGGCTATTACACGGCGACGGCGGCTGGCAACAATGGCCCCGTCATTTGTTCGCCACCTTCGGGCACGGCATTTCCGCTGGGAACAAACTATGTGATTTGCACCGCAACGAACAATTGCGGGGCGACGGCCTCGTGTTATTTCTCGATTGCCGTCAAGCTGCCGTCGCCGCGCTGGAGCTGCGCTCAGATCAGCCTTGGGCTTCCGACGACGCCGCTGGGATCGGCACACGTCACCGCCCTTCCGAATCCCAACGGAACCGGTCCGGATCGGATTTGCTATTACAACCTGGGAAGCAGCGGACAGGACGGCGTTGAGATCTCGTTGGGATCCACGAAGAAATTCACGTTCACGACCGAGCTGGATTTTGGGGCGCCGGAAGGGGCGCACGTCGACATCAGCCTGCCCGCGGATCCGGCGCATCCGACGGGCACGCCGTTGTTGAGCTTCCGCTCGAAAGGCCCGAAGGGTTATTGCGTGAAATCGGCGAAACGCTTCACGGACGATGCCGCGGCCAGCTACCGATCGATTGCGATTGGGACCAATGGCGATCTCTTCCCGTCGTTTGTTTGGGATGGTGAAAACATGGACACCAATGTTTTGCTGAACATCAACCATCTGCCCGGTGTGACGAGCGTGGTGATGACAGTGACGCTGGATTGTCGGACACGGGAAGTGAGCATCGACATGGCGCACTGCCTGTGGACGCCGGACGCGAGCCGCAAAGGGTGGGACGGGTGCATCTATGGAAATCGTCCGCCGGGAAGCCTTGCGGGACGACTGATATTGACGCCATTGACGACTGTGGTTTCGCCGCCGATCACCGCCCTTCAGTTGCGGGCGGCCGGGGTTCCACAATTGGCCTTCGAGGAGCCGGCGCTGACCGTGGCCGGACGCAAGTGGGGCGACGGACACGTGACATTGATGAAGGCCTATGACGATGGGGAGAGCCTTGAGTTTATGGCGGTGGGCAATGGCGGTGGGGTTCATGTGGATCTTGGCCACTCTTCGGCGTTTGATTTGCGCCTGCAGAAATTCGAGACGAATGCGATTCCCGGGGAGGAACTGTTGACGCGAACCATTGGACCGATCCGGGGCCTGACCAATCGGCCGCCGCCGCCGTTCCTGGACGCCATGTTGTTTCACGCGTCGACGGGCGGCGTGGATTGCTCCGCGGATTTCACCGGGCTCGATTCGCCGACCGTCCGGATCCTGATCAAAAACAATGGTGCACTGGTGGCCCAGCGAACGGGTGTCCCGGCGCAACTCGGACAAACACTGTTCACGCTTCCCTCGTGGCCCGTTGGGTTGGGCAAACTGGGCGGGGCTTCACCGTGCCGGACGGGCAAGATCAAGATCGGGACGATTCGATTTCCGGGAGGGGCCGGGTTTCAACCGGCATCGGATGTGGAGGGCGATGAGTTCCTGGTGCTGGCGGAGCTGCCCGCTGGCGCGCCGCATCCGGATTACTACACGGCTTTTGAATTCATCGCCACGGAGAATGCGGATTGGGGACTGACCGGATTGCAACGAACGCTGGCTTGCGCGTCCGCGCCGTTGAGCATCGCGCGCAACCCGGCGGGTGTGACTGTCAACTGGAGCTCGGAAGGCTCCCGGTTGCAAGGGGCCGAGTTTGTTCGGGGTCCCTGGTATGACTTGGGGCCTGCCGCTCCGGTAACTATACCATCGGATCACTCTGCTCGTTTCCTGCGGTTGATCTGCGACTGAAAGTTGCACGCTCGCGCAGGGCGCCTCCCCTCCTAACAGCAGGGAGGCGCCCCCGTTTTTGGAGCATCGCGTGCTTGATTCCGAACCCGATTCCCGCTAGCGTTCGAATTTCCGCGCACCATTCCGGGCCTTGCGGGTCAGTAATGGGCGATGGGCGGCTCTCAACAAGGCCGCCCTTTTTATCGTATGCTTATGAAGACGTATTCCCACCCACCCTCCCTCGTCGCACCACTGGCACTTTGCGTCCTGGCGGCGGCCGTGATGCCGCTGCCTGCTGCGCTTCCCTTATTGCCGGAGCAGATTGCGGTGACCTGCTTTTCGGGGACGCTGAACTACAACACCAGCCAGGTTTTTCCCAACCTCACCACCAACGGTTTCGTGGTGGCCATCTTTGACACACGAACGGGCACCATCGGGCCTCTGATTCCGCCGACGACGTCTCCTCCCTATTTGTGGAATGGCCTGAGCACCCCGCCGTTTGCCGGATTCCATAACGAACCCGGGCAGCGCTGGAACTCGACCAACATCGGAGAGGTGTTCGGCATCACGGTGGACGATGCGACTCCGCCGAACATCTATGTGACGGCGACGGATTGTTACAATGCGGTGGGAGCGACGACGCGGCTGCCGGCGGGTCCGGGCGGGCGCGGGGGCGTTTACAAGCTGGATGGCACGACAGGCTCCTTCACATCCGGCAGTTTGCCCAACGATCCCCTGCAAGGACCGGGTCTCGGCAATGTGTGTTACCGGCGCGCCGGCAACGGCACCGGTTATCTATACGTGAGCGATTTGGAAAACGGTCTTATTTATCGCATGGCCGCCGGCACACTCACCGCGGTCGGTTCTCCGTTCGATCATGGCGTCCAGGGACGTCCGAACGAAAGCCTTTCGGTCCTGGCCGACAATGGGACGGCGGGATTGACACAATATGGCCGCCGGATTTGGGGGGTGAAAACGTATCAAAACCGTCTCTATTACGGCGTGTGGTGGGAGGACAGCCGGAATGTGAATGCCGGGGAATCCAATGAAGTGTGGTCGGTGGATCTCGACAACAACGGCGACTTCATCGCCACGACGGCCCGCCGGCGCATCACGCTCCCGAATTATCCGGACACGTCCATCGGCTTCTGGTCGCACCCCGTCGCGAGCATCGATTTTTCCGAGAGTGGAAAGATGTTTCTTGCCGAACGCTACTGGCAATTTCTACCGCCGGCACCCAACGCCACCTTTGGAAGCCATCATGATCGCATCCATCGATATTGGTTGTCCGGTCCGACATGGATAACCGATCCGGCGCCGACGCATCACATTGGCGGAGCGGTCTCCTTTTATTTTCCAAACAACGGACAGGTGGGTGGCTCATCAGCGGGCGGCGTGGCGGTGAATTGCGACGAGAGCATCTGGGCGACGGGCGACATGTTCGCCGGTTCCTACAGCACGCCTCCAAACTGGATCGGTGGACCGGGGGATCTCGGCGCTGTTTATGGCGCGATGCGCATTCCGTCCGGCGGCAACAGCGCGCTTCCGGGATACGGTTACGGCGGCTTTGCGATCGATTTCGACGGCCAGACGAATGCTTATACAGACGTCGACAAATTTGCTGTCGGCGCGGTGACGACTGTCCGGTCGTGTTGCGTGCCACCGCCATCTGGCTTGGCGGCATGGTGGCCCCTCGATGAACTCAATGGCGCGACGGTCTTCACCGATCTGAGCGGGAACGGCAACAACGCGCAGGTGCAATTGGGGGCGTTGGGCAGCGCTCAAAGCCCATCAGCGACATTGGGCAAAGTCGCCGGCGCCGCCAATTTTATCGATTCGAACACGCGCGGGCGGGCGCTCAACTCGGCCTCGTTGAACTTCGGTCTTGGCAGCTTCAGCCTGGATTGCTGGGTGCGCCCCATCCTCAGCGGCAATCCCTCCTGGAAGACAGTGGTGGACAAATTTGATGCGGGCACTGTGCGCGGCTATGCGTTCGGCATCTCCAACGGCAACGTGCTGTTGCGGGTTGGCGATGGGAGCGCCTACGTCCACACCGGCCCCAGCGTGACTTACGGTGTCTGGAATTTTATCGCGGTCACGGTGGATCGCGCGGCGAACAAAGTGGTGTTCCACCTCAACGGTGTCAGCGGCGCGCCTCAGACGCTTGTGCCGCCGGGCAGCTTCAACAACGCCATAGATCTTTATATCGGCGCGCCCCATTCGCCGAATGTGGTCAGCGAAACCGCCCTGGACGAAATTGAAATCTTCAACCGCGCGCTGGCCACCAATGAACTCAGCGCGATCTGGATCGCGGACCGCAATGGCAAATGCAAGTCGCCGCAATACCCTGGTTGTTCGCAGAGCATCGTCAGCATTATCTGTCCGCCCAACACGAACGTCTCCTGCGCGCCGGTTGTTTATTATGCAGCCCCGAGAGCGACCACGAGCTGTGGCTCGATCACGAATGTCGTTTGCGTGCCTCCCAGCGGCTCGACGTTCCCGCCCGGGACCACGGTCGTCACCTGCACCGCGATGGATTCCCAGGGGAACAGCGCGTCGTGCACCTTCAACGTGACGGCCACGGCGGACACCACACCGCCGGTGATTGATTGCACATGCCTCGCGAACGTCGCACATGAGTTGCTTCAAACGGTGGGCTGCAAGGGCACGGTGCCCACGCTGTGCCAGTTTTATCCCTGTTTCAGTGACAATTGCTGCCTCAGGTCCTGCAGCCAGACGCCTCCCCCGGGAACCATAGTGGGACCGGGCGTCACTCCGGTCACCGTCACCATCACCGATTGCGCGGGCAACTCGAGTTCGTGCGTTCTCAATTATGTCGTCACACCTCCTTCCACCGGCTGCGAGAGCCCGTGCATTTATTGTCCGCCCACGAGCATGACCGTGACAGGCTGTCCGCCGCGAATGCCCAATTTTGCGACCAACAGTTTTGCGGGCCAGTTCTGCGCCCCGGTCGGCCCGATTTTCGTAATGCAATCTCCGGCCGCGGGCACGCCACTGATGCCGGGCCAGACGACGGTCGTGATGCAGGTGTGTGATGGGTTGGGCAACTGCACGTTTTGCGCGGTGGTGGTCAATGCCGTGCCCACCGGTGGCAACCCGGTTCTTACCTGTCCTCCCAACCAGGTGATCCAAACCTGCAACAATGGCTCCATCGGATATTACAAGGTCAAGGGAACAGGCTACAACGGGCCGATCGTTTGCACTCCTCCTTCCGGGACATTTTTCCCGGTGGGGACCACCGTGGTGACCTGCACCGCCACGAACAATTGCGGCGGCATGGCCACCTGCTCGTTCACAATCACCGTGCGGCCGCCGATGACGCGATGGCCCTGCGATTGGTATGCGGGAATTGGAATCGCATTCCAGACCGTGGGCGGCGCGACCATGGCCATTCGGCCTGACGCGGATGCGGGGGGTTCGGACGGGACCGCGATCGCCATTCCGATTAATCCGGCGATCTGTGTTTTCCCGAATCCGAATGTGCCTATTACACCCAGCGGTGTGCTGCTGCATCCGGGCGCGGCCAAGGCGATCAGCTTCACGACGGTCCTGCCGTTCGACGTTCCGGAAAATGTCGTGCTGGAACTCGTTCTGCCGCCCACGACCTCCAACTCCAATTCGATTCCGCTGTTGAGTTTTCGCTCGAAGGGCAAGAAGGGATATTGCGTGAAGTCCTCCACGAAGCTCTACGACGATGAACCAGCCCAATCGTATCGTTCCATCGCCATCGGGACGAATGGCGAACTGTTCTCCTCGTTCGCATGGGATTTGGCCAATGCGACAACCAATGTTCTTTTGAACCTGAACTATCAGCCGGGGGTGACCAGCGTGGTGATGACCGTCCATCTCGATCTTTCGTCCCGCGAGGTCAGCATCGAATTTCCATATTGCATCTGGACACCTGATAACGCCCGCAAAGGATGGGACGGGTGCATCTACGGCAATGGCACACCCAGCAAAGGGCTTGGCACCAACAAAACCGCCCGGTTGATATTGACGCCGACACCGCCACACAATCCCCATCCTCCGATCACGGACGTGGCGCTGATGGCCCAGGCATTGCCGGAGTTTCTGGTTGAGGACGCGACGATCACCGCCGTCGGCCGCAAATGGGGCGATGGGCATGTGACCTTGATGAAAGCCTATGACGACGGCGAGGCCGGCCTCGAATTCGTGGCGCTTTCCCCGGGCGGCGGCGTTCACGTTGATTTGGGCCATTCGGCTTCATTCCAAATGCGACTGACGCATTTCCGCAGCGCGGACAATCCGTCCGAGGAACAACTGCTCACCCGAACGATCGGGCCGATCGCGTTGACGAATCGCCCTGCGCCTCCGCCGTTCCTCGATGCGCTGTTGCTGCAGGCTTCATCGGGCGGTGTGGATTGCTCCGCGGATTTCAGCAATCTGGATTCGCCGACGGTGCGTGTGCAGATCTACCAAGGGACGACCCTGATGGCGGAACGCACGGGTGTTCCGGCACAGTTGGGCCAGCCGTTGTTGACTTTGCCGATGTGGCCATCGGCCCTGGGCAAGATCGGCGGAGCGAGCCCATGCCGGCGCGGCAAAATTCCGGTGGTTGCCAACATCGTGCTGCCTGGGGGCGCGGGTACGCCGCCACAAACGGTGCCGGGCGATGAATTCCGAATTCTGGCTGAGCTGCCTCCGGGCGCGGTGCATCCGGACTACTACAGCGCCTTCGAGTTCATCAGCAGCGCGGGTTCAGACTGGGGCATCACGGCGCTCACCCGTGTTACGGCGTGCGTGGCCCAACCCGTCGCCATTACACGGACGTCGAACGGCATTTCTGTGAGCTGGTCCGGGGCCAGTTTCCAATTGCAGGGCGCGGAGACTGTGACGGGGCCGTGGTTCGATTTGGGGGTCAGTTCGCCGGCGCTGCTGCCGTCGAACAGTTCGGCGCGGTTTTTGCGGCTGAGTTGCGACTGAAAATCGCCAGAGAGCGCTTCGTGTGGGACTGAGCGTCCCGGGCGAAACAACATCCGCACGCCACGACGCGTCCGAAATAATCCAACGCCTCACCACGGCTTACCTGCTGCGCCCGAGGACGTGCGCACCCCGGCGCCGGCAGCGGCGGCGCGCGAAGGCTTGCCTTCGATTGGCTGGGACGTTTGACTCGTTGGCACGAACTCACGACCAGCGATCTCCTATGGCCGGACACAGCAAATGGGCAAAGGTTAAACATTTTAAAGGCGCGATCGACGCCAAGCGCGGAAAAATCTTTGCCAAGCTGGGCAGGGAAATTGCCATCGCGGCGAAAATCGGAGGAGGCGATCCGGCGATGAACCCGCGGCTGCGCATGGCGCTTCTCAAAAGTCGCGGCGCCAACATGCCCAACGAGAACATCGAGCGGGCGATCAAACGCGGCACGGGCGAAGGCGAGCCCATCCATTACGAGGATCTCACCTACGAAGTTTACGGTCCGGGTGGCGTTGCCATCTTTGTGGAAATCAGCACCGACAATCGCAATCGGACCGCCGCGGAGATCCGGAGCATTCTCACCAAGCACGGTGGCAGTATGGCGACCAGCGGCGCCGTCACCCGGCTCTTTCAAAGAAAGGGCCAAATCATCGTGTCGCGGGAGGCGGGCGACGAGGACGCCGTGATGGAGGCGGCCCTGGAAGCGGGCGCGGCAGATTTCCGATCAGAACCGGAAGGGTACGAGGTTCTGACCGAACCCGCGACGTTTGAGGCGGTCCATAAAACCATTGAAACCAAAGGCATTAAACCGGCGTCGGCAGGGATCACCTTTCTGCCCGTCATCTCAGTTCCTGTCCCGGACGCCGCGACGACGGCCGGTATTCAAAAGCTGCTCGAACTCCTCGAGGATCACGACGACGTGAAAGAGGTTTATTCCAATGCCGAATTTCCATCCGGTTGACCTGGGCCGGCGTGAATCGCGGGTGCCCGAATGAACTTAAAAATGGAACGTCCGCCAAAAAGTCACGAAGACGTCGCGCCGGCTTGTGCGAGTCTCGAGGTGGGATCCGGTTGGCGTCCATTGCGCCGGATTGAGTTGGGTTTTGCCGGCGCCCCGCCCGTTTGCCCTGGATGAATTCACCCCACCCTTCGCCTGCCGCGCGGATGCTTCAATGGCTTTCCGACGCGGTGCATGCGCGTCCGGGCTGGTTCTTCTGGCCGCAGCTGGTGCTGGTGATGGTCTGCATCTGGTTCACCATTGCGAAACTCGAGTTCCACACGGACCGCAACAGTCTTGTGGGAGGCGAGAAGGAGTATCACAAGGTCTTCCTGGCATTCCGAAAGGAATTTCCTGTCGAGGACGACATGGTGGCAGTGGTGGAGAGCGAGGACATGGAAAAGAACCGGCAGTTTGTGGAGAGACTGGCG
>JBEEGQ010000344.1:0-13320 GCA_041166945.1 Verrucomicrobiota bacterium
GCGGGCCTCCATCCATCAATCGGAATCCCCCACCGTCGCGCGGACCACTTCCTCCGCCGTCGTCACTCCCGCCACCACCTTGCGGGCACCGTCCTCACGCAGCGTCCGCATCCCCATCTCCCTCGCGCGCACCCGCAACACCGAGGTGGGGACCTTTTCATAAATCAATTTCCGCGCCTCGTCATCGATGACGAACACCTCGAAGATGCCCATCCGCCCCCGGTGCCCGCTTTTGCCGCAATCCGCGCATCCCTTGCCCTTCATGAAATTCGCGTTTGTAATCGCGTTCAAGTCCAGGCCCAGCGGCTTGATCTCGGCCTCGGTGGGCTGGTAAGGGGCGATGCATTTCTTGCAAATCTTGCGCACTAGCCGTTGCGCCATCATCGCCCGCATCGATGACGCCACGAGAAACGGCTTCACCCCGATGTCGATCAACCGCGTCACCGCGCTCGGCGCGTCATTCGTGTGGAGCGTCGAAAAAACAAGGTGGCCGGTCAACGACGCGTTGATCGCGATCGACGCCGTTTCCAAATCGCGAATTTCTCCCAGCATGATCACGTTCGGCGCCTGTCGCAGCATCGAACGCAACGCCGCCGAAAATGTCAGACCCACAATCTCGCTCACCTGCACCTGGTTGATGCCGGCCAGAACATACTCCACCGGGTCCTCGACCGTGATGATCTTCCGATCGGGCCGGTTGATGAAATTGAGGCACGAATACAGCGTGGTGGTCTTTCCGGAACCCGTCGGCCCCGTCACCAGCAGGATCCCGTCCGGCATGCCGATCAGCCGCTCGAAGGTCTGCTGGTCATCCGTGAAAAATCCGAGCTCCGCCAAACCCAGTTTCAATCCTTCCTTGTCCAGGATGCGCATCACGATGCTCTCCCCGTGGTTCGTCGGAAGACACGATACGCGCAAATCGATCATCTTCCCCCCCACCTGCGTCTGAATGCGGCCGTCCTGCGGAATCCGCTTTTCGGCGATGGACATGTTCGATTGGATCTTGAGCCGCGAAATAATCGACGCCTGGAGGCGTTTGGGCGGGGATTTTTGCTCCTGCAAAACGCCGTCGATGCGGTACCGGACACGGAATGTCTTGCCCATCGGTTCGAGATGGATGTCCGAGGCCCGCATTCGGAACGCTTCCACGATCAACCCGTTCACCAGCTTGATGATCGGCGCGTCCGCTTCGACTGTCGCTCCATCCTCAGCCGCCCCGCCTTTCGGAATCGTGGAGAGCTCCACTTCGCCCTCCGTGATGTCCTGGATCATCTTCGAGACATCATCGCTGCCGCCGTAATACTTGTTGAGCGCTGCCTCGATGTCCTCCTCCGTCGCCACCCGCGGTTCGATCTCGGCTTTTAGCAGATGATGCAGCGAATCGATCGTTCCCAAATCCGACGGGTCGCTGAGGGCAATTGTCAGATGATTGCCATGACGAAAGACGGGCACCACCCGGTATCGCTTGGCGATGTGGCGCGGCACGGAGGAAATGACCTCGTCCTCGAGGCGCAACTCGGAGAGATTGACGACTTCCACCCCAAAATGGCCCGCCTTGGCCTGGGTGAGAATGGCGGAGGTTAAAACCTTCCGTTCCAGGAACAAATCCACCACACCGGATCCGGTGGACGCCGCTTCGTTGCGGGTCTCCTCGACCTGACCGTGGGTCAGGTAACCCATGTCGATCAGTATCTCGATCAGATAATCGTCTTTAGCGGCCACAAAATAAAATGGAAGTGTGCGGAACTATGCAACACCCCCTCCCGACAAGTCAACGGGCAGCGGGAAAAACATCCGCTGCAATGGCAACCGTTAATCTTCCACTTGGACCAAAGCCTGTTAAATCAGTCACGCCCGTATCCCCGTGGGGGCCGCTCACACTGCATATTTCGCGATGATGGCCTCCGGGACGATTTCGGCCCGGCCGGTTTCCAGGCGGATCAACGTGTAATCGAACCAGCCGTCGCAGCATAGTTTGCCCGAATCGCCGCGAATAATCTCGAAACAAACTTTCACGACGCTCCCTTCGATCTGGTCCACCCATGTCCTCACCATGAAGGCATCGCCGAGCGCTAGCGCCCGTTTGTATTCGATATGGGCCGTTTTTACGAACCATCCCAGGCCCAACCGTGTGAATTCCTCCATCGCCATCCCATAACAGCGGGCCATCTGATCGTAGCGCGCGGCGAGGACATAATCCTGGTACCGGCTCGCATGAACGTGCTGGTTCATGTCGATGTCATCGGGCCGCACTTGCAGTCCGGTTTCAAACCTGGTCCGCCCAAGGGTCATAACGGGGCGAAGTCTCGCCATCGTCCCGGGCCTGTCAATCCAGTTGGAGGCAATCGGCTACTTCTCCTGGCTCCAAAGGCTTAACTTTCGAGTACCCGCTGTCGATGACTTTAATGACAGAACACCCCGAAATCACAAAAACATGAAATCCAAATCATCCCTTTTCGTCCTGCTGGCGTTGGCCGCCGTTGTCGGCTGGGCCAGCGTCGAAGCCTATCGCCTTTGGGTGGCGACCCAGCAGGTCGCGGCCAGCCAAAGCATCGAGATGCGCGTCGCGGCCAACGTGGAGTCGGCGCGAGCCCGTCAGGTCCATTTTGCGCATGCGGATCCGTCCGCGCGCAGCGCCGGGGCAGCCCGGAAATAGCGCCAACAGGTCCGAATTACAGCAGCCGCAGTTTGCTGCCTGCCACACGGTGCGCCGACGAACTTTCCGGTTTTCACGGCTGCACGGTCCGCGGGCCTGCTGCGGCTGCTCCGGTTTTGGTCAGCGCGCATCACGCGTCTCCTTCGGCAGGTGCCGCCGCCGCCAGATGACGTAGATGGCCGGGTAAAGGAGCAATTCCAGGATCCCTGAGGTAATCACGCCGCCGATCATCGGCGCAGCGATGCGTTTCATCACGTCCGCCCCGCTTTGCGTCGTGGGCGACCACAGGATGGGAAGCAACCCGAAGAGGATGGCGCAAACGGTCATCACCTTGGGGCGGATGCGCTGGACCGCGCCTTCGATGACGGCAAGGCGCAGGTCGCCCATCGTGTTCATCCTTCCCTGGTCGCGGAACTTTTCCCAGGCGTGGTCGAGGTAGATCAACATCACGACGCCTGTCTCGGCATCCAGGCCGGCGAGCGCGATGAGGCCGACCCACACCGCCATGCTCAAGTTGTAACCGAGAAGGTAAAGAAGCCAGAACGCGCCCACGAGCGAGAACGGCACCGCGAGCAATACGATGGCGGTTTTTGCGGCGCTCCTCGTGTTCACATAGATGAGCACAAAGATAATCAGCAGCGTGAACGGGATGACGATTTTCAGTTTTTGTTCGGCGCTCTTGAGATATTCAAACTGCCCGGCCCATTGGATGTAGCAACCGGGCGGAAACTGAACGACGTCCTTGATGTGCTTTGCCGCCGCGTCCACGTAGCCCTGAATATCACTGCTCGTGATGTCCACGAAGACGAACCCGACCAGTTGCCCGTTCTCGTTGCGAATGGACGGCGCCCCCGTTTGGTAATTGATGTCGGCGAGCATCGAGATGGGAATTTGCACGATCGGACTTCCACTGGCGCCCGCCATCGCCGGCCTGGCGTTCCGGCCCATTCCGCCAGGCGTCGCAGGAGCCACCGGCGCCAACTCCGCGCCATTCATCGGCACCGGCACGAGCACGCGCTTGAGCGCGTCGAGGTCTTCGCGGAAATCCCGGGCGTAACGGACGCTGATGGGATAGCGTTCCCGCCCTTCAACCGTGGTGGCGATGGTCTTGCCTCCAATGGCAGTCTCCACGATGTCGTTGACATCGCCCACAGTGAGGCCGTAACGGGCGGCTACCTCCCGGTTCGGAGTGAAGTCGAGATAATAGCCGCCCGTGGTGCGTTCAGCGAAAACGCTGCGAGTCCTTGGAAAGTCGCTTAACGCTTTCTCGATCTGCACGGCCACGTCCTGAATCTTGCCGAGATCGGGGCCAAAAACTTTGATGCCGAGAACGGAACGAAAACCGGTCGTGAGCATTTCCGTGCGTGTTTGAATTGGCATCCAGAAGATGTTCGCCATGCCCGGGGTTTTAATCTTCGCGTTCATCTCCGCGATAAGCTTTTCCCACGTCACGCCGGGACGCCATTGCTCCGTCGGCTTGAGTTTCACCACGGTTTCAAACATCGAAACAGGCGCCGGATCGGTCGAAGTTTCGGCCTGTCCGGCCTTGCCGAAGACGGATTCGACTTCGGGAAACTCCCGCAACATGCGGTCCTGGATTTGCAGAACCTTTGTCGCTTCGGCGATAGTCATTCCCGGCACCGCCGTGGGCATAAAGAGAATGTCGCCTTCGTTCAGCGGCGGCATGAACTCCTTGCCGAGCTTGAGAAACGGATAAACCGTCGCGCCCATGACGAGCAGGGCAAGAACCAAGGTGAGCCAACGGAAGCGCAGGACGAAATGGACGAAAGGCTGGTAGGCCCAAACCAGCAAGCGATTCACCGGGTTGCGCGCTTCCGGCGTGATCTTCCCGCGCACAAAGATGATCATCAGCACCGGCACGAGTGAGACACCGAGCAGCGCGGCGAAGAACATCGAGAAGGTTTTCGTGAACGCGAGCGGTTTGAACAATCGGCCCTCCTGCGCCTCCAGCGAGAACACCGGGATAAAACTCACTGTAATGACCAGCAGTGCGAAGAACAGCGGGCGCCCCACACTTTTTGCGGCGGCGATGATGACCTCGATGCGTTCCTGGTTGGTTGGGTCGCGCCCCTTATCCTCACGGAAGCGCTCCAAATACTTGTGCGCGTTTTCGACCATGATGATGGCTGAATCCACCATGGCGCCGATGGCGATGGCGATGCCGCCAAGCGACATGATGTTCGAGGTCAGGCCGAGCCAGTACATCGGGACGAACGAAAGAAGGATGGCAATCGGCAGCGTCAGAATCGCCACGAGCGCCGAACGGATGTGCCAGAGGAACACCAGGCAGACCAGCGCGACGACGATGCATTCCTCAATGAGCTTCTCTCGCAGCGTCGAGACGGAGCGTTTGATGAGCTGGCTGCGGTCATAGGTCGTGACGATTTCGACGCCCTCGGGCAACGAGGGTTTAATCTCCTCCAGTTTCTTTTTGATTCCATCGATGACACGCAGCGCGTTTTGTCCATACCGCATCACAACGATCCCGCCAACCACTTCGCCTTCACCGTTTAATTCGGCGACGCCGCGCCGGATGTCCGGGCCGAGATGCACGGTGCCGACGTTTTTCACGTAGACCGGCGTGCCCTTCTGCGTCTTGAGCGGGATGTTCTCGATATCCTCGATTTTTTTGATGTAGCCGCGTCCGCGCACGTAATATTCGGTCGAACCGACTTCAAAAATCTTTCCGCCCACGTCGCCGTTGGACCGGCGAATTTTGTCCACGATTTCATTGAGCGGGATGCCGTAGGCGGAGAGCTTGTTCGGGTCGAGGTCCACCTGGTACTGTTTGACAAAGCCGCCCACAGGCGCGACTTCGCTCACCCCCTTCACGGATTCGAGCGCGTAGCGTAAATGCCAATCCTGGAACGAGCGCAACTCGGCAAGATTGTTCCTGCCGGTTTTATCGACGAGCGCGTATTCATAAACCCAGCCAACGCCCGTTGCGTCCGGCCCAATCTGCGGGTTCACGCCTTCTGGCAACATGCCGCGCACGGCACTCAAGTATTCGAGGACGCGCGAACGCGCCCAATAGATGTCCGTGCCGTCCTCGAAAATGACGTAGACGAATGACTTCCCGAACATGGATTCGCCCCGAACGAATTTAACCCGGGGCGCGGCGATGAAGCGCGTGGAAATCGGGTAGGTGATTTGGTCTTCCATCAGGTCCGGCGAGCGGCCCTCCCAGTCGGTATAGACAATTACCTGGACGTCACTGAGGTCCGGGATGGCATCGAGCGGGGTTTTGTTGAGCGCCCAAAGGCCGCCGGCGATGCCGAAGATTACAAGGATGGAGACGAGAAAAAGATTCCGTCCGCTCGCGTCAATGATGCGTTCGAGCAGGAACTCCTTGCGCGGGGAGGGCGATGGCGAAGCGGGAGTGTCCATGAGTATTTTGGCTCCCGCTTAGAAGGACTTGAGCGCGCCCTGCACTTTTGCTTCGGCGTCGATGAGGAAGTTCGCGCTCGTCACGACGCGCTCGGTTTCCTTGAGACCGGACTTCACTTCGTAGTAATCGCCAAACTTGCGACCGACCTCGATGAAACGCGGCTCCAGTTTTCCGCCGCCCTTGTCCACGAAGACGATGTTGTGTTTGCCGGTGGGAAGCACGGCACTGAAAGGCACCGCGACGCCTTCGCCCATTTCCATCGCCAGATCGACATCGACATACATCTCGGGACGGAGCTTCAGGTCGGCATTCTCCACATCAATGCGCACACGGGCCGTTCTGGTGGCTTCGCCGATGAACGGGTCGATAAGGGCAATTTTCCCGGCCAGCTTTTCGCCGGGATACGAGGAACTGCTGATGGTGACGGGCAGCCCCTTTTTTAACATTGGCAGTTCGTCCTGGTAGAACTGCGCCCACACCCACACGACCGAAAGGTCAGCGATGTCCACAAGATGATCGCCGTTCATCACCTTGCGCCCCTGATCCACGCCTATGTCCTGCACCACGCCTTTGAAGGGCGAGGTTAGCGTCAGGATTTCCTGCGGCGTGCGTGTCTTCTCCAACTCCGCCACCTGCTCCTTGGAAATGTTCCATAGACGGAGGCGTTGTTTCGCAGACTCGTAGAGCCGGTCCGTGCTTTCGAGCACAGCAGGATTTGCCTTCGTCTTCACTTCATCGCGCATTTTCAGGACCTGCACAAATTCGTTCTGCGTCGTCAGCAGGTCGGCGCTGTAGATGGAAAGCAGCGGCGCATCCTTCTCGACCAGTTCACCACGCGAGAACACGAACAATTTTTGCACGTAGCCCTCGACGCGCGTGACGTAATCCCAATGCCGCTGCTTGTCGTAAGCAACCACGCCCACGGCGCGAATGCTGTGCTGGAACGGACGCCTTTCAATCGTGCCGCAGGTAACGCCGATCTGCTGCTGACGCTCGACGGCAACGGTGAACGCGGTGGGCTTGTCTTCAGCGGGCGCGTTCGTTCCGATTGCATCCATGGCTGCCTGCCCGCCGTGGGCCGCGTCAACGGCCCGAGCATCGCCGCCCCTCTTTTTTGCCACTGGCGTCAAGTCCATCGAACAAATCGGGCATTTGTCGGTGGGGTTTTGCTTCTTCACGGAAGGATGCATGGAGCAGGTGTAATAATCCACGTTGGCGGGTTTGGCGTCCGCCCCGCTCTTTTTGCACGAGACGAAAAACAGCGCGGCGAGCGCCAACACGAGCACGAGTGGCAACGAGGCCCAGCGTGGAAGGCCCGGGGGGACGGGAATGATCGAGTTGTTCATGGTGGGTGGTCGGTTGAAAAGGATCATGGTTTCTTGTCGTGGTCGGGAAGCAGGGACGGCTCGCTCGCGAACGCCGTCAAGGCTTCGAGGTTTTCCAGCCCGGTCCAGAGCAACATCTCGGAGAGTTGCTGGTGTTGTTCAGCGGTCGCACGGGCCGCAATCAACTCGCTTTCGAACAACATCCGCCGCGCGTCGAGGACGTCGCGGAATGTGCCATGCCCGCTTTCCCACTCGGACAGGCGGCTCGACAATGCCTGCATGGCGCGCGTCGTGATTTCGTCGCTGTGGAGCAATGACTCGCGCCGCATCGCCTCGATGCCCACTGCGAGATGATGCAATTCCTCGCGCACCATCCAAACCCGGTCTTCACGTTCCTGCTCGGCGGATTTCTGCTTTTCCCTGTCGCGCTGGTAATCCTTGCGATACTTCGCGCCGTTGGCCCACGGCAGAGAGAAACGGAGCGTGAACATGCCCGACCGAAAGTCGCCGTCGCCGCTGTATTGCCTGCCTTCGATGCCGACGCTCACGTCGGGAAATCGCATCTGGCGTGTCAACTCGGCCGACGCGGCGGCCTGCTGGATTTCCTGCTCCATTAATTTGAGCCTGGGTTCATTGGAAAGTGAGAGTGCCAGCAGCTTTGCGCTCAAAGGAACGGCCGGTGCGAGCGGCGGCAATTGCAACGAAGGCCAGGTGGAATTCACGTCTCGATTTAGCAGCCGGTTCAGAGCAACGCGCTCGTGAGCGAGACGGCGGTGGTCGGTACGGAGCGCGTCGTTGCGCCGGGCGACTTCGTTTTGGATTTGCAGGGTGTCGGCGACCACCGCCTGCCCGGCGCGGTACTTGTTGTCCGCGGCTTTGGCAGTGGCTTCGACCCATGCGAGGTCTTGCTCGCCGATGGCCACCACGCGTCCGGCCAGCGCCGCCATCAGCAGCGCCCTCGTGATTTCATTCCGTAACTGCCCGGCGCGGTAGTTGAGCTCAGCCTCGCGCGTCGAGGCCTCCGCCACGGCGACGCGCCGCGTCAGCTTCGGCCGTCCCCACAGCGGCAGCTTCTGCTCCACGCCATAAGCAAGGTTTCCCTCCTCCGAAGGACTGAATCCGCGCGAGCTATACACACTGCCCCCGAACATCGCCGTCGGATCGTCCCATGTCCGTACGGCTTCGGCGTTGAGCATGGCGGAACGCACGCGGGAGTCGGCCGCCTTGAGCGACGGGTTATTGGTGCGGGCCTCCGTGACGAGCCGGTGGATAAAGTCAGTCGTGACCACGACAACATTCGTCGGCGCGGCGGGCCTCGCATCTTCGGCCGCCCAGCCGTTCAACAGGCTGGAACTCGCGATCAAAATGGTTCCAAGAAATTTCATAACACGGGTGAAAAACGGATGACGAGAGATGGATACAGTGCGCCAATGGCAATTATCGCCAGGCACACCACGGGCGGGACGGGGAAGTTCTCAGAGAAGGTAACTGCAATCCCGCTGGAAAAGCGGAATCGAAGTCACCGAAGCGGACGAAGGGGCGCAAGCGAGCGGGTTGCCAGGCTGCCGCGAGGGCAGTGCGATTCGCGCAACGACCAATACAACGAGCGCTTGAAACTCATTCTGTGAAGCGGAGGGGAGTGAAGCGGGCACGCGCGGCGCGGAAGGCGCTTCACGTTTCACGCAGCAGGCCGGGGTCGCGCAATGCTGGTTGTCACATCCGGTGCAGCAGCAACTCCTCGCTGCACGCTGTGTGGTGGCACCGACGCGGCCCGTCGATGCGAAGACGCCCTGCCACGCCAGGACGAATCCCAGCAGGAGGACGACCGCTGTCTTGATGGGGGTCGATGTCATTTTCGACGCTTGGCCGTTTTAAACCGGCAATCCTCATGGAGAGTGCCACGTCGCGGCTTCGGAGGAAACAGTTCTTTCGCAGACTTTCGCAGACGTCGTTTCTGGACG
This sequence comes from Verrucomicrobiota bacterium, assembly GCA_041166945.1. Classification (GTDB taxonomy): domain Bacteria; phylum Verrucomicrobiota; class Verrucomicrobiia; order Limisphaerales; family JADJPG01; genus DASTLJ01. The sequence continues at coordinate 9,352 of JBEEGQ010000344.1, forward strand.
GGCTCATCGCACCACGCGAAAATCCGTGCGGCCACCTTTCCCATGGGCTATGCAGCTGGGATGAAACATGAACGAGCGCTCGTGTGGCTTGGCACCATATGGATTGGCTTCGTCCTTCCTGCGACCTCGGCAGAGAGCGCGGTCCCGAAACGCCGGCTGCCCAACATCGTCATTTGTGTCGCCGACGATTGGTCATGGCCCCATGCCGGTGCGTATGGAGACCGGGTGGTGAAGACACCGAATTTTGATCGTGTGGCGCGAGAGGGTGTGTTGTTCGCGCTGGCATTTTGCGCCGCGCCGAGCTGCACTCCCTCGCGCTCTGCCCTTCTCACCGGGCAGGCGCCCCACCGGCTCGGGGAAGGCGCCAATCTATGGGGCTTCCTTCCAAATCGATTCCCCGTCTATCCTGATCTTCTCGAAGCCGCAGGCTATATTGTAGGATTGCAAGGGAAGGGTTGGGGGCCAGGAAACTTTTTGGCGGGCGGACGCACCCGGAATCCTGCCGGGCCGGGCTTCAAGGGATTCAAGGAATTTCTAGGAACGGTGCCGTCCGGAAAGCCTTTTTGTTTCTGGTTTGGCAGCCAGGATCCTCACCGGCCTTACCAAAAAGGCGCCGGAGCGCGTGCGGGCTTGAAGGCCGCCGCCGTCGACGTTCCTCCCTGGCTTCCGGACACGCCAGCCGTTCGCAGCGATATTCTCGACTATTACTTCGAGGTCCAGCGCTTCGACCGCGATGTGGGACGAATCCTGAGTTTACTTAAAAATGCCGGGCTGCTCGATGATACGATCGTCGTGGTAACGAGCGACAACGGAATGCCATTCCTGCGCGCGAAAACAAACGTCTACGATTCCGGCACCCACATTCCGCTTTGTGTTCGCTGGCCAAGGCGAGTGCCGCCGGGCCGCACCGTTGACGCATTGGTAAGCCTTACGGATCTTGCCCCGACATTCCTCGAAGCTGCGGGGATCAAACCCCCGCCCGACATGACCTCGCAGAGCCTAATAAGTCTGCTGGTCGATTCGAAGGATGGCCAGAGTCGCGACAAGGTTTTCATTGAACGCGAGCGCCATGCGAACGTGCGCGCGGGCGACCTCAGCTATCCAGTGCGAGCGATCCGCACAAGGGATTTTCTTTACGTGCGCAATTTGCGCCCCGACCGATGGCCCTGTGGGGATCCGGAAATGTGGAAAGCTGTCGGCACGTTCGGCGACTGTGACGATTCACTGGGAAAGGAGTTCGCTCTCGCGCATCGAAACGAGCCTCCGTTCGCCAAATTTTTTGCGCTCGCCCTCCAAAAACGTGCCGGGGAGGAACTCTATGACATGCGCAAAGATCCCAGCCAGTTAACCAACGTGGTCGGCCAGGCCGAATACGCGACGGCCAAAAAAAAACTCCGTGAGCAACTCGACGCGTGGATGAGGCAGACCAAGGACCCTCGCGTCGACGGAGATGGGGACGTCTTCGATACGTATCCCTACTTTGGGGAAGTTAGAAAGTTGCCCGGCCACGCTGGCAAGTGACCCACCTACTTCAGACGCTTCGGGGCAGCGCCGTCTTGAACGCGGCAACCATGTAAAATGGTTTTTCACGCACACGCGGCACTGGCAGCCGTGGACAATACGCTGCCGAATCGCGGGCTCATTGGCGATCGCCCGGCGCAGGCAGGCTCTGAATTTCCCAAAGATGCGTCATGATCTGCCGGACACAATCGGCAACAGGAATTCTATCGCTCAGCAGCTCGATTTCCGGAGATTGTGGTGGTTCGTAAGGGGCCGAAACTCCGGTGAAATCGGGAAGTTCTCCGGCCCTGGCCTTGGCGTAGTGGCCTTTGGGATCACGTTGCGCGCAAACCTCGACGGCCGCATTGACAAAAACTTCGATGAAGTTATGGCCCTGAGCGATGCTGCGCGCCTTCACGCGATCGGCCCTGTAGGGTGAAACGAGCGCGACGATGCAGATGATGCCAGCGTCCGCGAACAGGCCCGCGACGGCGCTGACCCGTCGGACGTTTTCACGTCGATCCGCTGGTGAAAACGATAGATCAGCGCACAGTCCTCGACGCACCACGTCCCCATCCAGCACATAGGTCCGGTGTCCCTGCGCCACAAGTTCCTTTTGAAGCGCGAGCGCGATGGTGGATTTGCCCGCCGCTGGAAGGCCGGTCAGCCACACCACACAACCTGAAGAGGATTGATTCTGCATCATGGCTGCGCTTCGGGGTACCCAAGCGCCTGCATATTCTCCCGGCAGAGTGCATTGACCCGTCCCAAGTTTTCCATGCCGAAAAAATGGATCCATTTCACCTCGCGATTACCCCTCGACTGATATTGGACATCGACTTTGCCTGCGATATCATGGACTGCTCTCAAATCCAGCCGCTCCGCCAGTCGCGCAATCGCCACAGCCTTGTCCTTCATGAAATCCTCGTAACGAATAAGAATCATGCGATCGCGGTGAGCCAGATAGGTCTGTGCGATCAGGTTCCAGCGCGCCGCCATCATTTCAATGTAATTCCGCCCCGAAAGGCCCAGCCATCGACCGTCCAGAATAAGTCTCCAGCCCCGCTTGACTCTGGCCCAACGATCCGCGTCGAGGTCCGTCAGGTCGCCAGGGAACTTCAGGCGGTCCAGCATGCTGCGAATGTTATCCCGGGGATCCCGCATCACCATGATGAATCGAGCCCCAGGAAAATGGGCGGTCAGCTCGTTGAAACAGAGACTGAGGTTGGGGTCCTTGACGATCTGCCGGGACAAATCCAGGCGGTTCATCCGGATGAATTTTGCAAACGACATTTCGCCATTGCGAATCCGATCCATCACCGGATTTTTAATGGGATTGCGAAGGTCCAGCGTGATGGATAATCCGGTCAGTTCTGCCAGCAGTGACGCGATGATTGTCGTGCCCGATTTTTGATTGCCCAGGATGAAAATGGGAGCGGGATGCGGCTTCGCGAGCCACGAGGAGCAAAGCCTGGTGAAGTTCGAGCGCCACTGCATCAAAGTCAGCACGAATTCTTTACGCATCTATTCCAGCGCAACCTTTGTCGAGTAGTGAAAGCCGGGATTTGCCGGCCTCGCGCGCTCCCTGCCAGAATGCAACGCTGTCCGGTAACCGGGCGTGACCGCCGGCCTGCTCTTGCAGCGGTCACGCCGGAAATTCGGTCTAAAGTTTCAGCTGGAAGAAACGCGCGTTCGGCAGCCAAAAAAAGCCGCTGTTACGAGGGAGAGTACAAACTTCTTCATGAGATGTAATATTATAATTACTGATGTGTCATTTTGTGGAGCTGAATTTAAACCTTGTGGAACAGTAAGCCTTCGCGTTGGGTAAAGTCAATCCTTCCTCTCGGCGATTCGTTTCCATTGGGAGTAAGTCGGCTATTCGAGATCGCAGAACGTGTTTCTCCATTTGGCGCCGTGGTCAATCATTGCTTGCCTGAAGCGATTTTTCACCGGCCGGTTGGAAACCGGCGATACAGCAGACTGGAAGTCCGCGCTACGATCGGAGAATGATCTCCTTGCGACTGAATTTGCGGGGGGCCCACTCTTGTGGGCAAGGATGAGGGCCGTGGACGCGCTTTCGCCGGAGGCCCCCTTCCCCACCGTGGAGACTCCGCAGCTTGCTGCCAGCGGGCGTTTTTTGGAATCGACTTTTTTGTTCAACTCGCGATGATCGTCACTGGAAATGAGATGTCGCTTCTTCTACCTCACGGCGTTTGCATGGCTTTTCGGTGTCCGCATGGTTTCTGCACAGCCAGGGCCGGTAACGTCTTCGAACAACAGCAATCTGGTCTTCGCGGCTTCGACCTTGTTAACCAATGGGCTTCCGGGGCTGTCCGCGCCGCCCGCGACCTTGATGGTCGCCACGGTTCAATCCACTTCGGCACAAGGCGGTGCGGTTTCCCTCGTGGGCAACCAGGCGTGGGTGCGTCGTTACAATGGGGCGGCGAACAACGAAGACCAGGCGCATGG
>JBEEGQ010000345.1:0-3746 GCA_041166945.1 Verrucomicrobiota bacterium
CCGCACGGCCATCGCCTTCACCGAAATTATGTATCATCCAGCGCCGCGCACCGACGGGCGAAAACTCGAGTTCATCGAACTCTATAACTCCAATCCCTTCTTTGAGGATATCAGCGGATTCCGCATTTCCGGCGATGTCGATTATACCTTTCCGGCGAACACAGTGATTCCCGGTGGCGGGTTCCTTACTGTTGCCCGGAATCCGCCGGACCTTGTGACGCTCTATGGCGTGACGAACGTCGCGGGTCCACTCGTCGGGAGTTTTTCGAACAAGAAGGGCACCGTGCGACTTCGGAACCGCTCGGACGCGATTTTGCTGGAAGTGAGTTACGACAGCCGCTTCCCGTGGCCCGCTTCGGCCGATGGCGCCGGACATTCGATTGTGCTCGCGAGGCCGTCCTATGGTGAAGGCGATGGGCGTGCCTGGGCCCAGAGTGATTCCATCGGAGGATCGCCCGGATCCATGGACGGCGTCGGATCGGAACCGGCACGCAGCGTGGTGATCAACGAATTCCTGGCGCACACCGACGCTCCTGATCTCGATTACATCGAACTCTACAATCATGGCAACGCGCCCGTGGATCTGTCGGGTTGCTGGCTGAGTGATGATCCGGCCACCAATAAATTCCGCATTCCAAACGGCACCCTCATCGGCCCGACCGGCTACGTCTTCTTCACTGAATCCACCATGGGTTTCTCACTGAGTTCGGCGGGTGAAACCCTTTTCCTGGTTAACTCGAATCAAACGCGGGTGCTCGATTCCGTATTGTTCGATGGGCAGGAAAACGGTGTCGCGACGGGTCGATCGCCTGATGGCGGTCCCTCCTTCTACCGGCTGGCCGCGCGATCCCCGGGAGCCTCGAATGGGCTGGTGCGCGCCGCCAGCCTGATCATCAACGAGATCATGTACGACCCCATCTCGGGCGACGACAACGATGAATACATCGAGATCTACAATCGCGGCACCAATGCTGTGAACCTCACCAATTGGAGGATCTCCGGCGGCATTGATTACACTTTCCGCACCAACACAATTCTGGCGACCAACGCCTATCTCGTGGTGGCGAAGAATGTCGGGCGGCTGATCACCAACTACGCCAACCTCAATACCAACAACACGGTCGGCAGTTTTACGGGCACGCTGGCGAACAACGGGGAACGCATCAGCATCGAGATGCCGGACAATGTCGTCACAACGAACCTGCTGGGAGTGGTGAAGACAAACCTGATTCACATCCCAATCAATGAGGTTACGTATGGAGCCGGTGGCCGCTGGGGAAAATGGAGCGACGGCGGCGGCAGCAGCCTTGAGCTGACGGATCCGCACAGTGATAACCGGCTTCCTTCCAACTGGGCCGACAGCGATGACACGGCCAAGAGCCAGTGGACCACGGTCACCGCGACCGGCACCCTCGATAACAATCCCGAAGGGTCCGGACGCTACGATTCGATCCAGGTATCGATGATGGATGCGGGGGAATGCCTCATGGATGTCGTTTCAGTCACCATTCCCGCGGTCTTCAATAGCGCCAACCTTGTCACCAACAGCGGATTTGAAAGTCTGATGACCGGATGGGTGCCCCAGGGCGCCTTCCGGACCTCCTACATCGAGAACAGCGGCGCGGTCGGCACGCATTCGTTGCACGTCGTTGCCAGGGAGCGCGGGGACACCGGCGCCAATCGCATCTATTCCCTCCTGACCGCCCAGTACGCGACCGGGCAGGTGGCGATTATCAGCGCGCAGGTGAAGTGGCTCCATGGATGCAACGAGGTGTTGTTGCGATTGCGCGGAAACCTCCTCGAGGCGCCGGGCGTCCTGCTCGTTCCAAAAAATCTCGGCACACCCGGGGCGCGCAACAGCCGCTATGCGACAAACGCCGGGCCCGCCTTGACGGAAATGGTGCACAGCCCGGTGTTGCCCGCGGCCAACCAGCCCGTCGTGGTCACCACACGGGTGAGCGATCCCGACGGCATCGCTTCGGTCCAGTTGATCTATCGGGTGGACCCGATTGGCTCCTCATTCACGCTGCCGATGGTTGACAACGGAACCGCAGGCGATGCGGTGGCGGGGGATGGCGTCTTCTCGGCAACCATCCCGGGCCAGGCCGGCGACACGATGGTGGCTTTCTACATCCAGGCGACCGACCGCTTCACGCCGGCGGCCACGACACGTTTTCCCAATGACGCGCCCGCCCGGGAGTGCCTGATTCATTTTGGCGACTCACAACCCCCGGGCAGTTATGGCAGCTACCGCTTCTGGATGACGCAACAGACATTGAACAACTGGTTGCAGCACGAGAAGTACAGCAATGAACCCTACGAGGGCACCGTTGTTTATAACAACTTTCGGGTCATCTATAACGCGGCCAGCCATTTCGCGGGCAGCCCGGCCCATACAAAACTCTACGACTCGCCAATGGGGACCAATTGCGATTACCAGATCCTTGTGCCCGGGGACGATCTGCTGCTCGCGGAGAATTCGCTGCGCATTCAGCAGCCGGGTCTGTTTGGGTCGGATGACACGGGACAGAACGAGCAAATCGCATTTTGGATGGTCGGCCAGTTTGGTGTTCCAACGCTGCACCGGCGATCGGTCCACATGTTCGTCAATGGCGCGCGCCGCTTTTTGATCTATGAGGACACGCAGCGGCCTTCCGGTGGATTTGATGCCGAATGGTATCCCGATTCCAAGGCGGGGGACCTTTACAAGGTGGCCTATTGGTATGAGTACAGCGATGACACCACCAGCCACGGCAACACCAGCCCGACACTGCTGCCGATGACGACGGTGGGTGGCGCGAAGAAACTGGCGCGCTATCGCCAGAATTTTCCCAAGCGCGCGGTCAAGGATTCCGCGCATAACTACACGAACCTGTTCCAGCTGGTGGATCTGCTGAACACCACCGCCACGGGCGATGCTTATGCGCAACAGGTTTTTCCCAATCTGGACGTGCGGGAATGGTGCCTGTCGTTCGCGGTGGAGCGCATCGTCAACAACACTGACCTCTACGGCGCCAAGCGCCTCAAGGGGGATGTGAGCAAGGCCGGCGGGCAAAATGCATTCATTCTCAAGCCGGAAAAACAGGGCTGGCAGTTCCTGTGCTGGGATTTGGACGCCGCATTCCTCGGCACGCCGGTGGATCCGTTGTTTGATTTTACCGATCCGCCCATCTCGAATTTGTTCCTGCATCCGTTCGTTCTGCGGACCTACTGGCAGGCATTGGAGGACGCGGCAAACGGGCCGCTGGCTCCGGATCAGTTGAATCCCCTGACGATGGCCCGGTACAACGCGTATCAGGCCAGCGGCATTCCGGCAGGGGCTCCGGATGGCGTATTGAATTTCCTGTCGATTCGCCGCGATTATATTCTGCAGTTGATCTCGCAGGTTCGTGCCGATTTCCGGATTTCCAATAATGGCGGCCTGGATTTCACAAACGGTTCGACCCTGGCCACCATCTCCGGCGTCGCGCCCATCCAGGCGCGGATGATCAGCGTTAACGGAATTGAATATCCACTCTCCTGGACCAGCATTACCAACTGGACAGTCCGCCTGCCGCTCACCAGCCAGACCAACCGGTTTTTGTTCCAGGGATTCGACGTCAACGGGAACCCGCTCACCAACTATTCGCGGACCATCACGGTTTATTTCAACGGAACCATCAGCCGTCCGGAGGACAGCCTGGTTATCAACGAAATCATGTTCCAGCCCGCGGTGAGCAATGCCAGCTACATCGAGATTTACAATC
>JBEEGQ010000346.1:0-4816 GCA_041166945.1 Verrucomicrobiota bacterium
TGATCATCAGAGCGGCCGGATAACCATCATGGCCGCCATGCCGGTGACAGTAGACATGGACAATGTTTGTAGCAAGAAGAAATGTTAGTTATGCCTAACTTTTCGCAATTCGCGGCGTGGTTTGGCCCTCAAGCCGCGTCGGAGTTCAACTCCATGCCGGCACCCGTGCAATAGGTTGCTGAAGCGGCATCAATGCCGCGGTCCGGGCGGAGGGTGGGCGCATTGCGAATCCGCTCGCGAGTGGCGCCGTGGCGGGTTATGAAAGTCAGCGCAACGCAAATTGCATCATGCGCCCCCTCGACCTTCAGGTCATCGGATCCGAACTCGCCGTCAAATGGGACGAAGGAGATGAAAGCTTCATCCCGTTGGAAAAACTGCGCCGGCATTGTCCTTGCGCGGGTTGCAAGGGCGAGATGGACATCATGGGCAACCTTTACAAATCACCCGACAAGCCGCTGACGGCTGCCGCATTTCAACTGGTGCGCATTTCGTTGGTGGGCGGTTATGCGGTGCAACCGTTGTGGGGGGATGGCCATGGGACAGGCTTGTTCGCATTTGATTATTTGAAGCGCGTGGCCGAGGCGAAATGAGGAGGGCCGGCGTCGCGGAGCGATCCACCAGTTCGTTGCGCCGCTGCTACGCGGCGCCATATGGCGCGGCGCGACAAGTGCCATCCTATCGCTCCGCGCGGGATCGGCCAACGCATTCGAAAAGGCGTTGCGCCACCGTGGCGTTGTTCCTAGCCTGCGCGGATGAAAGTCATTTCTCGCGCCCTGATCGCCTGCCTGCTCTCCACTCTGGCCGCAATGTCGGCCACACCCACCTTCAAGGCGGTCGAGGTGGACACAAAAATTGAGATCGGCTACGGGGTGACTGTGGCGGATGTGAACGGCGACCGAAAGCCCGACATCCTCCTCGCGGACAAAAACGCGATCGTCTGGTACGAGAACCCCAACTGGGAGAAACATGTCATCGCCGAAAAACTCACAACGCTGGATCATGTCTGCATTGCCGCGGCGGACATTGATGGGGATGGAAAATGCGAGATCGCGGTCGGGGCGGGCTGGAATCCCAATGACACGGTGAACAGCGGGGCGCTCTTTTACCTGGTGGCGCCCGGCGATCGGACGCAGAAATGGGACCCCATCAAACTCCCGCACGAACCGACCATTCACCGCATTCGCTGGGTGAAAAATCCTTCGGGAAAATTCGATCTGCTGAGTGTTCCGTTGCACGGCCGCGGCAACAAGCCGGCGACCGGCGAGGGGGACGGCGTAAAGATCCTCGCATTAAAGAAGCCGTCCGATCCGAAGGATCCGTGGATCTCTGAGGTTGTGAATGAATCGCTCCATAAAACCCACAATTTCGATCCCATTCAATGGGAGGGCGAAGCGGGACAGCAATTGCTTATCGCGAGCAAGGAGGGCGTGGCCCTTCAGCATCGCGTTCGCGGGATCCTCGTGAGCACCCTGCTGACAGGGACCGAAAGCGGCGGCGCGGGCGAGGTGCGCCTGGGAAAACTGGCGGGGGGGAAGCGGTTCATCGCCACGGTGGAACCCATGCATGGAACGAATCTTGTGATTTACACCGAACCGGCAACCGCCGGAAAACTTTGGACGCGGCATGTTGTCGATTCCACGCTATTGGACGGCCATGCGCTGGCGTGCGGCGATTTGTCGGGAAGCGGAACGGATCAGGTGGTGGTGGGCTGGCGCGCGATGGGTCGCGAAGATGCAAAGGTGGGCATCAAACTTTTCTCCGCGCTCGATGCCGCCGGCTCGGGCTGGAAGGAATCGCTGGTCGACGACAACACCATGGCTTGCGAGGACCTTTGCCTGGCGGACCTGGACGGCGACGGGAAACTGGACATCATCGCATCAGGACGCGCGACGAAAAACGTGAAGGTGTATTTTAATCAGGGCGCGAAATAGCCGGCTGACCCGAGGGCGCTGCCGACCCGACGACGCGGCGTGTTTTGAGTTCCAGCGAGCCCAGGTCGAGCGGTTCGTCACTGCGACCGCCGGGAATGGGGCCCACTTCGAAGGAATGAACCACCGAGCCGACGGGCGTGACAATGCCTGAACTCACGCCGCTGTCGCGCGGTTCGTAAAAATAGAAGCTGAGTTGATACCGGCCCGGCGGCACATCCTCGGTGCGGAAGGAGCCATCGGCCTCGAAGTAAATGGGAAACGACCGCGGGGCCTGGCGCGTTACTCGACCCGCGGGCGAATCGGACCACTTTTGAAACTCGGCGGGCGTTTGGATAACAGGCGAGCGTGGGAGGATCGCGGACATGGTGTGACTTGCATTCGTCCACGGAATTTTTCGGGAGGGGTCATCGGCAACCACTTTCCCAATGACGGGCCGGCCCGTACCGCCGATGATCGTGGTGGCGGTTTTTCCCGGCTCCACATCGATCGCTGTCCCGTACGCCATCGTTCCGAACGATTGACGGACGCGGACGTGGCGGGTCAGCCAGCATGGCCCGGGTGGAACGCGCGGGAACCGGAATCTGCCCTCGACGTCCGCGGTGACCATATACCCGGTGGCAAAAGCGAGCCCTTCATTGCCACCCGGCTCATTCAATCGAACCTCCGCACGCGGAACGACGCTGGTCCCGCTGCGCACCACGCCTTCGATTTGGCCCCACCGCTGCAGCGTCACCTCGGGATGAGTTGCCAGGCTGCTCAGAGTCGTCTCGGCATAACCCTCCGAATGAACAATGACGACTCGCTCCGTCAATCGAGGCCCCACGGTGAAGGTCCCGGCGGCATCGGACTTGACGATCAGCCCCCGTTCGCCAGACAGGCCCGGGCCTGACAACGCATTATTATTCAGCGACACGTGACCGTCACCGATCACGGCGATGTCTGCGCCCGCGGCGGGTTTTCCATCGGGCAGTTTCACACTGCCCCGGATGTCCGCAGCGGCTCGCAATTCGATCCGGTTCGAATGCCAGCCCAGGTCGTCGGCGCGAAACACCTGCGGTTGATAGCCGGGTGCCTCGACCTTTACCAATGCCTGATTGGGGAAATAGCCGCGGGAAGTGTCATTGAAGGAGAACACGCCGTCCCTGCCCTTCGAGGATTGGGCAGTGCGCCACAGCATGCGTTCACTGGATAGTTTTTGGCCGAGCACCAGGCTGAACTCCGGAATCGGCGCTTTTGTCGCAGCGTCCACTGCGGTGCCCCACGCGATGAAATTCTTTGCCAGGGCAAATTCGATTTCGTTCGACGCACGAACACGCGGGAACGTGCGCGAAATAAAATTTCCCTGGCGCGTCTCGACATTCACCTCGTCATCTGGCGCCTGCGGCCAACTGAACCTGCCGTCGGAGTCTGTCTTTCCCGACCACCGGGCCCGCGACGTTTTCGCCGAAACGATGCTGACCATCGCCCCGCTGATCGGCACAGCCGGCGTCCCGGCAGCTCCCGACTCCCGCGCCTCGACAAGCCGACCCCGAAACGGCTTGGGCGGCAACAGGGTGACCGCGACGTTTCGCGGCGCGTTGGTCAGAGGAATCTCGCTGATGTAGGTGGCGAAATCGGGGTGTTCGACAATCAGGAACGCCTCGCCAACGTCGCGACGGCTGATGGTAAAATGGCCTTTGAGATCGGTGCGGGTTCCGGCGCTTCCATTTCCGTGAGTGAGACTGACCTGAGTTTTAGGGAGTAGTTGACCGGAGGGGTCCTTCACCAAACCGCTGATCGTGACCTTGGGCCGCATCCGAAATTGCGCATCGCCGGAAAGCAATTTCTCACCAGTGATGGTATCGCTGGCTTCGGTTTCGGAAACTTCAAAACGGCCCGGCCAGTAATCGGCGTGGATCAATCGGAACACCAGGCGGGAGACGGATTCCGGGACGAGTTGAGCTTTCCAGACACCATCGGCATCGGTGGTCACTTCGTCGAGTTTGATCTCCATGAGCGCGCCGGTCGACGGGTGGATAATCTCCAGAATGTCCACCTTCGCCTTGGCGAGGGGTTGGCCGTCGGGCTTCAGCACGAGTCCGTAAACGCGCTTGCTCATTCCCAACTGAACCGAAGCCTTGCGGGGCATGTGTCCATCGGGCCCGGCGCGCAGCTCGATCACCTGCGGACCGCGGTTGCGCGCGGTGGCAATGAGCCGCAGGGAACGTGTGTTCGCTGGAAAATCGACCATGACTACTCCCGGATCCTCGCCGCCATCGTCCATACGCCCCAGCAAGGTGCCCATCCCCCGATCATCCAACGAGGTGCCCTTGATGCGGGCACCGCCGACCAATCCGCCTCCGGACGCCGTGACCTCGCAAACCAGTTGATCGCGCAGCTTCGCGAGGTCAGCCGAGGGAGTCGCGGGAACAACCGGCGTCGCGCGGCCCGGGTCGGGCGCTTCGACCGTGAGACCGAGAAGGACGAATGCGCTGCGGCTGAACAGCGAAAAAACATCAATCGATTGGACAGCGTGCGCGCTTGGCGGCAAATCGAACGTTGTCTTGAACAACCGATGTGTGGCTCCAATCTTCGTGGCATCCGCCGAGGCGCCGGTCCATACCAGTGACGAATTGGTGTCGCTCAGCGAGCTCTCTTTTTCATCCGGATGCTTCCACCAATCGCGCGTGTGAACGCCGTACTCGACGAACATGGTGTGCGCGTGACCATCGGCGTAATTGAGACGGATGGCGGCGATCGGTTTGCCCGTGGACTCACTCATGTTGGCACCATGCAGGACATGAAGGCGGCCAACGCGTTTCTCCACCACAAGGCCGGAAAGGTGGCTCGGGTAAAAGCGATTGTCGCGCGCATCGCCAATGCCGTGAAACTGCACCTTGGAGGTG
>JBEEGQ010000347.1:0-3241 GCA_041166945.1 Verrucomicrobiota bacterium
CGGTCCAATCCCCAATCCGTTGGGCGCGCGCAAGCCGGTCGCGATCACATCGAGCTTGCTCCCATCCTTCGACAACCTCAGCAATGTTCCATGATGCGGCGTCCGCGCATCGCCCAGGTTCCCGCCCTTGGTAAAATAAAAATTGCCCTTCGAATCCGTCTCCAGGTTCAGCGCAAACTCGTGGTAATGCGATGTGATCGCGATGTCATTGTTAAAGTTCTCGTAGAAGTCCGCTTCATCATCCCCATTGAGATCGTGCAATCGTGTAATCTGATCCCTGCCCGTCACATAAATCTTGTCGTCGACGATCTTCAGTCCCAACGGCTGGAACAGGCCGGTCGCAAAACGTTTCCAGCGGAGGTTCTCGAGCTTGTCGTCGATCCCGTCCACCAGCCAGACGTCGCCGCTCACCGAACAGACCGCCGCGCGGGTGTTGTTTTTGAAAAAATCGAATCCGCTGAGGCGCAGCCAGGATTTCCATGGGTTCTCCTCCGGCAAGGTTAATGTATCCACTGTGTAAGCCGCGTCATCGGCTCCCCGTTTTCCCTTGGTCACCAGCGGCGCTCCCCAAATGGGCGGCCCACCATGCGTCTGGCTCGCGAGACTGGATGGAAATGAGAGCGCGCCGGCGACATTCACAAATTTGCGAAGATCGGCTGCGGCGCCACGCCAGATGGCGACCTGAAACCGCGTGGTCCGCGCGGGGTCGCTCAGCTTGAGATGCGCACGGCCGTTTCCTGAAACCGCCCAGGTGGCGTTCGACGTTCCTAAAAACACCGCCGCCCAAACCTTCGCCCCGCCCGGGCCATCGCCGTTTTCCCGCGCCATCGCGACGAGGTTTCCCCGGATGTTTGCGGTGGTGTCGGTTTCATCCTGCACGAGCAGATCCAATTCCGATGCGCCTTTGGAAACTTCGAAGTCGCGGGTAAAAATGGAGATCCCGTCGCGTTGGATAAATCCGGGTTTCTCGAGCATGCCCGCTTTTCCCACGGTGTAACTCAGCAAGATTTCGTGGCCGTACTGATGGATGCCCCTCCAGTGTGCCCAATCTCGCGGCATCGGGCCGCAGGGTTTGCCCTTTGGATCCTCGGGCGCTGGTGGGCGGGGATCCTCGAAACTTCCGTTGTGAGCCCATCCCGGCCCGCGCTGCGTCGAGAACTGTGTTTCACCGGACGGCTCGGGAATGCCTTCAAGCCCATCCCGCCCGGTTGGCAATGTTAAAAAGCCGCCCGTCCATCCGGCGGACATCCGCACCAATTCGGTGTCGAAGCAGGCCGTCGCATTGGTGCCCAGCTTGATCGTGACCGCCTTCAACGTTTGATGCCGGCCCGCCAGGCCACTGCTGAAGAAGGGACCGACATCCATGAGATCCCACTTGGTGCCCTTGCGCTCTTTCTTCTGTGATTTCGCGTCGGCTTTCGCGGCCGCATTCGTTTTGGCGGAAGGCGCCTGGCAGTGCGCCGGGCTGGGGATCCAGATCGCGCCGATCGCGATTGATAAAACAGGAAGAAGAGATAAGCGCATAATGGAGTCAGCCGAAAGTGTCCGCGTTGAGTAACCAACGATGGACGGCAATGAAAGCCGGAAATTCAGCAGGACGCTTGTCCCAAAAAAAGACAAGCCTGGCCGGTTTTAGGACACCGGCCAGGCTTGGGTGGGTCGAGAGGGTTGGCTTAGAAAGATTTGAGAACGGATTCCTTGGCACTGTGGGCGCCCCGATCCTGGGCTGGGGACGCCAGGCGCATCAGGATACGAAGCTCACCCAAAAGTTTGGGGCCCAGAAAAAGGGCGGTGGTTTCGTTAGCAGCCTGCGTTTCCTTGCGATGTTTTCGAAGTTTCATTTTAAGTGAGTGTTTGCTGATCTTTTTCATCGAATCAAATCCGGCTGCGTTGATCCCTGATCCCCCGTTGTTGTCAGCGCATCGTGCGCACCAGAACGGGGATTTCAGTGGAAGGGTGGAACAAGCGCATGCCGATCGGGGCGCGACGGCCCACCTTGGCCTCCGTTCCTCACTGGGAGGTGTCGCCCGGACTTTTATGAATGACATGCGCCGCACTGCCATTACTTAAGCAGCGCCCTTGCCAACCCTGCTCACCGCCCGAAGAAGGCCGTCCCACCCGCCTTTTCGCTGCCATTCCTCGATCGCCGCTCCGCTCCCCGATCGTTCGGAGTGGGTAGTTAAGTGCAGGTGGACCGGCAATTCCTGCCTGATTGTCGCCGCATTCAGGGAGCCCGCTCTGCCGGTGCGGAACGGCCGCATCCCACAGCATCGCGCTGAACGAAACCCGCGATCGGGATTTTGCGCTTTTCGCGCCGGAAACGGACGGCCAATATCCATTGCGAAAGGCAACGGGAGTCGCGGCATGAATGTTTTTGGCATCGTCGACGCGGATTTAAGGCGACCCGCCTCGCTGCCCGCGCCGGGCGCTGACTGCCAGGAAATCCAGCGAACTCCGTGCGAATTTCCGGCGCCAGCGCCGGCGGTTCCTCTTCACGCATTGGCAATGCGGGCGACGGCGCGATGAGCTTTCTGCCGATCGTCCAGAGGGAATTACGCGTGCGCGGTCGTGCGCGCGCCACGTTTCGCGGCCGAATGTATGCCGCGCTCGCCGCATCCCTTTTCGCCGCGCTCCTCCTGCTCGGGAGCGAACTGACACACAGCAGCCGCGCTGTGGGCGGGTTCATGTTTTCCGGGCTCAGCTGGGCGGTGTTTCTCTATTGCCTCCTCCAGGGCGTGCGCAACACCGCCGACTGTCTCAGCGAAGAGAAACGCGCGGGCACGCTCGGACTTCTGTTTCTGACTGATCTCCGCGGTTACGACGTCACCCTCGGCAAACTGATCGCAACGTCGTTGAACAGTTTTTACGGATTGCTCGCCGTCGTTCCGCCCCTCGCCATCCCGCTCGTGCTCGGAGGAGTGACGCTCGGGGAATTCTGGCGAATGGTGCTGGCCGTCGTCGTCACACTCGTTTTCGTCCTCACCGCGGGGTTGTTTGTTTCTTCGATCAGCCGCGATATGCGACAGGCATGGAGCGGCACCGTCGCTTTGACCGGTTTGTTCATGCTCGTCGTGCCTTGCCTTCAATTCGTCATCACTTTTCCCGTGAGCCCCACCTGCGCGTTTTTCAGCTGGCAGGAGTCCCGCTACGCCGCCGCCGGGGGACTCTATTGGACCGCTGTATGGAGCAGCCTCGCTGTGAGCCTCGGATTCGTCATCGCCGCAAGCTTCATCCTGCCCCG
>JBEEGQ010000348.1:0-17281 GCA_041166945.1 Verrucomicrobiota bacterium
TGATAACGCGACTGCCACCGATACCTGCGACACGAACGTGGCGCTCACGTTTATCGACACACCGTTGACGGCCCAGTGTCCTGCGGTGCGAGTCTTTCGCCGGACATGGACCGCCACGGATGACTGCTCTAATACCGCCACCTGCTCTCAGACAATCACCTTCATCGACACCACCGCGCCTGTCATTACCTGCCAGCCTAACCGCACCAATCAATGGGTCACGGGAGCTACGCCGGTCTTTGACAACGCCACTGCCACCGATACCTGCGATACGAATGTCGCTCTCACTTTCGTGGACACTCCGTTGACGGCCATTTGTCCGGCAGTCCGAATCTTCCGCAGAACGTGGACAGCCACGGATGATTGCACCAACACGGCCACCTGCTCCCAAACCATCACATTCATCGATACCGTTCCTCCGGTCATTACGTGCCAGCCTAATCGCACCAATCAATGGGTCACGGGAGCTACGCCGGTCTTTGACAACGCGACCGCCACTGACACTTGCGATACGAATGTCGCTCTCACCTTTGTTGACACTCCGTTGACGGCCATTTGTCCGGCAGTCCGCATTTTCCGCAGAACGTGGACCGCCACGGATGATTGCACCAATACGGCCACCTGCTCTCAAACCATCACGTTCATCGATACCGTTCCTCCAGTTATCACCTGCCAGCCCAACCGGACCAATGAGTGGGTGACAGGTTCAATGCCCCTCTTCGACAATGCCACCGCAACGGATACCTGTGACACCAATGTGGCCCTCACGTTCATCGACACACCATTGACCGCTGTTTGTCCGGCAGTCGTTATCTTCCGGCGCACCTGGACGGCCACAGATGACTGCACCAACACGGCCACCTGTTCCCAAATCATCACGTTCGTCGACACGACGGCCCCCGTCATCACCTGCCAACCCAATCGCACCAATCAATGGGTCACTGGAGCTACACCCGTCTTTGACAATGCGACTGCCACCGATACTTGCGATACGAATGTCACTCTGACTTTCGTTGACACGCCGTTGACGGCCATTTGTCCGGCTGTGCGCATCTTCAGGCGAACCTGGACGGCGACTGACGATTGCACCAATACGGCCACGTGCTCTCAAACCATCACATTCATCGATACCGTTCCTCCGGTCATCACCTGCCAGCCTAATCGCACCAACCAATGGGTGACAGGCTCGATGCCACTCTTCGACAACGCAACAGCTACCGACACCTGCGACACCAACGTGGCACTTACATTCATCGACACGCCGTTGACGGCCATCTGCCCGGCAGTTGTTGTTGTCCGGCGCACTTGGACGGCCACAGATGACTGCACCAACACGGCCACCTGTTCCCAGATCATCACGTTCGTCGACACGACGGCGCCGGTGATCACCTGCCAGCCCAATCGCACCAATCAATGGGTCACCGGAGCTACACCCGTCTTTGACAATGCGACCGCCACTGATACCTGCGATACGAATGTCGCTCTCACCTTTGTTGACACGCCGTTGACGGCCATTTGTCCGGCTGTGCGCATCTTCAGGCGAACCTGGACGGCGACTGACGATTGCACCAATACGGCCACCTGTTCTCAGACCATCACGTTCATCGATACCGTTCCTCCGGTCATCACCTGCCAGCCTAATCGCACCAACCAATGGGTGACAGGCTCGATGCCGCTCTTCGACAACGCAACGGCTACCGACACCTGCGACACCAACGTGGCACTTACATTCATCGACACGCCCTTGACGGCCATCTGCCCGGCGGTCGTTGTTGTCCGGCGCACCTGGACGGCCACAGATGACTGCACCAACACGGCCACCTGTTCCCAGATCATCACGTTCGTCGACACAACGGCGCCCGTCATCACCTGCCAGCCCAATCGCACCAATCAATGGGTCACTGGAGCTACACCCGTCTTTGACAATGCGACTGCCACCGATACTTGCGATACGAATGTCGCTCTCACCTTTGTTGACACTCCGTTGACGGCCATTTGTCCGGCTGTGCGCATCTTCAGGCGGACCTGGACGGCGACTGACGATTGCACCAATACGGCCACCTGCTCTCAAACCATCACATTCATCGATACCATTCCTCCGGTCATCACCTGCCAGCCTAATCGCACCAACCAATGGGTGACAGGCTCGATGCCACTCTTCGACAACGCAACAGCTACCGACACCTGCGACACCAACGTAGCACTTACATTCATCGACACGCCCTTGACAGCCATCTGCCCGGCGGTCGTTGTTGTCCGGCGCACCTGGACGGCCACAGATGACTGCACCAACACGGCCACCTGTTCCCAGATCATCACGTTCGTCGACACGACGGCGCCTGTCATCACCTGCCAGCCTAATCGCACCAATCAATGGGTTAACGGTGCCGTCCCGGTATTTGATAACGCCACAGCGACCGACACCTGCGACACGAATGTCACGCTGACGTTCGCCGACGCTGTGTTAACTGCGGCTTGTCCGGCTGTGCGCATCTTCCGGCGGACCTGGACGGCAACTGACGATTGCACCAATACGGCCACGTGCTCTCAAACCATCACCTTCATCGATACGACCCCGCCCGCGATCACATGCCCTCCGAATTTCGCGGTGCAATGTCTCTCCAATGTTCCTCCATGCCCGGGCAACCTCGCCCAGTTCCTCGCCCTGGGCGGGACGGCCAGCGATAATTGCGATACCAACCTCGATTATAGCTGCAGCGACGGCCCGCTCATCGGCGGGCCGTGCGGGGGCACCATCACCCGTACTGTTCGGGTCACGGATGATTGCAATAACTCGTCAGTTTGTTTGCAGACGATCACTGTCAGCGAAACCATCCCACCACTCGCCATCGGTCCGACAAACCAGGTGGTCTGTGCCGGGGATAGCGTCAATTTTAGAGTGACCGCTTCCGGCGCCTGCTCCATCAGTTATCAATGGTTCAAGAATGGCGCTGTGCTGGCCAACCAGACCAATGGTGTCCTGACCTTGACGAACGTCACGGGCAGCGATGCAGGCCAGTATTGCGTCAAGGTCAGCGGACTTTGTAAATCGGTAACCAACTGCGCCATCCTCACAGTCCAGGGCACCATTGGAGATTTCGTGTGGGAAGATCTAAACTTCAACGGGCACCAGGATCTGCCGCAGGAACCCGGCCTGTCGAACGTGGTGGTTCAACTGTTGGATTGCGTGGGCACCAATATTCTCCGCACCACCACCACGGACACAACCGGCCACTATCTCTTTGCGTGCGTCGATCCAGGCAATTACCAGGTTCGCTTTGTCCGGCCCACAGGTTATTTCTTTACGATGCCCGATGTGGGCCCGGATGACGCCGACAGCGATCCGAACCCCGCGAACGGCTTGACGGCCTGTTTCACTCTGACCAATGGCCAGAACAATCGCACCATCGACGCCGGTCTCCTCCGTCCCTCCTGCATTGGCGATTTCGTCTGGGAAGACTTGAATGCCAATGGCCTCCAGGACGCCGGCGAACCGGGCATTCCGAACGTATCGCTAAATCTAATTGATTGTGCCAGCGGCACCGTTGTCGCCAACACCGTAACGGGCCCGACCGGAAAATACCTCTTTTGCGACCTCTTCCCGGGGAGCTACCGGGTCGAGATATTGGTCCCCGGCGGATATTTCATCACTGTTCCAAACTCTGGATTGAATGATTGCGTGGACAGTGACGCCATTCCCGGAACGCGCCTGACCGATTGCAATGTCCTGATTTCCGGGACGACAAACCTGTGCGTCGACATCGGTCTCAAGCGCCCCGCCACCATTGGGGATTTTGTCTGGAACGATTTTAACCACAATGGCATTCAGGATTCCGGGGAACCCGGCTTCTCCAACGTGGTCGTCCGGCTTTTGGACTGTTCGGATAACGTGCTGCGGACGACGAATACGAGCAGCCTGGGACGCTACTACTTCACCGACCTGCAACCGGGCTCCTACAAAGTGCAGTTCGTCGCGCCTGCGGGTTGTATATTTACTCTGCGTGACCAGGGCGTGAACGATGCGGTGGACAGCGACGCCAGCCTGGCGGACGGCAGGACCATTTGTGTCACGCTTGTTTCCGGCGAGATCAATCTCACGGTTGACGCGGGTCTATTCTGCCCGCCGCCCTGCGTGAAGGTGACAAAGCTCGTGGCCTGCCTGCTTCCGGGCGACCAATGCGGTCCGTTCGGCAAGGTGGCCACCGGCATCAAGGGCGGCACCAATCTGCCTGGATTCTGTTACTCGATTACCGTCAGCAACTGCAGCGATGGCGCCCTGACAAACCTCACTGTCATGGACACTCCCCTGGGCGACCTGACCTCCAGTTTCTTTACAAGTCCCCTGTCGGTGCTGGCGCCCCATGCTTCGCTCACCCGCAACTTCAAGAAAGCCTGGGATGTCGACACCACGAATCGGGTGACGGTGATTGCCACCGGCGCGCTGACTCTCGGGCCGAACGGCCTAGCGATCAGCGTGACGAATAGCGATGAAGCGGTGGCGCTGATCGACGAAGCCAAAATCGCCTGCAACGTCACGTTGTTTTCGCCAGATGACCGCAGCGACAATACGAATGACGCCGCGCTGGTCCTACCCGACAACGGCACGGCGCATGTCGTTGTTCTCAGTGTGATGGTGATGAACATCGGCGAATCGGATCTCGCCAATGTCACTGTGTTCAGCCCGTCGCTCTCGGCCCTGGGTTGCACCAATCTTCCCGCACCCTTCCCTCTGCCCATGGGAATGGCGGCCAAAGTCACGCTCTGTCAGACACTCGTGGCCTGCCCGTCACCGCTGACCAATCTGTTGCTGACCGTCACCGCGCAGGCCAGCACCAACTCGGGCTGTGTCTTCGGGACCAATGGCGTGCCTGTAAGCGTGCGGACCGAGTGCCCCGCCACCATCGCCTGCGAATCCCTCGGCAACTGCCGCGTCACGGGCGGCGGCAGGCAGGATGATACATGGCCTCCGGTCCGCTACATGACCCACGGTGGACAGGTCGGCGCACCCGTTGGCACGGCCACCACCTTCGATCCGGACAGCGCCTGCATTCATGGAAATTGGGAAGTCGTCCGCCACGACAAGGGGAGCAGCAGTGGGAATTTCCACGCCAAGAGCTTTGACAGTCTCTTGTGCGCCTGCCTCGCCTGCCCACAGGATCCCAATTCCGGATTTGTCATCGGCGGGTTGTGCAATCCCGGCGCCCGTACCTGTGGACCCGAGCCGCGTCGGGCGCCCGCCAACAAGATCTGCTTCTCGGGCGTCGGCGACTTCACCGAAAGCTCCGGGCAACGCATTCCGCGGTCTGTATTGTTCCGGGTCGACATCGAGGACCGCAGTGAACCGGGCAACAGCCACGCGGGCGGCGGCACGCCTCCCCCGGATCGTCATCGAATCCGTATCTGGATTCTCACAACCGCGGAGCTCGCTCAGCTCAACAATCCGAACGACCGTCTGCTCGGGTTCCGCAGGGCGGTCGCCTGCACGCCAGGATCCACGGCCCTCGAGGACGGGGCGATTGGCGCCAATGGCCTCGCGGTCCCGCTGGGCACCCAGGTCTTTGGAGTCCGCCGGCCCGATATTGACGACGGTGGCGAGATGACTCACGGCAATCATCAGATCCACCCGTCCATCAAGGATTGCCCGTAACGCAGGGCGAATTCGGCCCGGGCGTTCGCGCGGCGGATCGAATAAAAAGAAAGGCCGGCCCAATCGGGCCGGCCTTTTTGTTGGACCTCGAGGGCTTTACCGCACGCGTGTCAACTGCGGAGTCCCCTGTCACTTGCCGCTATGTGGCCTCCCGGACAACCGAGTTCAGCCCTGCATCCACCATGATTTGGCGGCCGAGGAAATCCATCAACACGAGCACTCTTTGTTTTCCGGGCAGGACGTGGGAGACCACCGCGCGCAATCCGTGAAACGCACCTTCCACCACGTTCACCTCGTCGCCTGCGGTGAGCTGGGACGGAACATTTCGGATTCCATCCGATTCCAGTTCGGCGCGAACCTCCTCGATGGCCCGGTCCGGAACGATGGGCCATTTCGATCCAAAATGAACGATCCCGCTGACGCCCGGGGCATAATGGACCCGGGCCAGCGCGGCCTGCCAATCGAACCGCGCAAAGAGGTAATTCGGAAACATCGACTCCGTTATTTCCACCGGACCGAATCGCGTTTGCCGCGTGAACCGCATCCGCGGATTGAACACCTCGACGTCGCCCATGCGGCGCAGGTGTTCCGCGGCGATGTGCTCGTGTTTCGGTTGTGACCTCAGGCAGAACCATGCCACAGCCGGAACGTCGCCGTCAGTCAGGGTTCTTCCGGGTTCCTGAACAAAAGAAAGTTCGGACATCGCGGCGGAGGTTAAGGACCGTGGGCCGGACGGGAAAGGAAAAATCACTCACAGTTGATCACAAGTTATGCACAACTGCGCGCGACATCCTGTCCTACGCTTCGGGAATTTCACCGGGAGGTTTCTTCTTCAAGCGAAGCCGCGACACCCGCGTTTCGTCCATCTCCTCGACTCTCAACTCGCCGGTCGCAAGCGGAATCACATCGCCGACCTTGGCGAATCCGCCCAGCCGCCGGGTGACCCATCCGCTCGTCGTGACGGCGTCGTCATCGAGCGGTTCGCCGATCAACTCTGCCAGATCGCGGACCGGCAGGGCGCCCTGCACCTCCCAGGTCCGCTCGCCGACCTTCGCCATCAAAGGCTTTTCCTGATCGAATTCATCCTGAATCTGGCCGACGAGTTCCTCGATGATGTTCTCGAGGGTGAGCAAACCGACGGTGCCTCCATATTCATCGACCACAATTGCCAGGTGCAGCCGGCGATCCAAAAACCGATGCAGGACCGACTCGAGACGCGCCGTTTCGGGCACATAAACGATCTTTCGCGCGACCGCCAACAGCTCCGCTCCGCTGCGCGCTTTCAGGCGCATCGCATAAAGATCCTTGAAATGCACCACCCCGAGCGATTTATCCACGTCCCCCGTTTCGCACAACGGAAATCGTGAAAAGCGGGTTTTCTCGGCGATATCGAGGCATTCCGTCATGCTCGACCCGGTGTTGAACACAACGATTTCCTGCCGCGGCCGCATAACGTCCCGGGCCGTCAGATTACGGAGATCCAGCGCGTTCAACACAATTTCGTGACCCAGCGACGTGCCTCTGGTCCGTTTGCTGGTCGCCGCGAACAACAATCGCAGTTCCTCCTCCGAATGGCCCAGATCCCCTTCATTCACGGGCTGGATGCCGATCTGGCGCAACAGCCATTGCGCCGAATGATTGAGGATCCAGATAAACGGAAAGGAGATTCGGCAGAACCAGGCCAGAGGCTGCGCGGTCCACAATGCGGTGGGCAATGTGCGCCGTATCGCCAGCGCCTTGGGTCCCAATTCCCCAATCACCACCAGCAGGAATGTGCTCACAACAAATCCGACGCCAATGGACAGGCGATGCCGCACGAGCACCGAGCTCACGCCCGCGAAATTGAATATCGGCCCCAGGAGCCCTTCGAAGACCGGCTCGACCAATACACCAAGCCCCAGGCTCACCAGCGTGATGCCCAACTGCGTGGCCCCGATCGTCGCATCCAGATGATTGAGCAACCCCCTGGCGATGCGCGCGCGGCGGTGACCTTTCAGGATCAACGGATCAAGCTGCGTCAGGCGCACCTTCACCAGGGCGAACTCGGCCGCGACGAAAAATCCGTTCAACACGGCCAGCCCCAGCACGGCAAACGCTTTCAGTGTCAGAACACCCGGGTCCATAATATAGTCACAAACGCACTTCTCCGAAAATCACCTGCAAAATATCCTGGAGACAGACGATCCCGATCTCACGCCGGTCCTGTCCCAGGACGATCGCCAGCCGGTGTCCTGAGCGCTGCATTTGTCTCAAGGCGATTTCGAGCCGCAAATCTTCATCCAGATAAAGGGCGGGCCGCAGGAATTCACCAACAGTCCGTTTCGATTCACCCAGATCCTCACGCAGCAGCGAGGGGAGGCTCACCAGGCCGGCGATGCGCCGCCGGCCTCCCTCTTTCTTCCACACCGGGAACCGGCTGAATCCCTGCTCGCGGGCCAGCGCGAGCACGCGGCTGAGCGGATCATCGGCGGAGACCGTGGCGACAAGGGCCAGCGGGATGGTGACGCGCTGCACGCTGAGGTTCTGCAGATCGAGCACGCGATTGATCATCGTGCGTTCCTCGGTCGTCAGGCCCTGCGCGGACTCCTGCATGACGCGGCGCAGCTCGTCACGATTGCCGAAGAGCCGCCCCGTAAAGCGACGCCCGCCGGTCCATCGCAACAGCCAGCGCGTGAAAACAGCCATTACGGCCACGACGGGCTTGAACACGACCCGCAGCAGTCCAAACGGCAGCGCCATCGCGAGGCAAAGCCGGTTCGGATAGAGCCGGAACAACATTTTGGGAAGCAATTCGCACACTCCGTAAAACAGAAGCACGCCAGTGATCAACGTGAGCAACAAGACCCACGGCCAGTCATGAAGCCAGCGATCGAGCCACATCACCCCGATGCTCACCGCGGCCAGATTGGCCAGCGTGTTGCCCACGAGGATCGTCCATAGAAAATTCTCGGGCCTCTCCAAATAGCCATACAGCGCCGCCGCGCGCCGGTTGCCCTCGCGCATCCGATGCCGGATGCGCAGACGGTTCAACGCGAAGACGCCCGCCTCCATTCCGGACATCACAAAACTGATGCCCGCTGCCATCGTAAAAAGGCCCACCCACAAGGTGTTCATGGACGGACGACCGGCAGAGCGCCGATCGATGAACGGCAAACGGACCGGGCGGCAAGGCGATTCCAATTCGCGTCTTCAGATTTCATTCCTCGCGTCCCCTTCTCCTCACAACTTCCGCGAGCAGTTCCTTCACCCGCCGATCGTCCACGGCTTTCGCCGTCAGGCGAACTCCCCGAAATATCGTTGACTCGCCGACGGCAGGTACGACATCCAGAAGAAAAACGAGCAGTCCTCCCATTGTATCCACCGCGGGCACATCGCCAATGGAGGGATATTCCCGGCGAAAATCGCTCAGCCTCGCGGTGCCATTCACGCGCCACCGCCCTTCCGCCAGTTTTTCCATCACAAATCCCCCGGTCTCGATCTCCTCCGGCATTCGTCCGAGAACCTCCTCCAAAATATCTTCGAGGGTCACCAGCCCGGCGGTCCCCCCAAACTCATCCATCACAATCGCCATGCTCCGCTGTTGTCGTTCCAGGCTTTTTAACAACTGCAACAGGTTCATGGTCTCGGGCACGAAGGATGGAAATTCCATCGCGTCCTCGAGATTGGCGTGGGGATCGAGCAGCAACGCCTGGGAATTCAGGATGCCCACGATCGTGTCGGGTGTTTCGTCGTAAATCGGCAGGCGCCGGTGCTTGAGCGTCCGCGAGGCCGCTATCATCTCTTCGATGCTAAGGTCATCCGAGATGGCTGCCATTTGGGACCGGGGCTTCATGACGTCCCGGACGGTCTTCCGATCGAGGCTGATGATTTGGAGAATAATCTCCTTCTCCGACTGGCCCAAGGCGCCCTGCTGGACTGCCAGGTCCACGAGTTCCTTATATTCTTCGTCCGTCAAAACCGGTTGGGGCTTCGACGCGCCGCGGGTCAGGACGCGCAGCAGGAGCTCGTTGAATCGCCGTACCAGGCGTTCCAGCCAGCCGGTCGATCGTTGGACCCAAAGCATCGGCCTGCCAACGCGCAGCGCCCACAACTCGGGATCACGAACCGCCAGTGATTTGGGAAGAATCTCGCATCCGACGAGGATCAGAATCGCCACTCCCGTCAAGGTCCACGCCGGTGAAATGCTTCCATGCAGGGCGGATGACAACGCCAGTGCGACCAGTGCCGAATTGGCCATCGTATTCCCCAGGACAATCGTCGCGAGCAATTCCGAAGGCTGCTCCAGCAATCGCACCACGATGGCCCCTCCCGGTTGAGCAGCCATCTGCCGTGCCCGCCACTGGCCCAGCGCAAAAAAGGCAGACTCCGCCAGCGCGAAAAAGAAACTCGCGCTCGCAAAGACCACCAGTCCCAGGACCATCAGCCCAGTCGTCGGCTCCATCCGCCCGGAACCTTGAAGGAAAACCGGCCCCGTTGCGAATCAGGAAAAAATCGGAGCCATGAAGTCCGAAAACACCGCCGGCCTTGCGGGTGAACAGGAGGAAGGCGGAAGAAGCCCCGGGGTGGAATCGTGCGAACCGACTCCGACCCGTGGAAGGCCGCGAAAGGCGGCGGGAAGCCCCTAAAAACGACTTCCGACTCGCCGCCACCGGATTTTTCCGACAAACGGATGGAACTCAGGGATGCCCGCGGGGCGGATACCCAATGGCGAAGGGGGTTGCCGTGGGAGGTATCTGTTTCAAACGATGACCATGCAACACAGCGTCAAGACGATGCATGGTCGTCGCTCGCGCCCCGCGAGCTGTTTTTTTGTTCCACACTCCTTGGTGGGAAATTTCAGTGGCAAAACTCCGCGCGGCATGGCGCGGCATGCCGAGGGATCAATTCAATGCCACGCCCCGTCTCAGGTAAGTCGGCAGGTCCAGATCCTGCCCATGATGAATCGTCGGCTCGCTCTTTTCGAAGCGACCCCGGGAGATCATCTCGAGCGCCAGCTGACCTTGCCGTGGACGGCTCATTCCCTTGCGGCCGCGGCCCGCTTGCGGGGGAGGAAATGCCGCAGGTGCCGTGCTCGGCGCGCGGAATTGATTCTTCTCCCCATTCAACGCATCCGCCGGGAGTGCCGCTTGAGCCGTCGCGATGGGAACGGTGCCGGCAGCCTCGGTGGGACGGGCCGGCGCATCCAGGGCCGCAGCGGATTTTACCGCCAGCAAAGTCACGCATATCGCATCTTCGAGTTCATTGTCGATGGCTGCGCCCATGATCACATTCGCTCCTTCGCAATGGCGGCTGATGGGATCCATGATGCGATTGACGTCGGTCAAGGAGAGCCCGGGCCCGCCGGCGATGCACACCACCACGCCGCTCGCATCGGCCAGGGCCGCGCCACCCTCGATGAGGGGGTGCGCCATCAGTTTTTCCATCACTTCACGGGTGCGATGTTCGCCCCGGGCCTCCGCGGTGGCCAGGGCGCTCTCGGCATGGCGGCCCTGCGTGACGGCGCAAAGGCCCGCAAAATCGACATTGATCAATCCCGGCCGCGACAGCAGCCGCCAAATTCCCCGCACTCCCTCGGCAATCAGATCGTTGGTGATCTGAAATGCCTCGAGGAGGCTCGTCTTGTCATCCACCAGCTTGAACACTCTTTGATTGGGCAGACAGATGACGCCGTCGGCAGCGCTTTTCAGTTCCTGCAATCCGAGATGCGCCTGCCGCATCCGGCGACCGCCTTCACAATCGAAAGGGGTCACGACGATCGCCAGCACGAGGGCGCCGCACTCCTTCGCGATGCGGGCCACCACCGGGCTCGCGCCGGTTCCAGTCCCGCCGCCCAGGCCCGCAACGATGAATACGATTTTGGCGTCTCCAATCAGCGCGCGGATCGCGTCGGCGTCCTCCTCTCCCGCGGCGCGTCCCCGGGCCGGGTCACCGCCGGCACCCAGTCCGCGCATCGTGCGGGACCCGATGCTCAGGCGCGCCCCGGCGGCGGTCTGCCGCAGCGCCATCGCGTCGGTGTTGACGGTGGCGAAGGCGATTCCCGGAAAGTGCCGGGCCGCCAGATGGCTCACAGCGTTTCCTCCCGCCCCTCCCACACCGATCACTTTGATCGCCAGCGGCGCGTCCTTGATCTCGGAGAGCGTCGGGCTCGATTCATCCAATGTTGTCATCATGATTATTTGAGCAAAAGTGTCGCCGTTGATTTATTTCCCGGAACGAAACCTCGTCACTGTCGCAGAAGGCCGCCGAAGGTCTCGCGCATGGCCCGTGTAAAAAACCCGCGACCGGACCTTCGTTTTTGTTGCAGCGAGCCGTACTTGACCAGCCCGATGGCCGTTGAGAATTCAGGCTGATCGAGCGCCGATTTCAGGCCGCTGATGGAACTGGTCCGACCCAGTTGAGCAGGCACCTGGAAAATATCCTCGGCCAGCCGTTGAATCCCTGGAATATGCGCTCCGCCGCCACTCAGGAAAACGCCGGCCCGCAAAAAATCCAGCAGTCCGGCCTGCGCCAGTTGTCCTTCGATCAAGTCGAAGGTCTCTTCCAATCGCAGCGCCATAATCCGCCGGAGATGCTCCAGGTTCACGGATTTGAGGGGCAGCCCGTGCGCGTCAGTGCCCGAGATTGTCTGGCCCTTGTCCGCCTCGGAAACCATGGCCGCACCGTTTTGGATTTTCAGTTCCTCCGCGCGCCCCAGCGGCACCTTCAATCCGTACGCCAAATCGTTGGAAATATGATCCCCCCCGACCGCGAGGACTCCCGCATATTTAATGATGCCGCCACCATAAACGACAAATTCGGTGGTGCCGCCGCCCACATCGATGACGAGCGCGCCCATCTCCTTTTGTTCGCCGGAGAGCACCGCCAGCGATGACGCGAGCCCGTTGAAGACGATCGATTCCACTTCCAACTGCATGCCCTTGACGACGCGAATGGGATTTTGGAGGCGGTTGAAGTTGCCGTGAATAACGTGCATGTCCACCTCCACGCGCGTTCCGAACATGCCGACCGGATCGATGATGCCATCCTGGCCATCCACCAGGAAATGCTGGCGAATCGCATGCACGACGTAATTTTCGGCGGGTAGATTGATCGCCTTCGCGTTGCGGATGACATCTTCAACGTCCTCGGGCGCGATCTCACGATCGGCCGAGGCGACGGGGTGGACGCCGCGATTGGTAAAGCCGCGCGCATGCGCGCCGGTGATCCCGAGGTAAACGCTCCGGATCTCCACGTCGGCCATCTGTTCGGCTTCGACGATGGCATTGCGCACGTCTTCGGCGGCGGTCGCTGGATCGGCGATCTCGCCCTTTCGAACGCCGCGCGAGCGGGACTGTCCGACGCCGATGATATTGAGCGCCGACGTGTCGGGATTTACTTCACCGACAACCGCGCACACCTTCGAGGTGCCAATCTCGAGGCCGACGATAATGTTGGAGGAATCAAACATGTTTCTTTTTGTACGGGGAGGGTTTGATGGGCTGGGCAGGCGCAGGCGCCACTCCTGCCGCGTCCACCCATTGCATGGGGGAATTGTTGCCGACGGAAAGATCGAGCGCCGCGAGGTGGCGCCCAAAACGGACCGCATGATCGCGAACCGTCCGCCAGCGTCGCAACTGCGTATCAAAATCAGATGGCCCGAACGTGATTTCATTGCCCTGGCAGGTCATGAGAACCAGCACGCCCGGGCGGCTCAGATCGATGTGTTTCACATCCACCAATCCCACCAACGATGAACGGTTGAAGGCCTGGATCAGCTCGAGCGCCGAATGAACTTTCGGCGATTCACTCTGACGTCCCGGGCGGATGTCCTGGGGTTGCACCCCGAGCAGCACCGGCAGGAAATCATTCGTCAATGCCAGCGGCGTGGCGCGCTGCACCGACTCGATCGGAAACATGAAATGACCTCGGGCGTCGACGGTATACCGGCCGGCCACCGTCCCATCCGCGCGCACCAAGCCCACCTGCGCGATGGGTTCGCGCTCATTGACGTGAATGCGCAACGTGCCCGGCAGCACACGCTCGACGGCGACCGATTCGATGGCCGGAACCATTTCCAAATCCCGTTTCACCCGCGCCAAATCCAGACGCATCAAATTGGCCCTGGGTCGCACGCCAGCCCAGGATCGCAATTGTTCGGCCCCCAGCACCCCGTCGGTTTCGATCTGCATGTCTGTAATCGCGAATGCCTCGTTGTTATAAACCCAATGTTCAATCCCCGCATCCACGCCCCGCCACACGCCGTACGCCACGCCAAAAACCGCCAGGAAACCCGTCAGGCACCAGGTCCAACGCCGGTTCCGGTGCTTGCGACGCTGGTTCGAGCTCAGTTTGACATTCAACACATGCCCGCGCGAATGCCGTCGATTTCGTCTTTTCCTTTTATAAAACATAAAAATAATGCCCGGCGGCCGCCGCGTGCCGTCAAGAACCGGGGTTCACTTTTTCCGCACGAGCGCCAAATCCACCATCCGCTGGCACAACTCGGCGTAGCTGAGTCCGGCCGCCGCGGCGGCTTTGGGAAGCAAACTGGTTTCGGTCATGCCAGGCAGCGTGTTGACTTCCAACACCACCGGCTCGCCGGTCGCGCGCACCATGACATCCACGCGCGCATAATCCCGCGCCCCGACTGCGTGGAACGCACCCAGCCCCGCTGCTTGAATGGCGCTGGTGGTCGTCGAATCCAATGGCGCCGGACAGAGATATTCCGTGGCGCCGGCGGTGTATTTGCTAGCGTAATCGTAGCTGCCCTTTTTGGGACGGACTTCAACGATTGGAAGCGGACGGCCATCCAAAATTCCGACGGTCGTTTCGCGCCCGACGATGCGTTCTTCCATCAGCACGTGCGTGTCATAGCGAAGCGCCTCGGAAAGTGCGGCGCTCCAGTCCACGACGCGTTCCACGAATTGCAATCCGACGCTCGATCCCTGGCGCACCGGCTTGAGGACGACCGGCGGTTGCCAGCCCATCGGCCAGCTGGCACCTGGCGAATCGAAAACCATGAACCGCGCCGTGGGAATCCCCGCATCCACGCAGCATTGCTTGGTCAAAACCTTGTCGAACGCCAGCCGGCTGGCTTCCGGCCCGCATCCCGTATACGGAACCCCGAGCTCTTCCAATCGCCGCTGGACGGACCCGTCCTCACCGTAAGTCCCATGCAGCGCCAGGAACACCACATCGGTGCCCGCGGGAAGCGCCCACGCATCATCGGGCGGATCCATCTCCCGCACATCGTGGCCCAGCGATCGGAGCGCCGCGGCGACGGCGGTTCCTGTCATCAGCGAAACCTCCCGTTCGGCAGAAAAGCCGCCCAGCATGACCGTGATGCGCGCCGGTTGGATCACTTCTGAAATTCACCGCGCGCGGACAACAGCCCGCGGCCTGTATCCACATTCGTCTGTGCTGATAAACCGGGGTCCGAATTGGTTTGCGCGGCCGGCGGGACCGGGTGGGCATCCGAGGATGAAACCCCGCCGCCGCGCCGAAAGGCGGCGATCAATAAACCCACCGCCAGCACGAACAAAAATGTTCGATGCAGCCCCATCGGCTCGAGGGTTTTTTGTGCCGGTTCGTTTTTCATTTCAGCGCGGAAAATCGTCGCAACCCCCAAGCCGCGGAGAACATCCTCCTTCTCTCTTGCGGGAAAAGGCCGGGTGAGGGTTGCGTGCGACTGCGTCCATGCAGTCGAAAATGAAACGGAATGGGACGGACAATGCGGCAGCAAAAAGCAAGGCGCGCGAGCCGCGCCGCGCGCCGCAGGCGCATTCAGCCTTCGCCGATGATTTCGACTTCGGTTTCCAACTCGATGCCGCGCGCAGTCCGGGCGCGCTCCTTGATGACCTCGATGAGGTTTAAAACGTCCCGTGCTGTCGCGCCGCGATCATTCACAATGAAATTGCCATGCACATCGGATACCGCCGCGCCACCGACGCGGGTGCCCTTCAGGCCCAGTTCATCAATCAACTTGCCGGCGGGAATGGTCTGGGGATTCTTGAAAATGCAGCCTGCGCTCGGGGCGGAGGGCTGGGATTCCCATCGTTTCTCGCTAAACTTTGTCATCCGGCTGGCCACGGCCTCCGCCGGCGCCGGCTCTCCCTTCAACACTGCTCCCAAGGCGATGTGATTTCGAAACAGAGGACAGCCACGATATTCGACCGTCACTTCCCGCGCATCGCGCTCGTGAGCGTTGCCTTCGTAATCCATGAAGCGAATGCGCTCGATGACATCGAACAGCCATGAACCCATCGCGCCGGCGTTCATCCTCATCGAACCCCCGAGGGTTCCCGGGATGCCCTCGACAAATTCCAGGCCGGTCAAGCCCGCGCGACGCGCTTCGATCGCCACCTGCTTGAGCTTCACACCCGCGCCCGCGTGCAGCCGGTCCCCGGCGATTTCCAGACGGCTGAAGCTGGCATGCGCGAGGCAAATCACAACGCCGCGAATGCCGCCATCGCGGATCAAAAGGTTCGAGCCGCGCCCGAGGATCGTAAATTTGAGCGTATGCGCCGCGCAAAAACGCAGGGTCGCCGCGAGGTCAGCCTCCGAGGCAGGTTCGACGTATAAATCGGCCGTTCCTCCCACGCGCAATGTCGTGCGCCTGGCCAATGGCTCGTCGCGCCGGATCAACGATCCCGCCGACAATGCGCCGGTCAGCCCGGCAAAAAGGTTTTCGTTCGGTGTCACAGTCTCTTCCTCTAGCTCCTGAGCCAGGTCGTGCGCCGCGTGGGTAATATCGCCGGCGCCGAGGAACAGTACGATGTCTCCCGGAAGCATCGCGGCCCGGACTTCCCGGCGCAAGTCGCCGAGTGTGGCCACAAATGTCGCCCCCTGCCCCGCCGCCCGCACTGCTTCCGCCAGGGACTCGCCACTGACACCAGGTATCGCCGCCTCGCCGGCGCCATAAATTCCCGTGACCCAAAGCTGGTCGACCCCTCCAAAGCAGGTCGCAAATTCCGACAGAAGCTGCCGGGTGCGGGTGAACCGGTGCGGTTGAAACGCCACCAGCAACCGTCGTGACCCGGGCAATCGCATTGCCCGAAGTGTCGCGCGAATCTCTTCGGGATGATGTCCGTAATCGTCGAATACACGAAAGCGGTGATCCGCAAAAACCTGCTGCTGCCTTCGCGCGGCGCCGGCAAATTCCGCGATGGCCAGCGCAATCGCGTCGGGCTCAAATGCCAGCTGGTGCAACAAGGCAATCACTGCGCCGGCATTGGAAACATTCTTGTCCCCGAGCAGGAGGGTCTCAAATTCACCGAGCAATGCGCCGTTGTGCCACACTTCGAATGCCTGCACGGAGCGGCCTGCGCCGTCGGCGCCCGGCGCTCCCGCTCCCTTCAAAACAATTCGATATCCGGCCAGGGGATGAAACCCATAGGAAATCGACGCGGGCCGCCGTGTGTAGATTTCCGACAGGCGCGGATCGTCCGCGCAAAAAATAACCTTTCCTGTTGTGTTGCGTCCGAATTCCTCGAATTCCTGGCAGACGGATTCGAGGTTCGCGAAGTAATCGAGATGCTCCTCATCGACGTTCAACACGATCGCATGCCGGGGACGGAAGCAGCCCAGCGTTCCATCGCTTTCATCTGCTTCGACGACAAAGAAGGGCTCGTCGCCGTGATAGGCGCCGGTCGCTCC
>JBEEGQ010000349.1:0-27838 GCA_041166945.1 Verrucomicrobiota bacterium
GAGTCCATCGATTTTTGTTCATGTTCCTCCTGCGATCTAGGTGTTTTATGTTTCGTTTCATGCGTTTTGTCGGGCAAAATCAGTTTGCCCGCGCACCAAACGGTGCAATTGCGCGGCAAAATAGGGAAAAGGTTGTGCGCTTGACAACAACTATTTTCAAACCTCCTTTCAGCGGAACCCAAACTGCCTCAAGCGAGTGATGGCAAAAAGCAAACCTGCCTCGCAAACCCATCCAACGGAAACTATCCCCCTCGGGCCGGAACTTCGTGCTGCTGAACCCGCCCGCCTCAGCCGCCCGCTCCATCCATCCCCGACGGCCAACTGGCTGCCTTGCCTGGCGCCCTATCTTACGGTGAACCGTGGCGGGATGACCTTTTGCAATCGTCGCAGGTCCTGCAGGTCGTCCCCGGCCCGCGCCGGAGTGCCCCATGCCTCAAATTTCTTTGGCGCCTTCCAACGCCAATGCTCCACATGCCCGTCCAAAAATGTCAGATTTCCCCCCTGCCGGTGACGATCAGCCGGAAGATCAATCCATTCATCGCCCCACGCCCAATCGGTCTCCTGATAAACCCCGAAGCTCGGGTCCACAATGTCATCCTCATGGGTGTCGATGAACGTAAAAATCCTGTCGGGCGGCCAGCTGCCGGTTTGATGCAGCTTTTGATAACTATCGGGTTCCACGTCGCAATTGAGCCAGATGCTCAGGTTATAGCTGCGATTGCGGAGGATGGCGGTGTTGGGCACCGTAGATTTGTCAGCGGGACAACGATAAATGCCGGCAACCGTGTTGTAAGGCCACAAAACTCCGTTGGTTAAATTAGTGATGGTCGTGTCGGTCCGGACATCGCCCGGGCACCAGGATTGTCCGTTGGTGTAGGGTCCGTTTGGCTGTCCCACGACAAACACGTAATTATTGGGCGGGAGCCAATCGTCGTTGTCGTGGGTGTAGCTCACGTAACAAATCTGCAATTGCTTGAGGTTGCTGATGCAGGCCGCGTTCCACGCCTCGGCTTTGGCCCGGGCCAGCGCGGGCAGCAACAGGGCCGCCAGCAGCGCGATGATCGCGATCACGACCAGCAATTCTATCAAGGTGAACGCAGCGCGTTTCAAAGTGAAGCGATGTAAATGTTCTCAGGCAACTGTTCCTGTTGTCCCTTGTCCCATCGGAGCTAAAAGGATCGCCTGTTGGATAATTTCCGGAACCTAGCGCATCAACACTGGAATGCCATCGAGAATTTTGCGGCCGCCCCTCGGCCTCTTCCACCAAACCCCCACGCCTCAGCGGACGGCGCATCACCGAAAATCCGATCCTCGCGCCGGTTCCCAGGACGCTTCGCCTTTAACACCCGCCGGAGGGCGGGCTCTGTCCGACTCTCCAATATTGCAACGGCGGAACGCAGGCCTGCAAACGGCGCAAGTCGGCCAGGTTTCCGCCCGTCGCCACCTGATACCAGAGTTGCGTCACTGCTTTGGGAGCTTTCCATCTCCAATATTCCACATGGCCATCGATGAATGCCACGTTCGCCCCCTGGCTGTGCCGGTTCGCGGGGAGATCCAGCCAGGCATTGTGATAGGACGTCGCCCATGGATCGTCCACCGGATAAACTCCGAAGGTCGGATCCACGATGGAATCTTCGTGGGTGTCAATGAATGTGAACACTTTGTCGGGCGAGAAAGCGCCAAATTCGGTCCACCGGAAATACCCGCGCACCTCCTGGGTGCACCCCAGCCAGATGCTGAGGTTATAGCTGCGCGTGCGCAGTATGCCGGAGTTCTGAACAGTGGCCTTGTCCGAGGGACACCGATAGATACCGGCGGAGGTGTTGTAATTCCATAGGACGCCGTTGGTCAGGTTGGCGATGGTGGTGTCCTGTCGGACGTCGCCGGGACACCAGGAGAGCCCACTGAAGGCCGGCGCGTTGGGCTGGTTGACTTCGTAGACATAATTGTTGGGCGCCAGCCGATCCTCGTGGTCCTGGGCGTAGCTGAAATAGCACATCTCGAGCTGCTTTAAGTTGCTCATGCAGGAGATCGTCATGGCCCGTTCCTTGGCCTTGGCCAGGGCGGGCAACAACAACGCCGCCAGGATCGCGATGATGGCGATCACCACGAGCAACTCGATCAACGTGAACGCCGCGCGGCCGCTGCGATCATTGAAACGAGTAAAAAATAGGGGACGGGAGCGCATCGGTTTTTGCCCAGGTGCTGGAATGGATATTCCGTCGAATCCTACCTGCTGCGATTGTGAATTCCATCAAAATCATTTGTCCTCAAGGCTCCCCATCCGCGATCCTCACCGGTCAGACACCGATGTCCTCGTTCCAAAGTTGCGGATGGGCCTGGATGAAATCGCGCATCATCCGGATGCACTCCGGTTCCTGGCGCACGTCAACAAGCACCCCCTGCGATCGCACGTATTCCTCGGGCCCTTGAAAGGTCACATTTTCTCCGACGACGACCGTGGGAATTCCGTAAAGAAGAATGGCGCCGCTGCACATGGGGCAGGGACTGAGAGTTGAATAAATGACGCACTGTTTATAGATCGCGGCGGTCTGGCGGCCCGCATTTTCCAGACAATTCATCTCGGCATGATGGATCACACTTCCTTGTTGCACCCGCCGGTTATGGCCGCGCCCGATGATTTTGCCATTCAGCACGAGCACGGACCCGATGGGTATGCCCCCTTCGAGCAAGCCCTGCCGTGCCTCGCCGATCGCCGCTGTCATAAATTCATCCATACTTTTTAATTCTTCGCTCGCCGGGCGCGCGTCAGCCGGTGGACTGGATCCAGCGGATGACCTTTTCGGCCAGCTTGTCGAACGCGGCCACACATAATTCAAGGTGTTCCTCCCGGGTGTCTTCGATCCGATTATGGCTGATGCCATGGAGGCTTTGCACAAACATCATGACGGTGGGCACCCCGGCGCGCGCGACCTCGGCGGCGTCGTGCAGCGGCCCGCTGGGCATGCGATGGGCCTTCCCGCATGTTTCGACAATTGACTGTTCGCACAGCGCAATGAGCTCATCGTGGAAGGGGCGCGGGTCGATTTGCCAGAGGCGTTCCCACGACACCTGGACATTTGCCTCGCCACCAAATCGATCCGCCGCCGCCCGCGCCTCGTGCAACATCCGGGCGAGCCGCGCGGGATCCAGATGACGCTGATCGAGGGTGATGCGGCATTCCTCGACGACACTGGTCACGATGCCCGGTTTGGTGGTGCAGGAACCGATGGTGCAGACACCGCCCCCACTTCGAGCCGCAATCTCGTAAATTTCCGGGCTCATCCTTGCCGCAGCCAGCAAGGCATCCTTGCGCCGGTTCATCGGCGTGCTTCCCGAATGCGCGGCTTGACCCAGGAATGTAATCGCATGGCGTTCCACTCCAAATGTGCCCAGCACGGCGCCCATCGGAAGATCCAGGTCCAGCAGGACCGGCCCTTGTTCGATGTGCAGCTCAATGTATGCAGCCGCATTTTTCAACTCGGTCCCGCTCTCAAGAACTTTTTCCAGATCGACGCCGATTTGATTCAAGGCATCCACCAGGCCGATGTTGTCCTTGTCCTTCAGTCCGCGCGCTTCGGTCATGTCGAGATTGCCGGAGCAGGCCGAGGATCCAAAAAGGCTTTTGCCAAAACGCGCGCCCTCTTCATCGGCCCAATCCACCAGGCGCACCGTGACCGGAGGATTGCCCTTGAATCGCGCGTTAATGTGCCGGACGACCTCGAGCCCGGCCAGCACATTGAGACAACCGTCAAGCCATCCGCCATTGGGAACGGAATCCATGTGACCGCCGATCAGCAAAGTGCGTTCGCTTTGTCCGCGCAATGTCGACCAGAGGTTGCCCGCGGCATCGGCATGCACTTCGACGGGCAGATCGGCCAGTTTGCCGCGAAGCCACCGACGGGCCTCGCTCCACACCGGCGTGAAGGCGACTCGCTGCGCGCCCTTCTCATCGCCGGTCAGGGCGCGGAGTTCCTTCAATTCCGCAACCGTGCGTTTGGGATTCAGCCGCTCGCTCATCCAGAGGAGACCGCGTCAACCGGCACGCAGCCCCGGTCAATGTAATGAGCCGCCTGAAAAGTGGAAGCTTTGGAATCAAAGTTGATGGACACCGGGGTGGGGACGGCTCGTCCCCAGCCGCAGCAACTCGCGATAAGAAATCGGCTATGAAACCGGGCCATGGTAGCGCCGACTGGCAGTCGGCTGTATCGCCGGTTGGCAACCGGCGAGCGTCAGATTTAACACGGCGGGAGGAGGCATGCCATTTGGTCGTCCAGCTCGATCCATTTCGGCGCCTTCGCGGAATGCCACTCCGCGAAACAGCCGATTGCCAATCGGCGCTACACGCGCTTCGCGCGAAACTCGCTCGCCGCGAACGGAGTGCGCCCTGCATTTTTCCAGTCGCCATGGCGCTACTTCCTGTTTAGACTGATGGCAGCGGTCAGCAAAGAAAGTTCAAAGCTATGTCCTCCCTCGCGACCACCGTTGACGGCCTCAAACTTCCGAATCCGTTCATCATCGGCTCCGGCCCACCCGGGACGAATCTCAATGTCATCACGCGCGCGTTCCAGGAAGGATGGGGCGCTGTCATCGCCAAAACAGTCAGCCTCGACGCCAGCAAGGTCATCAATGTCACTCCGCGATACGCCAAGCTCCTCGCCGCTTCCGGCGAAGTTGTCGGGTGGGAAAACATCGAGCTCATCAGCGATCGGCCATTCGGCCATTGGATCGAGGAATTCAAAAAGTGCAAAAATCAGTTTCCAGATCGGATTTTGATCGCCTCCGTTATGGAGGAATATCGCAAGGATGCCTGGATCGAAATCATCCAGCGCTGTGAAGCGGCGGGCGTCGATGCCTTCGAGCTGAACTTCTCCTGTCCGCATGGACTCCCCGAACGCAAGATGGGCGCCGCAATGGGGGAAGATCCACAGATTCTCGATGAGGTCTGCGGCTGGGTGAAGAGTGCCGCCAAAAAGCCGTTCTGGGCAAAGATGACCCCGAATGTGACCCATATCGAAGATCCCAGCCGCGCGGCGCTTAAAGGAGGCGCGACAGGGTTAAGCGCGATCAATACGATCCGCAGTGTGATGGGCGTGAACCTTGAGACGCTCCGGCCCGAGCCAACCGTCGAGGGATTCACCACACCCGGCGGGTATTCCTGCAAAGCGGTCCGGCCGATCGCTCTCCGCATGGTCATGGAAATCGCCACCATGATCCGCCGGGAATTTCCAGGGCGCTCCCTCTCGGGCATCGGGGGCATCGAGAGCGGCAACGATGCGGCTCAATTCATTCTACTGGGCGCCGACACCGTCCAAGTGTGCACCGGTGTGATGAAATTCGGCTACGAATGCGTCAAGCCGATGTGCGACGAGCTTCTCGCATTCATGGCAAAACATAAATTCGAGACGCTCGCCGATTTCAAAGGCAAATCGCTCGACTATTTCACAACCCACGCCGATCTCGTCAAACGACAGACCGAACGCAAGGCCGCCCAAAAGGCAGCCGCCGCCGACGTCAAGAAGGTCGTGAAGAGCGATACCGAATGGACCGGGAGCGAATTCGTCAAGCAATCCGACGCCCTCTCGCGCGGTTGAGTAGTCCCTTGGACAGCGATGTGAAATCGGGAAGTCAGAGCACCGATCTCTGGCATCATTGAACCTCTCTGGTGCTTTGTCTGACTTTAGACGAATTATCAGTTTTTCGGCGGCAAAAGTCAGTTCGACAATTTGATGGCAGAGGCAAAGCAAAACTCCGCTCCGACAGATTGAGAACGACCGGCGGGCGGGGCGGAATATCGCAACGCAAATCGGCGGTCTTGATGTTGAAAAGTTTTTCATCGATCACCCTGCTCCTGGTGAAACAAATGGAGCCAATGCCTAAAGCCATCCAGTGAGTTGTCAATAATGAGAACCGACCCTCTGCGACCCCTCTGGCGTCATCTGAGCGGCTACCTGGTTTGCGGCTTGCAGTGAACAAACCGGTGGGTAGGCTGCGGTTATGAGCGCGCAAATGTGTCCGGTTTTTATTGACGGTGAATGGCGCCAGCCTTCCGGCCTCGCCAAGTCGCCGATCTACAATCCCTCCACCGGCAGCGTCATCGCCGAATGTCCCGTCGGCAATGCGGCGCTGGTCGACGAAGCAGTGCAGGCGGCCGCCGCCGCGTTTCCTGCCTGGCGCGACACCCCCGCCATCGAAAGAGCCCGCCTCTTCTTTCGCTATCGACAGCTCCTCGAACAAAACTTTGATCGCATCTGCGTCAGCATCTCCCGTGAACACGGCAAAACGCTCGTCGAGGCGCGCGGCAGCCTTTTTCGCGGCATCGAAAACGTCGAGTATGCCTGCGGCATCCCGACGCTTCTGATGGGCGACACATTGGAGAACATCGCGCGCGGCGTGGATTGCGAGACGATGCTTCAGCCGCTCGGGGTGTGTGCCGGGATCACGCCGTTCAACTTTCCAGCCATGGTCCCCCTCTGGATGTTCCCCACCGCACTTGCCTGCGGGAATACATTCATCCTGAAGCCGAGCGAAAAAGTCCCTCTCACCGCCGTCCTCATCATCGAATTGCTTCAGCAAGCCGGCCTGCCCAAGGGTGTCCTCAATATTGTCCATGGCGGCAAGGAAGTGGTCGATGCGCTGCTGGCGCATCCCAAAGTCAAGGCGGTCTCCTTCGTCGGTTCCACTCCCATCGCCCGCTATATTTACGAAACAGGGACCCGCCACGGAAAGCGGGTCCAATCCAATGGCGGCGCCAAAAATTACATCGTCGTGATGCCGGATGCGGACGTGCCAAAAACTGTCGAGGCCCTTTCGACCGCCGCATTCGGCTGTGCGGGCGAGCGTTGCATGGCCGGGTCAACGGCCATCACGGTGGGCGCGGCCGCCGATCGGCTGCTCCCCACCCTTGTCGAGGCCGCCCGCGCCATCAAGGTCGGCCCCACCGACCGGCCCCTGCCGCAACCCGACATGGGCCCCGTCATCACCGCCCAGCATCGCGACCGAGTCCTCAGCCTCGTCGCCGCGGGCGAAAAGGAGGGCGCGAAGATTCTTTGCGACGGTCGCGGCGTCAAGGTGGACGATGCGCCGAACGGTTTTTATCTCGGCGCCACCATCGTGGACCAGGTTCAGCGCGACATGACCCTGGCGCGTGAAGAGGTCTTTGGGCCCGTGCTAAACGTGATGCGGACCGACAACCTGGATCATGCCATCGAGCAGGCGAACCAGTCGGCGTTCGGAAATGGCGCGGCGATATTTACCAACTCGGGAAAAGCGGCGCGCGAGTTCAAGCACCGCGTGAAGGCCGGCATGATCGGGATCAACGTCGGTGTGCCCGCCACGATGGCGATGTTCCCGTTCACCGGCTGGGACGAGTCATTCTTCGGCGACCTCCACATCCAGGGCCGCGAAGGCGTACAATTCTACACCCAACAAAAAGTGGTCAGTACCCGCTGGTTCGGCGAAGGGGTGGGGGATGTTTGGAAGAAGTGACTCGCCACTCGTCACTCGTCACTTTTATCCCATGCTTCTGATTAAAAATGGTGAAATAATCACTGCCGATTCCCGCTACACCGCGGACATCTATTGCGAGGGCGAGACTGTTACGCGCATCGACAGGCATATCTCTGCTCCGCCGGGCGCGCAGGTCATCGATGCTTCCGGCCAATTCGTTTTTCCAGGCTTCGTCGATCCGCATGTCCATATTTACCTGCCGTTCATGGGCACCTTTTCCAAGGATAACTACGAAACGGGCAGCAAAGCCGCACTCATCGGCGGCACCACCACGCTGATCGAAATGTGCTGTCCCTCCCGCGCCGACGAGGCGCTGGCGGGATTCGAAACCTGGATGGCCCACGCCGCCGGCAAGTCCGCCTGCGATTTCACATTCCATCAGGGCGTCACCAAATTTGACGCGAAAACAGAGGAACAACTGCGCGAGATTGTAAATCGGGGCGTCAGCTCCTTCAAAATTTTCCTCGCCTACAAGGGGGCGTTTGGGATCGATGATGCCGAACTTTATCGCACCTTGAAGCTGGCGAAGGAACTTGGCGTGATTGTCGCCGCGCACTGCGAGAACGAGACACTGGTCGCCGAGCGATCGAAGGAGCTGCTGGCCGCAGGCAAAACCGATCCTGCCCAGCATCACGAAAGCCGCCCCCCCCGCGTCGAAGCCGAGGGTGTTCATCATCTGATGACTTTCGCCGAGCTGACAGGCGCGGCTACATACATTGTTCATCTCAGCTGCCAGGAGGCGCTGGATGAAGCTCTCGCGGCCCGCCGTCGTGGAGTCCGCGTTTCGATCGAAACGCTCATCCAATATCTCGTGCTCGACAAGACAGACGCCGAACGCCCCGGCTTCGAAGGCGCCAAATATGTGATGTCCCCGCCACTGCGCGACAAACGCAACCAGGAGGTGCTCTGGAACGGATTGCGAGATGGCCTCATCCAAACGGTCGCCACCGATCATGCCCCGTTCGATTTCGCGGGACAAAAGCCGATGGGCAAGGATGATTTTACGAAAATCCCCAATGGCATTCCTTCGCTCGAAGACCGCATTAATCTTCTTTACACCCACGGCGTGAAAACGGGCCGTTTGGATTTGCACACGTTCGTCAACGTCGCGAGCACACAGGCGGCGAAAACCTTCGGGCTTTTTCCCCGCAAAGGCGCCATCCAACCCGGCGCGGATGCCGACCTGGTTGTCTTCGATCCCCATTATCGCGGGCGCATCTCTGCAAAAACACAATCGATGAACGTGGATTACAGCGCTTTCGAAGGATGGCCGATCGAAGGCCGGCCCAGCGCCGTGACGGTCCGCGGCGAAGTGGCGGTCCGCGACGGCAAGTTTGTTGGAACCATTGGCCGCGGCAAATTCCTCAAGCGCCAGCCGTCCCACTAAAACACTCGCGTCGCGCGCACGGCGTTCATCATGATTCTGCACCGCGTTCAGGTTTTTCCCTCCAAAACGCCGCTCCCAAAGAACGGGCAGCTGGCTTGGAAACTCGCCGCGCTCGCCGCCGGATCGCCGCCTGTTGATCCGGATGTCGAGGAGATGATCGTCAATCGCGTCATCGACAATGCCGCGGTGGCGATCGCCGCCATCCAGCGCGCGCCGGTCGCCAATGCCCGCACGCAGGCTTTGGCGCACCCACGCGCGGATGGGGCGACGCTTTTTGGCATCGCGGGGGATCAGCGCTTTGAATGTGAATGGGCCGCCTGGGCCAATGGAGTCGCCGTGCGCGAACTCGACATGCACGACACGTTTCTCGCCGCCGATTATTCGCATCCCGCCGATAACATCCCCCCGCTGATCGCCGTGGCGCAGCAGTGCGGACGAACCGGCGCCGATCTCATTCGCGGGCTCGCCGTCGCCTACGAGATCCAGATGGACCTCGTTCGCAGCATCTGTCTTCACGAATATAAAAAGGATCACATCGCCCATTTGTGTCCATCGGTTGCGGCAGGCATCGGCGCAATGCTCGGGCTCGATGTCGAAACCATTTTTCAGGCGATTCAACAGGCGGTTCACCTCGGCTTTTCCACGCGCCAATCGCGCAAGGGCGAAATCTCCTCCTGGAAAGCGTATGCGCCCGCCCATGCGGGCAAGCTGGCCATCGAAGCCGTGGATCGCGCGATGCGTGGCGAGAAAAGTCCGTCACCCATCTATGAGGGCGAGGACAGTGTCATCGCCTGGATGCTCGGCGGGCCGGGCGCCACCTATGATGTGCCACTGCCGGCGCCGGGCGATCCCTGCCGCGCCATCCTCGAGTCCTACACGAAGGAACATTCCGCCGAATACCAGGCTCAGGCCTGGATCGATCTCGCTTTCCGGTTGCGACCGCAGATTCCCAGCCTCGCTGCCATCCGAAGCGTCACCATTCATACCAGCCACCATACGCACGCCGTGATTGGGACCGGTGCGAACGACCCGCAAAAATTCGATCCGCAGGCATCCCGCGAAACGCTCGACCACAGCCTCATGTTCATCCTCGCGGCGGCACTCCATACCGGCTTCTGGCATCATGTCAAAAGTTACGCGCCTGATATCGTCCAAAATCCCGACGTCATCGCGCTGTGGCGAAAAATCCAAACTGTCGAAGATCCGGCCTGGACGGCGCGCTACCACGCGAGGGATAAAAAGGCGTTCGGCGGCCGCGTGGAAATCGTTTTTGCAGACGGCCGAAAGCTGAGCGACGAAATCGCGGTGGCGGACGCGCATCCGCTCGGGAGGCGGCCCTTTGCGCGAAACGATTACGCCGGAAAATTCCGGGCATTGACGGAGGAATGGCTCGCCCCTGCGGAGAGCGAACGATTTTTATCCACGGCGCAACAGCTTCCGCAACTCACCCCCGCGCAGCTTGCCGGGTTGAATGTGGTGCTGCCTCCGGGACGGCTGGCTTGCGCGGTGCGCGATCGGCGTGGCATTTTCTGACGCGATGCCCATCGAAAAAAAATCCGCCGCCGTCAAACGCTCGGAGCTCCGCGCCGCGCTGAAGTCCGGCGCGCTCCTGCGATTCCCCGGCGCCTTCTCGCCACTCGTCGCCATGTCGATCGAACGTCACCGGTTCGATGGCGTTTATGTCTCCGGCGCCGCGTTGTCGGCGGATTTGGGTTTGCCCGACATTGGATTGACCACTCTTGATGAAGTCGCGGAGCGAGGCGGGGCGATCGCGCGGATGACGAACCTGCCGTGCATCGCCGATGCGGACACCGGCTTTGGAGAGGCATTGAACGTGGCCCGAACCGTTCAAAAACTGGAGGCCGCCGGACTGAGCGGCTGCCACTTTGAAGACCAGCAGAA
Source organism: Verrucomicrobiota bacterium (assembly GCA_041166945.1). GTDB lineage: Bacteria > Verrucomicrobiota > Verrucomicrobiia > Limisphaerales > JADJPG01 > DASTLJ01. The sequence continues at coordinate 10,799 of JBEEGQ010000349.1, forward strand.
TCCGAAACGCTGCGGACATCTGGACGGAAAATCGCTCGTTCCCAGTGCTGAGATGGAGAGAAAGATTCGCGCGGCGGTGATGGCCCGGCGGGATGCGAATTTTCTGATCATTGCCCGCACCGATGCGCGGGCCAGCGAAGGACTGGACGGCGCCCTCGCGCGAGCCCGGGCCTGCGTGGATGCCGGCGCTGACATGATATTTCCGGAGGCGCTCGCGGACGAAGGCGAGTTCGAGGCGTTCCGCAAGGCTCTGAAAGTGCCGTTGCTGGCGAACATGACCGAGTTCGGCAAATCGAAGCTTCTGACGGCGCGCCAACTGGCCGACCTCGGCATCAACATCGTGATTTATCCCGTCACGACACTGCGCCTGGCGATGAAAGCGGTGGAGGAAGGGTTGACCGTGCTGAACCGCGAAGGAACGCAGTCCGCTCTCCTGGAACAAATGCAGACGCGCGCCGAGCTCTACGAACTCCTCCGGTACGCGGATTACCAGCAACGGGACGGCGAAATCTACAAAGGAACGAAGGGCCCTGAATAGGTTAAGATTCGCTTCTCACGAAACGCGGTTTGGGGTTTAGTCGGCGCATGGCCACAGACGAAGCCGGCATCCATCGAGGTCTCGAAGGGGTCGTGGTCGATTCCACACGCATCTCCAAAGTGATGCCGGAGATCAACGCCCTGGTTTACCATGGCTACCCCGTCCAGGAACTCGCCGAGCAATGCAGTTTCGAGGAGGTCGCCTGGCTGCTCTGGCATGGGGAATTGCCCACCGCCCGTCAGTTGGCGGAATTCGAAGCGGACGAACGGGGGCGCCGGCAGCTCAGCCCCGAACTCCTGGCGGTGATCCGGAATTTTCCACGCTCGGCGCATCCGATGGACGCCCTCCGCACTGCGGTGAGTTTTCTCGGCATGGAGGATCCCGAGCCGGAGAAGGAGGACGCGGCGGCCAATTCCCGGCGCGCCCTGGATTTGCTGGCGAAAATTCCGTCGATGCTGGGGGCATTTTACCGGCTTCGAAAAGGCCTCGAAATTATTCCGCCGCGGCCCGATCTCAGCATCGCCGCGAATTTTTTCCACGTCTGCTTTGGCAAGGTGCCCGCGCCGGAGATTGTGAAAGCGTTCGATGTGTCGCTTGTGCTCTACGCGGAGCACGGTTTCAACGCGTCCACGTTCACCGCGCGCGTCGTTGTTTCGAGCCTCTCGGACATTTACAGCGGGGTCACCGCGGGCATCGGTTCGTTGAAAGGCGCGCTGCACGGCGGGGCCAACGAGGCGGTGATGAAAATGCTGCTCGAAATCGGCAGCCCGGGGCAGGCCAGAGAATGGATGCTCGCCGCGCTGCGCGATAAGCGAAAGGTGATGGGCTTTGGGCATCGCGTTTACAAGAAAGGCGATTCCCGCGTTCCCACGATGAAAAAATACGGGCGCCTGATGGCGACGTTCACCGGGCAATCCCAGTGGCTCGATATCGCGGATATTCTCGAATCCACCATGCTCGAGCAGAAGGGAATCCACGCGAACCTCGATTTCCCGAGCGGTCCTGCCTATTACATGATGGGCATCGACATCGATTTTTACACTCCGATCTTCGTGATGGCCCGCATCACGGGATGGACGGCGCACATCCTGGAACAGCTGGCAAACAATCGACTTATCAGGCCGCTTTCGCAATACAGCGGACCTCCCGAGCGACACGCACTGCCATTGAACCAGCGCGGCTGAATTTCAATGGACACCCTTCAATCCGACCTGACGGAAGGCCAGCGGATCGAAATTCAAAATGGCGGGCTCTTCAACCCGGATCTCGCACCGGTCCCGCGCTCGGAACGCCGATGGCGCGTCGGCAGTTTCGCGGCGTTGTGGATCTCGATGTCGGCCTGCATCCCGACCTACATGCTCGCGTCATCGTTGATCGGCGGCGGGATGAGCTGGTGGCAGGCGGTTTTGACGATCTTTCTGGCCAACCTGATTGTGCTGGTGCCGATGGTGCTCAATGCCCATGCGGGGACACGCTACGGGATCCCATTCCCTGTTTATTGCCGGGCGGCGTTCGGCACGCTGGGGGCCAATGTCCCAGCCATCCTTCGCGCGCTGGTGGCGTGCGGCTGGTTTGGCATTCAAACATGGATAGGAGGAGACGCGATTTATAAGATTGGCGCCGTTTTTTTTCCCGGCATCGCGTCGGGGACGCCGCTGCCATTGCTGGACATCACTCCGGCGCATTTCCTCTGCTTCCTCAGCTTCTGGGCGATCAACATGTGGGTCATCCATCGCGGGATCGACACGATTCGATTTTTGCTCAACGTCAAGGCGCCGCTCCTGATTGCCCTCGGCTTGCTGCTGCTTTGGTGGGCCTGGCGCAAAGCCGGGGGCTTCGGGCCGATGCTCTCACAGCCGTCCCGCTTCGCGCCGGGCCAGCCGCTGGCCGGACAATTCTGGAACTACTTTTTTCCTGCGCTCACAGGCATGATCAGTTTTTGGGCGACCCTCTCGTTGAACATCCCTGATTTTTCGCGCTATGCCGTTTCCCAGCGCGACCAGGTCCTGGGCCAGGCCCTCGGGCTGCCCACGACCATGGCGCTCTACTCATTCATCGGAGTGGCCGTGACCTCCGCCACCACCCTCATCTTCGGCGAAACATTGTGGAATCCAGTGGACGTTTTGACCCGGTTCAAAAACCCCGCTGTCCTGGTCGTCGCCATGGTTTCGCTTTGCATCGCGACGCTGGCGACAAACATCGCGGCGAACGTCGTCAGTCCTGCGAATGATTTCTCCAACGTGGCCCCGTCCAGAATCTCGTTTCGAACCGGCGGCTATATCACCGGCATTATCGGGATGTTGATGATGCCCTGGAAACTGGTGGCGGATCCCGGGCAATATATTTTCACATGGCTCATCGCCTACAGCGCGTTGCTCGGACCGATCGGGGGGATTCTCATCGCCGATTACTTCGCCTGGCGCCGGTGCCGGCTCAACCTCGTCGCCCTTTACCAGGCGGACGGCGAATATCGATACACAGGCGGCTTCAGCATCGCCGCCCTCATCGCGCTGCTCGCGGGGATTTTGCCAAGCCTCCCCGGTTTTCTGGTGCAGGTGAAATGGATCGACAGCGCGAGCGTGCCGACTGCCTTGCAGGGAATTTACCATTACGCCTGGTTCGTCGGGTTTGGAGTGGCCTTTGTGGTTTATCTGTTGCTGCGGAAGCTGGGGGATCGGCCGTCGATGCCGGTCGCATCCCGGCCCTGAGGGCCGCGTGAGGGCAGCCAAGCCTGCGCCAGCGGGCGCAGCCACTGGAGCTAAATTTGCCCGTTCCATTACGCGGCCGGTTCCTTATCATCCCTCCATGACGCCGCCCGTGCTGCCTCCGTTCAACTACACGCCGAAACCTTACAACGGCCCTTCGCCCGAAGAGGTCCTCGCGCTCCGCCAACAGTTTTTAAACCCGGCCATCTTTCACTATTACAAGAAACCGATCCTGATCGCGGAGGGCAAGGGGCAGTGGCTGTTCGACGAAAAAGGACGGCGTTACCTGGACGGGTTTGGCGGCATCGTTACGGTGAGCGTCGGGCACTGCCATCCGCACGTGGTCGCTGCCGCCCACGCCCAAAACGAGCTCATCCAGCACACCACAACGATCTATCTTCATCCGAACATCGCGCTGTACGCGCGCGACCTCGCGGCAAAAATGCCCGGCGAGCTGAAGGTGATTTATTTTACGAATTCCGGTTCGGAAGCGAACGATCTCGCGTTGCTGATGGCTCGGGCGCACACCGGCAATTACGATCTCATCGCCCTGCGCAACGCCTATCACGGCGGCAGCCAGTCCACAATGGGCCTCACGTCGCATCACACCTGGAAATTCAACGTGCCCCACAGCTTCGGCTTGCAGCATGCCGTCATGCCGGACACCTACCGCGGTCCCTACGGCAATGAGGATCCCGAGGCGGGCCGCAAATATGCGGACGACGTCAAGAGCCTGATCCAGTTCGGCACATCCGGACAGATCGCCGGATTCATCGCCGAATCGATCCAGGGCGTCGGTGGAACAGTGGTGTTTCCCGAGGGATATCTGCGGCACGCCTATGCCCATGTGCGGGCGGCCGGCGGCGTTTGCATCGCCGATGAAGTGCAGCCGGGTTTCGGACGCACCGGCACACATTACTGGGGATTCGAAACCCAGGGTGTCATTCCCGACATCGTGACCATGGCCAAAGGGATTGGAAACGGTTGTCCCCTCGCCGCGGTTATCACCACTCCTGCGGTTGCCAAATCTCTGGCGTCCCGCATCCATTTCAATACGTTTGGCGGAAACCCCGTCGTGTGCGCACAGGGCCGCGCGGTGCTCGAGGTCATCGATCGCGAAGGCCTGCAGGCCAACTCGCTCAAAATCGGAAACTACCTCAAGAGCGGCCTCTCACGACTCGCAGAAAAACATTCGGTCATCGGCGAAGTCCGCGGGCTCGGCCTGATGCTCGGCGTCGAGCTCGTGAAGGATCGCAAGACAAAGGAGCCTGCGAAGGAGGAGTGCATCGCGGTGTTCGAAAAGGCGCGCGAACTGGGGCTGCTCATCGGCAAGGGCGGGTTGTGGGGCAACACCCTGCGCATCAAACCACCCATGTGCATCAACACGAATGACGCCGACTTCATGCTGCAGGTGCTCGACGCTTCACTGCAGTCCGTCTGAGGGACGGCGCGCTCAGGATTTCAGACCGCGAACGAATTGGTCCATCCGCTCGAGGCCCTTCTCGATGTTCTCCAGGCTCGTTGCATAGCTGATGCGCAAATAGTCGTCCGCTCCAAATGCGATGCCGGGCACTGCTGCGACCTTTTGCTCCTGCAACAACCGCGCGCAAAATTCCCCCGACTTCAGTCCGGTGCCTGAGATATTCGGGAACAGGTAGAACGCGCCCCTGGCGTTGACACAGGTCACACCAGGAATCGCGTTAAGCCGCGCATGGGCAATCTCGCGGCGCTTCGAATATTCAGCGAGCCAGCCCTTGAGATGATCCTGGGGGCCTGTCAGGGCCGCCACCGCGCCCTTCTGCGCAAAACTGGTCGGGTTGCTCGTGCTATGACTCTGGATGGCATCGATGGCTTTCGCGATCGGCTCCGGCGCCGCCAGAAAACCGAGCCGCCATCCCGTCATGCTCCAGGCTTTCGCAAAGCCATGCACGACGATGGTGTGATCGTAATGCGCCGGCGAGAAGCTCGCCACGCTCCGATGCACCGCGCCGTCGTAAAGCAGGTGCTCGTAAATCTCATCGCTCATCACCAGCACCCCGCGCTCGATGCACACATCCCCGAGGGCCTTCACCTCGTCGGGTGTATAAACCGTGCCGGTCGGGTTGCTGGGTGAATTGAGAACAAACAAACGCGTGCGGGGCGTGATCGCCGCGCGCAACTGCGACGGCGTGACCTTGAACTCCGTCTTGTCGCTCGCCGGCAGGATCACCGGCGTGGCGCCCGCCAGCTTCACCATCTCGGGGTAACTCAGCCAATAGGGCGACGGGATAATCACTTCATCGCCCTCCTCGCATGTCGCCAGAATGACGTTGTAACAGGAATGTTTGCCGCCGCAACTGACGATGATCTGGCCTGGCTTGTAGGAGAGACCGTTCTCGCGCTTGAATTTATCGGCGATGGCCTGGCGCAGTTCGGGAATGCCGCTGCTCGGGGTGTATTTCGTGAACCCCTCCGCCAGCGCTTTTACCGCCGCGTCCTTGATGTGCTGCGGCGTGTCGAAGTCCGGTTCGCCCGCGCCGAATCCCACCACGTCCTCACCCCGTGCCTTCATCTCCTTGGCCTTCGAATCGATGGCCAGGGTGAGCGACGGCGCCAGCGCGGATGCCCGCCGGGAGATCTTATAGTTCATCATTCGGGCCGAAACTGATAACGGCACGCCTTCCGACGCGCAAGCGCTTTTGAATTCAGAGCGCGGCGCGAATGCGTTGCATCAGGTCTCCGTACTCCTCCACCGCCGGGAATTGCGGAAATTCGCGGCGCACATTCTCCGGCGCCCGAAACAGAAAACCCACGTTCGCCTCCTTCAACATCGCGGTGTCGTTATAGGCGTCTCCCGCTGAAATCACGTGGTAATTGAGCCCCTTCAATGCGGCCACGGCCTTCTGCTTTTGCGCGGGGATCCGGATGGTGAAGCCCGTGATACGATCCTTCTCGACGACCAGCCGGTGGCACAGCAACGCCGGCCAACCCAGCTGACGCATCAACGGCCAGGCGAATTGCTCGAAGGTATCCGAAAGGATGATCACCTGCGCGATGGATCTTAACTCGTCCAGAAACTCCTTGCCGCCCGGGAGCGGTTGAAGCGTGCCGATCACCTCCTGGATGTCCGAAAGCTTCAATCCGTGCTGATCCAAAAGCGCCAGCCGGCCGCGCATCAGCTTGTCGTAATCCGGCTCCTCGCGCGTCGTGCGGCGCAGTTCCACGATGCCGGTTTTCTCGGCCACAGCGATCCAGATCTCGGGCACGATGACCCCTTCCAAATCGAGGGTGACAATGGACTGTTTTGTGTTCACAGCAATCGAGTCTTCCAGCGGAGCGCCCGCCTGTCGAGTATCCCGGCGCATTCCGCAATCCCAGCCGGGGCGACGGAATTCACAGGCGATCCTTCACCATTTTGTCGCCTTGAGAAACGCTAGAAGATCGGCGAGCTCAACGCGGGTGAGCTGCTCATCGAGTCCCTGCGGCATGACGCTGAGCGCGCCGGGCCGCATCTCGACGATCTCATCGCGCGAAAGGCGCACCTCGGCGTTCGGACCGGTGGCGAGGACGATTTCGTCGGGGGCATCGCGACGCAGAATGCCGCTGTGTTCATCGCCGGATTTTGTGACCACGATGAGCGGCTCGAAACTGCGAACGAAGCTGGCGCTCGGGAACACAATCGACTCGAGCAAATCCCGCTCGGTGCGCACCTGCCCGATTCGAGTCAGGTCGGGACCCAGGTTGCCTCCGAGGTAACCGATGGCGTGACAGGTCGAGCAGGCGGCTTTTTGGCCATTGAAAATTGCCTGCCCCCGGCGGATGTCGGGTTTGTCAACGTTGAGCGAAAGCTTGACGGCGATTTCATCGAGGCGCGCCTTTTGTTTTGCCACGTCGGTTTGAAGTGTGGCGAGCCATTCGCCGGCTTTCACACGCACGCTCGTTGGAAAGTTGGTGAACCGCGAAGCCATCGAGTCGGGATGAACGCTCGATTTGCTTTTGGATTCCTGCAATGCGGCGATCAACTTCAATCCCACCGCTTCGTTTGTGGATTTCTCGAAAGCCGCCAGCAGGCGTGGAAGCTCGAGCGGCCCCGTCGTCCTTGCGGTTTCAGCCAGCCCGAGCAACTGGCCATCGGTGAACCGAATCCTCGCAAGCGAATCTGCCGCGAGCCGGCGCACGACAACGGGGCGGTCCGCAGCAAGATTCGTCAGCACCAGCTCCAGAAGGTTTGCGGACGGATCCTCGATGGACGCCGGCAGGGCGCCGGCCGAGTTCAGCCGCAGTTCGACGGGATTCTTCGGGTCCTCGGCGATCCGCAGCAGCGCGGCTGAGATCTCGGAACCGTCGCGACGGTTCACCGGCAAAACACGGATCGTTGCGATCACGTCAGAAAGAACGTTTGAATCGCCGGCTTTGAGAAGGGACGCCAGGGCCACCACCCAGTCCGCCGGCGCCGATTTCAGGTGCGAGGCCGACATGGCATGCAGCGCCATGAGCCGTAACGCCGGCAGCGCCGCAGGGTCGCGCACAGTCGTGGCGACCAACGTTTGAATCGACGGCTCCCTGGCAAATTGCGCGAGTTGCTGTTGCAGTTCGAGGCGCTCGGAACTGGAAAGATTCGCCGTGGCGATGCGGTCGCGCAAGTGGCCGGCCAGTGCGCCGGCCCATTCCGGATGGTGCCCGATAATCCAATTGGCGGATGCCTTGAGCGAATGATTGGTCGAGGTGAGGAACGGGATCACCTGTTCTGGCTTCAAGTTTGCCACCGGCATCTGGTCCAAGGCTACGAGCGCCACATGCCGCGCGTCCGCATTCGAACCATCGAGGGCCTCGTGCAGAAGCCGCAGATCGCCCTGGCGAATTAAAGCGTCGATCAGGACATGTCGCAGGCTGCGATCGTCGTCGGGCAACGCCATGTCTGGCGAAAGTGTGTCCCCCAACCGGCTGTATGCCATCATCGCAGCGCGCCGAAGATTTCCGCGCATTGTCAGCAGACGTCCCGATACCGTGGGGCGCGAACCGCCCCGCAAATCGTGAAACTCGGCGGAGTTGTAAACGGCCATCCGTGCCGACCAGGAGTCCGCGTAACGATCCTCGTCGCGTTCACGACCCTGGCTGGAAACAGCGATGGCCCGTTCCCATAACATCACGGATTGATTTCCTGGAATGCGAATCAGGGTCGAAACCAAATGGCGGAGCCGTTCGGGGGGAGGGCGGCGAAGCGCGGGATCCGGCTCGTTGGAATTTGGGACGAGCTTTGCCAGCGCGGGCAATGAATTGGTGCCGTTTCGGACGAGCGCCTCGATCGCGCGGCGGGACACGACCGGCCGTTTGTCGTCCAGCAAGCGGGCCAGCGCGTCGGGCTTCATCCCTTCCCAATCCAGCTTTAATCCGCGTGGATCATCCACCTTCGGCGCGGCGTTGCGGCGGATGCGATAAATCGCGCCGAACACGTCGGGCTTCGGCAACTGGGACGTCGGGCAACACAGCTTATACCAGCCGCCGGTGTCGATCACCAACAGGCTGCCATCCGCGTCCTCCATCACATCGGTGGGATGAAAATCGGCATTGTCCGAAACGAGGAAGTCGCTGTCGACGGTGCTGAAGGTGGAACCGGATTCCTTGAGGACATGGCGCGAGACCTTGTGAAGGTTGAACTGACAGGCGAAAAGGTTGTTCTGATAATCCGCTCCGAACGCGTCCGCTTCGTACCGGGCGAGGCCGCACGGCGCTGCCGGTCCCAGGTGCGTCATGATCGGCAACAGCTCGCCGGTGCGCGGATGGCCATCGAGCGCATCGTTTTCCTTGCCATACACCCCTCCATACAAAACGTGAATGAGACCGTCGCGCCGGCCTCCTCCCGGATGCTGAAAAAAAGTGCCGGACAAAACGAGCTCGCCCTCCGCGGTCCACGCGAGACCCACCGGATTGTCCATGCCACCCGTCATGATGGGTTCGAGCCCCGTTCCATCCGCTCGAGCGCGAAAAATATGGGAGGCTCGGGAGACGAAGGTTTTTCCATTGCCCAGGATGTTGGTCTGCCGGGCGAAAGCGCCTTTGCACCAGTAGATCCAGCCGTCCGGACCCAGATACGGGCCGTGAAGATCGTTGGCGCAACCGGTCAGCGTCTGGCCTTTGAACCATTCCACCCGAATGTCCGCCACGCCGTCATTGTTGGTGTCGGTCAGTTTCCAAATGCTGGGCGGGGCTGACACATAGAGTGAGCCGTCCTTCCACATGCATCCTTCCGGGAACATCATCCTGTCGGCAAAAACGATCGACGTATCGAAAATGCCATCGCCGTTCGTATCCTCCAACCGGAGGATGCGATGCGGTTTATCCGCGAGCTGTTTGTCGATTTTTTCGTTGGACCCGGCGGAATCGGTCACATACAGGCGTCCCTGTTCATCGAAGTCCGCTTCGATCGGCCGGGAGGCCAGGGAAGCGGGCGCGGCGATCTCGACAGTGAATCCCTCCGGAACGGTGAAATGATGCGGGCCGAGCTCGAACTGCGCGGCGGGCGCCGGCGATACCAGAGCAAGCGCGGCCAGGACGAGCGGGAGAGAAAAACGCTTCATGGCTTCAGGCGTTTGAAGTTTCGGATTGTGGCTCCGCATTGAAGCGAAGCGCCGGCAGATTGGCGACAGAAAAGGCTCTCCTCCTCTCCCGCCCTTCGGGCACCCTCTCCTCCATTTCCGAAATGGAGGAGAGGGAGGGGGAGAGGAGGCGCCCATCCCTTGAACGTTCAATAGCCCTGCCTTTCAGGCGGGCCGCCGGCAACTTGCGCTTGCGGTGAGCGGGCGTTCGCGCACACTCGCGCGGTGACCGTTGACTCCAGGACCGGCTTCGTCTCGCCGAAGGCCCTCATGGCCATTCGCAACCTGGAGATGCGGGCCCGCGTGGTCGTCGAAGGATTTTGGACCGGTCTGCATCGAAGTCCGTATCACGGATTCTCGGTGGAGTTCACCGAATACCGCCAGTATTCGCCGGGCGACGACACCCGGTATCTTGACTGGCGTTTGCTCGCCCGTTCCGATCGGTTTTACATCAAGAAATTCGAGGACGAAACCAACTTGCGCTGTTATCTGCTGGTGGACAATAGCCGCTCGATGGGCTTCGGGTCTGTCGGCTACACCAAGGCGCAATACGCCAACACCCTTGCGGCAACCCTCGCCCTCTTTCTTCATCAACAGGGCGATGCCACCGGTTTGCTCACGTTCGACGAGCGGATCCGGGATTATCTGCCCGCCCGCCACAAGCCCGGGCATCTGCGTCACTTGATGTTGGCCCTCGAAAAACCGGCCAGCGGTGCCGCCACCAATCTCGAGGCTCCCCTTCAACGCATCGTCGAAATTGTCCGCAAACGCGGCGTGATGTTGCTGCTCTCGGATTTGCTCGCGCCCATCGAATCGCTGGAGAAAAACCTGGGACGACTGACGGCCGCCGGCCATGAGGTTTTGTTGTTTCACCTGCTCGATCCGGCGGAGTTAAGCCTGAAATTCGACAAGGCCGCCCTGTTTCTGGATTTGGAATCCGGTCGTGAAATCTATCTGGATCCGGGGCATGCGCGGGCGAATTACCGGCGCCAACTCGACGCTCACATCGCTGCCGCCCGCGCCATCTGCGAAAAGCTCGGCATCGGTTATCATCGGTTTGGCACCGACCAGCCCCTCGAACTGGCGCTGTTCGATTTCCTGCGCGCACGGATGCAGCGGCGCGGCGTGCGGCGCCGACAATAAAACGCCTTCTCCGCGCGGCGCGCGCGGCAGGCTCTTGTCATCCAGCCCCAGGCCCGGTTGCGCAGAGGGCTTGCTGCGCCCGAGGACGGGCGAACTCCGGGGTGTCAGCCGCGGGGGGGCTGAATCTATTGCTTTTGCTCTTGTGCCGGTTAGTGTCGGCGCATGGAAAAGTACGAGAGGCCGCAGGCGGATCCGGGGCTAAAACGGCGGATTGACGAGCTCATCACTTACAAAGGCGGCGGTCACAATGAAGACCTGGTTGGAGATATCATTGAACAGGCCTTAAAATTGATGCGGGACGTGGAAGGGCGCGGCGATGTTCGGGTGATCGCGACAGCCATTCGCGAGCTGCGTTACGCTTTCAAGCTTTTTGCCCCTTGGGCCGGAACGCGCAAGGTGACGGTGTTCGGTTCCGCTCGAACGGCGCCGTCCAAGCAGGAATATCAGCAGGCGGTGGAATTCTCCAGGCGCATCGCCGATTCGGGCTGGATGGTGATCACGGGAGCGGGGCCGGGCATCATGCAGGCCGGGCACGAAGGCGCGGGACCGGAGCGAAGCTTTGGCGCCAATATACGGCTTCCGTGGGAACAGGGAGCCAACCCGGTCATCCAGGACGACAAAAAGCTGATCACCTTCAAGTATTTCTTCACGCGCAAACTCACTTTCGTACGGCATTCAGATGCCATTGTTCTATTCCCGGGGGGCTTTGGAACCATGGACGAGGGTTATGAAGCACTGACCTTGATGCAGACGGGCAAGGCGAAGTTGATGCCTTTGGTGCTCATGGACCGGCCCGGCGGGGCGTATTGGAGAACCTGGGACAAGCATATTCGCGAGCATTTGCTGCGGAACGGCCTGATCTCGCCGGAGGATTTGAATCTATATCACACCACCGACAGCAGCGAGGAAGCGGTCCGGTTTATCACCCGGTTTTACCGCAACTATCACTCGATGCGTTTTGTGAGGGATCTGCTGGTGATCCGGCTGCAACATCCGCCGGCGGAAAGTGCCGTGGAGGGATTGAACCAGGATTTTGCGGACATCATCACCAGCGGGCGGATCCAAATCATGGAGGCTACCGCCGAGGAGCGCGAAGACAACCAGGTGCCGGATCTGCCGCGAATCGGTTTTGAATTCAACAAACGCGACTATGGCCGGTTGCGCCAGCTGCTCGACGTTTTGAATAGTTTCTAACAACCGTCCCGTCGCGGCTGAAAAGGTCTCCACAACTAGCCTAACAGCTTGTGAACAAATATTGAGCCTCTCCGGGAAGTCCGGGTTGGGTTTTATTGCCGGGACGATCCCCGGAGTTCTTCACATCCGTTTTTCGACGCAAGTGCCTGACCCAAACTTGACACCTACGGTCCTTTACCTTATTCACACCCCTTAATACTACTGAGTTAGATCAGGTTAAAAGATACATAGTAAGGCTGTAATGAATCTCACCATCGCCAAAGACCAACTCCTGGCCGGGTTGCAGTCCGTGCAGAACATCGTCAGTACACGCACCACGCTGCCGATCCTTTCCAATGTGCTTTTGCGCGCCGAAGGCTCGCGCCTGGAGCTGACAGCCACCGATTTGGACGTGACGATTTCCTGTTCCGTTGAAGCCACGGTGAAAAAGGGGGGCGCGACGACGCTGCCGGTAAAAAAGATCTTCGGCATCGCCCGCGAGCTGGCCAGCAGCGAGATCGACATGGAGGTGGACGACAAAAATTCCTGTTCCATCCGTTCCGGATCCAGCTTCTTCAAGATCCGAGGCCTTGGCCCCGAGGAATTTCCACCGCTGCCCCAATTCAAGGACGACCGAAAAGTGACGCTGTCCCAGGAAAAAATCCGCGGCATGCTCAAAAAAACCTATTTCGCGGTTTCCAATGACGAAAGCCGGTACGTCCTGAACGGAATTTTTTTTAGTCTGAAGGAACACAAGCTGACGATGGTGGCTACGGACGGGCGGCGGCTGGCATTGGTCGATGAAGAGGTCGATCTGGCCGCCACCAGCCAGGGCGAATTCATCGTGCCCGCAAAGGCCGTCAACGAACTGGTCCGCCTGCTCCAGGAAAAGGGCGATGCCGAAATCAATTTCACTGATAATCAGGCCGCGTTCGCCCTGAAGGATGAAAAGGGGGGCGTCACGCTCGTCATCACAAAACTCATCGAAGGGAACTATCCGAATTATCGCCAGGTAATCCCGGGCGAAGCCAAGGAGCGTGTGAGCTTCGCGCGCGAGGAATTGATGCATGCCTTCAAGCGGGCGGAGATCATGACGAGCGAAAAGCAGAATTCGGTGAAGTTGAACTTCAGCAAAAACAATCTCGCCATCACCGCCAACAGCCCGGATGTCGGGGAAGCCCGCGAAACCCTCGCCATCAATTACAAGGGCAAGGACATGGCAATCGCTTTCAACCCCGGTTATCTCATCGAGCCCCTCAATGCCCTCACACAGGATGAGGTTTTCATCGAACTCATCGACGAGCTCAGCCCCGGCGTCCTCAAAATCAATGGCCCGTTTCTTTACGTGGTGATGCCGATGCGGTTGAGCTGACCGGCCGCCAGACAGATCTACCGTGGCACGCCAGTGGCGGAGCGTTCGAACCGGGCCCACGCCGCCGTCACCGCCCATCCCACCGCTGCCAGGACAGTTCCCGCGAGCAGATCCACGAAGTAATGGTAGCGGAGGTAAATCGTCGACACCCACAAAGCGAGGCAGGGCGCGAGGACCCACCAAAACCTGCGGCGATCAAAACACCAGTCGAAGCCGAGCAGATAGAGCGAAACGGCCAGGTGCAGGCTCGGAAACACATCCACTCCGTTGCTGCCGCGCTTGACGACCGGCGTTGCCAGCGAAGTCAACCAGTGGCCTGCCAACGGTCGTTCAAAACGGAGATGTTCGTAAGGCCCCGTCGCCGGCCAGATGGTATATCCCAGATAACCCAGGCCCATCACCGAGAACATTCCAACGAACAAAAGCCTGAACCTGGGCAAATCCCGCACACAATAGGTCGCCGGCCCGCCCACGAGGTAAATGAAATAAAAAAGATAGGCGACCATCATCACGTCTGTCAGCCAGGGCGCCTGAAACCGCTGCCATGCGACGCTCAGGTTGGTACCGAGCAAAGCGATGTCCCAGCGGTTCAGCAGCGCATCAGCGGCCGGGACGTGCAATTCTTCCATGGCCGGCGTGAGCATGTAAAAAGATGCGCCCATCAACGCAGGATAAAACAACAGCCGGATGCGCCAGCGGAACGGGCTCGGGTTTTTCCGCGCCCATGCGATCACCGCGGCAGTGCCAACAAGAAACAGGGCAAAGGCGATCCCGGGCGCGCCGGCGATCCCGCCACGGGCGGCGAGGCGCAGCCAGGTGACGAGCAGAAATGCGGAGAAAATAATTTCGTGGGGAAGAACCGATCGATCGATGAACGGCGCGCCGCGTCTCCGGTCCAGCGCGGGTTCGAGCGGCGCTTCGCAGGGGGCGCCTGCCTGGCGCTCCAACATCCCGCTCACGCCAGGCCCCTCCATCGACGCAACCCCCATTCCGTGACAAAACAGGCCAGCGCAAACAGGAAAACTCCAGCCTGGTGCCAGAGCGGCGAAGACCACGATTCGGTGATCGGCGCTTTTTTGTTGGGAAGCATCGCGGCGAACGCGTCGAGGCCGCCGGCGGGAACCATTTCGCCCCCGGTGCGCCTCGCGATGCTTTCGAGCAATGCTTTGTTCGGTTTCAGCGAGCGGAATTCATCCGCGCCGGGATCCGAGGTCCAGCCCGCTTCCGCCCGACCCAGCTCCGCCCCGTTTTCGCCGGTGACAATCGCCTGCGCCTGGTAGCCGCCTGTTTCACGCGGCACGTATATCGCCTCGAATAATCCGGCCTCGCGCGCCGATGGTTCCGCGGTAATCCGGACCGCATTGGAACCCGCGACATCTGCTTTGTGCACCAGCACCGAGACGGTGGCGTTGTCGATGGGAAGAAATCTTTTGTCCTTCGCCCTGATTTGCAGGAGCACGGCGTTGTCAGGGTCGCCGGCCCTGGGCTGGGCTTGCAAATCGATCGCCTTGGGCACGTCGGCAATCAGCCAGCGCGTGAGCTGGCGCCAAGCCTTGTCCATGTCGCGATGGCTGGCTTCATCCTTGAAACCCCAGTGCCAGATGTCGCCCAGGAGAACCGCTCCCACCCGGCCGTTTCCAAACCGTTGAGCGACGATGGCAGGATGAACCGCGTTCTTCTCGTCGCTTACCGTGGCGATCACACTGGCGCCCGGTTTGACGCCGCGCACCTTGTTCAAAACGCCAAAAGGCGCGACGTCCGTGAGCCGCTTTTTCTCGTCCGTCTCATTGTTGCGCAACCGGGCCCAGGGTTGAAGAAAGCCTTCGCGAGTCAGGTTGATTCGCAACTGGCCCGGCGACCGCGTCTCGGGCGGATTATCCATGTAAACCGGCAACAGATCGCCGATGGGTGTTCGTTGAAATTTGCCTTCCCGAAATGATTCCGCCCCGCCGAGCATCAGAAAACCACCGCCCCGTTCGCTGACAAATTTTTGTACCAGGGCCATCTGGTCCGGCGTGAAAAATTCCGCTTCAAGGTCGTCCACGATAATCGCGTCGTAGCCGTAGAGATCCTCCGGCACCTTGGGAAAACCGCCGCGCAACTCGAATTCATCGCGGGTGTTCAACCGGATTAAAACCGGCTGATCATATCGCTCGGTATCCTCCTTGGATTGGTTGCCAAAACCGCGAAACAGCGGGTTGCTCGATTCTCCCTCGCGACCGCGAAAATCAAACTTGGGCTCGCGGCGCGCGATACGGATGAGCCCGACCAGCTGCAATTGGTCGTCCTCCATCAGCGCCCGATTCAGAAATTTAAACTCCCAGTTCGGACGGCCCGCGACATACAGAATTCGATACGGCCCGCGCCCGCGATCCACCACAACCGTCCGCGAGTTGTTCGCCAGCGTGGCCTCTTCCGCATCCTCTTCCGCAGCCACCTCCAGCCGGTAAAATGTCAGGCCCGGCCGCTCCGGCTTTATTTGGAAACGGAATCCGGCCGTTTCCCCCTCCTTCGGCGCTTTGACGATCTGTTTGGCAATGAGCCGCGCCGTCGTTCCCGACAGCTTGTTCGAGATGGCGGAGGCGGCGTTGGTGGCGGCGGTCACATCCATGAGGCGCGCCACGATGTTTCCACCCCCGTAGCCCGAGGCGGACACTTCGCCCTGGATGGTCACTGGGGCGTCCTCGAAGACGGTCTGGCTGGCGGCGATTTTTTGAACCGAGATGTCCTTCACCGCGTCGTCCGACCCGATCACGACCGGATAGATCGGGGGCAGTCCGGCCACATCGAGAGCCCCCTCTGTCAGGTCGGTGGCATTCCCACCGGAGAGCAACAGCACGCCGGCGAGGGGTTGGCCGTGGTACCGGGCGGCAATGGATTTCAGCGCGGAAGCGAGCGCCGTCGAGCGGCCTTCGAAGGCGAGTTCGGAAAAATCGCGCGTGGATTGAACTCGGGTGTCGAAAAGATATCTCCGCACCTGGAAGTTCTCGTCGAGTTTGGCCTGCCAGGGGCTGGACTGTGGTCCCACGAGCAACGCGCGGAGGGCTTCGCCGCGTGTGCCCGTGCCGGCGCGATCCTTGATTTGGAGTCCCTGGCTGTTGTCGGCGAGAACGACGAAGAAGTTGGCGCCGGGCTTCACGCGTTGGCGGGTCCAGAGCGGTTCGAGAAGGCAGGCCGCCAGCGCCAGCAGGCCGATCAATTTCAATCCCACACACGCCGCGCGCAGTCCCGGCGAGGCCGGGGCAAATCGATAGCTCCACCACAGAAGTCCGCCCGCAACAGCGAGAAACGCCGCCGCAGGCACCAGCCATTGCTGGCCTGAGATGAAAACCGCACCGAGGAGCATCAGGCACATCGTGACAGGTCCGGGAAACCAGCGCGATCGGATTCTGCGCACCGCGCGGGTGGATAGGGGTAGGGATGGCGGGTTAGCGCCACCCCTCCCTCCAAACCGGACAGGCGGTTCTCCCGCATCCGGCTTTCCAGTCAGTGGGTTCGTAGTTTTACGATTGTCCGCGTCCAGGCATGTTCTGC
>JBEEGQ010000350.1:0-13621 GCA_041166945.1 Verrucomicrobiota bacterium
TGCGCACCGCCGTTTTTTGGCGGATCTTCAGTCACCCGTTCGCGGCTCGATTTTTCAAACTATGGATCCACCGTGGATTTGCAGGGCTGGGGTGAGGCCATCTGGACGACCGGCTATGGCACATCGCTGGGATTCGCCGGTTGGGATGAACCCGGGTTCGACAACGATTTCACGGGCTTATTCGGCGGGACATCCGGGGCGAGCCCCATCGTCGCCGGAGCCTGTGCGCTGGTCCAGTCGGCCTACAAATCACGAACCGGCAGCGTCCTATCCCCCGAGGACATCAAACGCATTCTGCGCGCCACTGGATCGCCCCAACAATCGGGACTATTTCCCTCAACAGAAAACATCGGGCCGATGCCGGATGTGCCGAGTGCGATCCGTCGCATCGTTCCCCCTCCGAACGGAGATTCCTTCCGCATTCACAATGACGGGATCGCGCCGCTGGTGGTCAGCGGCATCACCACGGATCAGCCCGCACCATGGCTCGATTGGAACCCCAAACCGCCCTTCACCGTGCCGCCGGGCACTTATCTCACCGTCACGTTTACCGCCAACTGCGAATCCGCGCCGGTCAGCTCGACGCCGCGGCGTCTCCTGATTTCCTCCTCCGATCTGGATCCCGGCCAATCCCCATATCCCGAAGGTGTTTTTGTTAACGTGCACAGTTCTGTTCCTGCGCTCCACATCACCCGGTCGCTGTCGAGTCTTACGATTTCCTGGACGGCCTCACCGCCGGGTTTTGTTTTGCAGGAGACAGCGGATTTGGCATTGCCCAACTGGACCAATGCCCCGAGCGGATCCATGAATCCAATCACCCTCAGCGCCACCAAAGCGGCGCGATTCTATCGGCTGAGGCGTCCTTGATCTTCCAGAGGCCGGCAGGCATCGTGCCCGCGCGAGCCAATATGAAAGACCATTCTGCCGCCCTTTGCGGACGTTGAATCCTTGTAATGAAACCGACTGATTTACGGGGCATTCTCCAATACATTCCCAGGTTCCGCGAAAAGGTGTTCATCCTGGCGATCGACGGCGCGATCATCACCGACGAAAATTTCGCGAACATCCTCCTGGATATCGCGGTCCTGCGTTCGCTGAACATCCGCGTCGTGATCGTGCATGGGGCGTCCGCCCAGATTAAAACGTTGGGCGAACAACAAAGCCTCAAACCGACGGATCTCTTTGGAACAGGCATCACCGACGCCCCAACCCTCCAGCTATCCCTCACCGCGGCCAACCGGTTGACGCATGAAATCCTGGAGGGATTGTCCGCAAACGATCTGCGCGCCGTGACCACGAACGGCATCATCGCTCATCCCCTGGGCATCATTCATGCAGTGGACCATTTATTCACCGGCAAGGTGGAGCGCGTGGACGTCGAGCTGTTTCAAAACCTGCTGGCCCAGGGGCTGATACCTGTGGTGCCGCCGCTGGGTTTCGACGGGGACGGCAAAACTTATCGGGTGAATTCCGATCACGTGGCGGTGTCGCTGGGCGAAGCGCTCAAGGCGACAAAGCTCATCTTCATCACCACGCATGACGGACTGTTTCATCAGGGCGAACTGATCCGGCAGATCCTGGCAAGTGATCTGGATGCGATCCTGGTCAGCCGAAAGAACGAAATCCTGCCCGAGATGCTTTCCAAGGCGGCGCATGCGGCCGCCGCCTGCAAGGCGGGCGTTCCGCGGGTCCATTTGATCAACGGCATGGTGGATGAAGGCTTGCTGGCCGAGGTGTTCTCCAATGAAGGGATCGGAACCCTGATTTACGCCAATGAATACCAGCAGATTCGGCGCGCAATGAAAAAGGATGTGCGGAGCCTTCTATTGTTGACGAAGAAAGCGGTGGACACGGATGAACTGGTGAAACGCACCCGTGCCACCGTGGAGAAAAGCCTGGCTGATTATTTCATTTTCGAGATCGACAAAAACCCGGTCGCCTGCGTGGCGCTCCACACGTATGCCGACCAGGACAAGGGCGAGCTCGGCTTCCTCTACGTCAGCCCGTCGCATGAAAACCAGGGCATCGGCAAGAAGCTCATCAATTTCGCCGAGAGCAAGGCGCGCGAACAAGGCCTGGCCCAGCTGATCGCCCTCTCGACGCAG
This sequence comes from Verrucomicrobiota bacterium, assembly GCA_041166945.1. Taxonomy (GTDB): domain Bacteria; phylum Verrucomicrobiota; class Verrucomicrobiia; order Limisphaerales; family JADJPG01; genus DASTLJ01. The sequence goes on from JBEEGQ010000350.1 coordinate 2,106, forward strand.
GCCTTCAACTATTTCATCAGCAAATGCGGATTTGTCGAAGGAACACCCGATGATTTGCCGCCGAGCCGGCGCGAAAAATATGACGCCAGCGGGCGCAAATCGAAAGTGCTCGTGAAAAAGCTCCGGTAGAAACTGCGCTTGCCAAGCGGCGGGCGGCCATTGTTTACTGGTGTCAACGCGGCAAAGGCCGCTGCATGTCTGCACCTCAAAAAAGCGCCACCGGGCAAGCGCGAAAACGAAAGCCGGTCGTTTACCTCGTCGATGACGAGCCCACGCTGCTCGATTTGTTGGAAGTTTCGCTTCAGTCCGACGGTTATACCCTCAGGAAATTTCTCGACCCCGAAGCCGCGTTGAAATCGTTTCTCAGCGCCCGCCCGCCGCCGGATCTGCTCGTCACCGATTACGCCCTGGGCAAGATGAACGGGCTCGACCTCATCGAAAAATGTAAACAGGCCAATCCGGATTTGAAAATTGTGATGGTCAGCGGTACCGCCAGTGCCGAAATCGCTCTCCGTTCCCCCGTCAAAGTGGATCGTTTTCTGGGCAAACCTTATCAGCCCGCCACCCTCTCCGACCTCGTCCGCAGTGTGCTGGACGAAGGCCATTCAGCCGCGACTTGAAGGCTGCGTTCAAGGATTGGTGCCGGCGGCTGGTTTGGCCGGCAGCTCCCGGATCCGGATATTGCGAAACCAGCATTCATCCCCGTGATCCGTCAGCATGATGTGCCCCCGCGCCCGCTCCCCGAATCCTCGCGCGTCCTTGAATTTGCTGGCGGCAACCGCCGCCTTGACCGCGTCGCTTCCCAGCTCGTATTCGAGAACTTTTTCCTCATTGAGCCAATGCTCGACATGCGTGCCTTGGAGAAGCACCCGCGAGGAATTCCATTCCCCGGGCGCGTTGAGCTTTCGTTCCTTTTTGGGCGGCAACACATCGTAAAATGACGCGGTTTGGCGCTTGAGCCCGCGTTTGCCGTCCGGATGCCCGTCATCATCGAGCATCTGGTATTCGTGCCCCGGCCCGTTCGACCTCGCCTCCGTCACCAGGTATTTCAATCCATTGTTGCCATTTTTGGCGATGCGCCACTCCCAGCGAATGTCGAAATCCTCGAACGTTTTTTCCGTGATGATATCGCCGCCTTGCTCGCCTTTTACCTTCAGGATCATGCCGTCCTGAACGCGCCAGCCCTTTGACGGCATTGTCGTTTTGCCGTAACCGCGCCAGCCGGTGAAGGATTTTCCATCGAACAGCGAGCGCCATTCGTCCGGAGTCTCCCCGGCGCCACGTGTCACGAGGGCAAAACTCGCGAGTAATCCGAACACGAGAAATCGAAGAGCGCTTTTCATCGGCAGGAGCGATGGGGGCGGGACGAGCCGGTTACAGTTTGCGAATGCGGATATTGCGGAACCAGGCTTCCTGCCCGTGATGTTGGAAGTCGACATACCCTTCGTTCTGGGACATGAAATCCTTCATCCCGGCGAATTTGCTTTTCGCAACAAGCGCCTTCACCTCATCGCTGCCCCACTGGTATTCCACCACCTTTTTGCCGTTCAACCAATGTTCGACATGCCCCTTGTTGAAAACAATACGGGTGGAATTGAATTCGCCGACGGGCTTGAGCGACTTTGATTTGTTGGGGGCGATGAGCGCATACAGCGAGCCCGCGCTGGTGAGGGGATTCTTTCCGTCACCATGCTTGTCATCATCGAGCACCTGGTATTCGGGGCCGGTGTTGTAGGGCGCGCTGCCAGTCTCGGCCACGTGATACATGACCCCGCTGTTTCCACCCGGCGCCACCTTCCATTCGAACTCGAGCTCGAAGTTCTCAAATTTGTCCACCGACACCAAATCCACGGCCTTTCCGGGAACGGTCTTGAGCGCCCCATCCTCGATAACCCAGTTATTGGTTGGAAACTCCTTCATCCGGTAGCCCCGCAATTGAGTCGTCGGCTTGCCGTCGAAAAGGGTGATCCACTCGCCGGCGTTCGCCGAAAAAGCGAGGGCTGCCACAACCGGGATCGTCAAAAAAATGGATTTGGATTTCATAGAATATGCGTGAGGGCGCAGCGTGAATCGCGCGCCGAAAATTGGCAACATCGGAAAATGAAATGGAAACTCATCCCCATCCCGCCCGGGCCTCGAAATTATTCCGTTTTTGGCGCCGGCATTTTCTCGCGCAACCGGATGTATTCCCATATCGCGCTGATTTGCCTCTCGGAATCTCCGTCCAATATTTCGGTCAAGGCGGTTTTGGGCTCTTCAAAAAAAACAGGCATTTTGGTCTGCGGATCCACGCTCGTCGGAGAGCGCACCCAACGCCGGAAAAAGGAGGGCAACAGCCGATCCGCCGACCATGCCAGATTGATCCCTTCGCTCTCGAAAACATCCGTTGCCAGGAGCGGACCCACACCATGGCAGACCACACATTGAAAACCGCCGTCCTTCCCGACAATTTTCCGGCCGGCCTCAGCCAGTTCCGTGTTCACGGCCGATTCGGGCGGAGACTTCGGCGGGAATCCTTGTTCGGCAGCCAGGCCGGCGGCGAGAGGGAACGCACGCGAACGAAAGGCCGGCATGCGGGCTTCCAGCCACGTCATCCCCCGCGGATGCGTGTCGAAACGCATTTTGTGGGGAATGTCGCCACCGATGAATTTTGCCATCCACTCGGGTTTTAATTTGCCACCCAGAAGTTCCAGCGGCGGGAATCCCTCCAGCTGCCCGTGGCACGCGTTGCAGTTTAACAGACGCGTCTGCCGCTCGGCGAAGTCAGCAGGGACATCGCGGCTGAGCGACGCGCCGTCGGAATGAAGGAAAGCCTGCAACGCGGCTTTTTCCGCGGCGCCAAACCCATGGTCCGCAACCGGTTGGTCGCCCAGGCACGAACCTCGCGCCGGCAATGACGGGGCATTCACAGCCGGAGCCACCAGTCGCGCGAGGTCGGGTGAATGAAACTGGTTCTGCAATTTGAGCGCGTGGCAATTCAGACAACCCGCGGTCTGCACGAGCTGACGGCCTTTGGAGACGAGCGCCACATCGGTCGGCGCCTCTTTCAACTCCGGCTTCGGCGCGGCCTTGAACAGGTAATCCTCCAGTTCCTTCGCCTCTTCCGGGCTCAAGTGAAAATCGGGCATCCGCGTCCACGAATAGTCCCTCGCCGGAGCCCGCAAATAGTCCGCCAGGGCGCCGCGCGGAAATTTTTCCGGAATCGTTCTGTGCGACATCTTAGCCGGATCCGGTTGCGCCGCGTCGGGCGGATTGTGGCAGCCAATGCAATTCAACCGTTCATAAAGCGGCTTCGGATCCAAGGCAGGCGCTGCGTCGTCGCCTTCCACTTTTTGCTGCGCCTGACGTGTCTGATAAGCGACAGTCCCAGCCTTTGTTTCGGCGCCGCCCTTCAGAGAGGCCAGGTAGGCCGCGATGCCTTGGGTGTCCTCCCTGGCGGTGGGATTGTGCAACAGCTTCGGCATCCGCGCCGACGCGCGCATCGTTTTCGGATCCAGAATCCACCGGCTCAACCACTCATAATTGCGCCTCGTTCCGATCCCTTCGAGAGAGGGCGCGTCCATTTGCAATTCCGGAAGGGCGTTCGTCAGGGATTTGGCGCCGGTATGACAACGGATGCAACGATGCTCGAGGAACAGCTCGCGTCCGAGCCGAAGCATCGAGCTCTTCTCCAGCGCGAGGGATGTCGCATGGCTGAATGCCACAGCGGGGATGGGCGCCGTGTTGGTTCCTTTTTCCGTCCATGACAATCGCACGAATGCATCGCCGCCGGGAGGACTGGTGAAGATCGCCTTAAAACGGTTGGCGCCCTTGTTGAGTTGCACCGCCTTGCTGAGCGGCGATGCCCCGCCATCCCTGAGGGCTTCCAAAATCATCGCTCCGTTGATTTCAACCGTGAGGCTGCCGTTGAGTTCGGCCTGAAACAGGAACTGGCCGCGCAGATCCGCGTTCACCGCTCCCTCCCACGTGACAGTGAATTTTCCGCCCGCCAGAAACGGTGTGGGTGGTTTGCCGGCCTCGATGTAAAGGGCGACTCCCGGCACTGCGACGGTGTCAGTTCGATCGCCGGACTGGAAAGTGGCCACCAGACCCGCTGCCGGCCTGGCATCGGCGGCAAAAGCGGCCTGCGCAAAAACGCCAGCAACGACGACGGTTCCTGTTGCCACAAGCACCGTCAGCCATGGAAGCCGGGTGAAAATCGAAATGATCATCGAGCGTTGAACCATGTTCGGGAACATCGGCGTGGTCAACATCGGGACTTCATCGTGTCGGCACTTCATGGCATGGAAGGTTATCCTTTTGCGTGTCGCCATCGATCGAGGCCGACGGCCAGGATGATAACCGCGCCGATGATGATCTCCTGGGTAAAGGTGGGCCAGTTCATCAGGCTCGATCCAGCGCGCAAGGTCTGGATAACCAGCGCGCCGATCATGGAGCCGAGAACGCTGCCGGTGCCGCCGCTGAGACTCGCCCCTCCCACGACGACCGCCGCGATCATATCCAGCTCCAATCCCACCGCTCCCGAGGGATCGCCCTGCGACAGCCGCGCCATCTGCATCAGCCCGGCGCACCCGAAGAAACAGCCTGCCAATGAATAGATCAAAACTTTCTGGCGATGAACGCGAATGCCGGACAAGCGCGACGCCATTTCATTGGAACCGAGCGCAAACACATGCCTGCCAAAAACCGTTTGCCGCATTACCACCGACAGCACGATTCCCAAAGCCACCGCGAGCCAGACTCCGGCCGGCAACGGAAACAGGTGATCCAGGTCCACCGACATCATCAAGTCGCTGACCTTCGAGTTTTCCGGGGCATTGACCGTTTGATTATTGGCGATCCATTTCGCGACGCCCCGGCAAATCCCCATCATGCCCAGCGTGACAATGAACGGGATCATCCTGAACCCGGCGATCAATGCGCCGTTCAGCAAGCCGATAAACCCGCCCGCCAGGAGCGTCAGCGCGACCGCTATCGTCGGAGGCAGTCCCCGGAGCAGGAGCGTCGCAGCCAGCACGCTGGTCAGCGCAACCGACGAACCGGCGCTCAAATCGATCCCCCCGCCGACGATGATCAGCGTCATGCCGAGCGCGCCGAGAGCAACGATGACGGTCTGCACCAGGACGGTTTTAAAATTGCTGATGCTGATGAACGCGTTGAAGCCGTCGTAGGAACATTTTCGGGCGGCGGCCATCCAGCTCCCGGGATTTTTTTTGCGTTCCGCCGCGACATCCGTCACCGCCAGGCTTGCCGCAAAAATCGTCACGACCAGGAACAGTCCGAAGAAGGGGCTGAGCTGGTTCAACCAACGACGGCGGCTTCCCGGGGGCGAGGCCATTGCCAATTCAAGACGGTTTCAACGTCCCGCCGGGCGGCGCGATAAGCAGGGCGATCGAAAAGTTCATTTGGAATTCAGGTACTTCTCGATGGGCGGATACAACAGGTCCTTCACCTCCGGCTGGTCCATGTTCTCGGAGGTCGCCAGCACCACACCGGTGTCGATCTGCTTTTTCACGGGAAGACCCTTGAGATGTTCGACCAGGGTCATCACGCCTTTGTAGCCCATAAAAACCGGGTTTTGAACCACCAACCCCTGCACATCACCATTCCTGAGATCCGCGACCGACTGGGATCCGGAATCGAATCCGACCATCTTCACCTTCCCGCCGGCCAGCCCGCGATCGCGCAATGCCTTGGTCATCGCGATGGTCGGGGGCTCGCAGGGGGCGAAGATGCCATTGACGTCCCTCGCGAAACGGTTGAGGAGATTTTGCGAAGCCTGGTAACCCGTCTCCCGGGTGGGCCCCGCATACTGGTCGGAGGAGATCAGCTTAAGGTCTGGAAAACTTTTTTTGAGTGTATCGAGAAAGCCGGCTTCGCGTTCCTCCGTGCTGGCCGATCCGACCGCATAACGCAGCAGGATGACGTTGCCTTTTCCGCCGAGCAATTTGCCCAGATGTTCGCCGGCCAGCACACCGCCCTTGTAATTGTCGGTGGCGATGAAGCTGATGTAATTGCTGGATTTCAGACCTGAATCGATGATGACCACGGGCACCTTCGCGCGAGCTGCGGCATTGACGGGGCGCACCAGCGCCTGCGAATCGAGCGGGGCGAGCACAATGCCGTTCACGCGGCGGGTGATGAAGTTTTCGACCGTTTGAATTTGTTGATCGCGATCGTCCTCCTTCAAAGGCCCCTTCCAAATCACGTCCACCTTGACGCCCTGGAGAGCCAGTTCATCCCGCGCCTTGAAGGCCCCGGCATTGATCGCCTTCCAGAATTCATGCGTCGTGCCCTTGGGGATGACGGCGATGGTCAGCGATTTTTCCGCGGCGAAATGGGGAAAGGCAAATGCCAGCAGCAGGCCGGCAAGGAGAAATGGCTTCATGCGGGCGACGCTACGGAAACCATCGAGTGCGAATCAACTTGAAAACCGTTGGGCAAGTGGGTGGCGCTGCCGGTTGCCAACCGGCGATACAGCGGACTGCCAGTCCGCGCTACAGCCGACGCGTAGCGCCGATTGGCAATCGGCTGTTTCGCGGAGGGGCACTCCGCAGGGCGCCGGCCTGGTGTGAGCGACGCAATGCAATGAACGGCGCGCGATGGGTTAGTGCGTGGCTCTGCCGGTTGCCAACCGGCGAAACAGCGGACTGCCAGTCCGCGCTACACCCGCTGCGCAGCGCCCTTTAGGAACGCTGGCGGCGTTTCACCTTGAGCTGGGCCAGCGAGTGCGCCAGCGCTGCCTGCACCGACGCCGTCTCCTCATCGCCCAGTTTCTCGGCAAGCCGCGCCTCGGCCCGCTTGCGGGCTTCCTCCGCTTTCATCTCATCGATGTCATCCGCCTGGATCGCCATGTCGGTCATGACCGCCACGCGCTCGCCGGTGATCTCGACAAACCCCTCACCGACCGCCAGGAAATAGTCGCGGCCTCCGTGGCGGGCCACCAGTTCGCCGGCGACCACCTGGGTCATCAAAGGCACGTGATGCGGGTAGATGCCCATCTCGCCGTCGATGCCGGGCAATGTCACCATGTCCACGTCCTCGGAATAAATCTTCGCCTCCGGGGTGACTATTTCCAGCTTGAGTGTGGCCATGCGATTGAATGTGGACAGGTCAGGAGGAACGCGCGAATGGCATCACTCCTTGATCTCGTCGATGGTGCCCTTCATGTAGAAATTCGCCTCGCCCACGTCATCGTGTTTGCCTTCGAGGATTTCCTTGAAGGCGCGCACTGTTTCCGCAACGGGCACCTGCTTGCCTTCGCGACCCGTGAACACCTGCGCCACGGTGAAGGGCTGGCTCAGGAATTTTTGAATCCTGCGCGCGCGGTTCACACTCGTCTTGTCCTCGGGCGAAAGTTCGTCCATGCCGAGAATCGAGATGATGTCCTGCAAGTCGCGATACCGCTGGAGCACTTTTTGCACGCCGCGCGCGACGTCATAATGTTCCTGGCCCACGATTTCCGGAGCGAGCGCGCGGGAATTCGAGGCCAAGGGATCGACGGCCGGGAAAATGCCCAGCTCGGCGATGGAACGTTCGAGCACGATGGTGGCGTCCAAATGCGCGAAGGTGGTCGCCGGCGCCGGATCCGTCAGGTCATCCGCGGGGACATAGACCGCCTGGAAACTGGTGATCGAACCGTTCTTGGTGGAGGTGATGCGTTCTTGGAGATCGCCCATCTCGGCAGCGAGTGTGGGCTGGTAACCGACGGCACTGGGCGTGCGTCCCAGGAGCGCGGACACCTCGGAGCCCGCCTGCGAAAACCGGAAGACGTTGTCGACAAACAACAGCACGTCCTGGTTCTTTTCGTCGCGGAAATATTCGGTCACGGCCAGGGCGGAGAGCGCGACGCGGAGACGGGCGCCCGGTGGCTCGTTCATCTGGCCGTACACGAGTCCGATGCGCGATCCGGGCTTGATGATCGGCAGGCCGAGCGCGTTTTTTTTCGGATGCCCATGCTCGTCCTTCTCGACCTTGATGACTTCGGCCTCGATCATTTCGTTGTACAGATCGTTTCCTTCGCGCGTGCGTTCACCGACTCCCGCGAACATCGAGATGCCGCCGTGCAGCTTGGCGATGTTGTTGATGAGTTCCATGATGACGACCGTCTTGCCGACGCCGGCGCCGCCGAACGCGCCGACCTTGCCGCCCTTGAGGAACGGGCAGATGAGATCGATGACTTTGATTCCAGTGGCGAGCACCTGCGGCGAGGTGGATTGATCCACCAAAGGCGGCGCAGGCCGGTGAATGGGATAATATTTGTCGGCTTTGAAGGGTCCCTGCTCATCGACGGCATCGCCCGTGACGTTGAACACCCGGCCCATGACACCTTCCCCGACAGGCATCGAGATGGGCGCGCCGGCGTCGATCACCTCCTGGCCGCGTCGCAGTCCCTCGGTGCTGGACATGGCGATGGCGCGCACCCAGTTGTCACCAAGATGCTGCTGCACTTCGAGGGTGAGTTTGGTGGGCACTCCGCCGGGCGGCGTGAATTGGATGTTGAGCGCGTTGAAAAGAGCCGGCAGCTCGGCCGGAAACTCGACGTCCACGACGGGACCGATGACTTGAACGATTTTGCCTGTGTTCATTTTTGTAATTGGATTAGCCCATCGCCATCGCGGCGCTGGTGATTTCGAGCAGCTCCCGCGTGATGTTCGCCTGGCGCAATTTGTTATACTCGAGGGTGAGATCCTTGATCATCTGCCGGGCGTTGTCGGTGGCGCTCTTCATCGCCACCATCCGCGCGCTGTGCTCTGAAGCCTTCGCTTCCAGGAGCACCTGGAAAACCTGGTAATTCAGATAATGCGGCAGGAGGCTGTCGAACACCTGGCCCGCGTCCGGCTCGAAAAGATATTCGGTCGTGCTGCCGACCGCCCCTGCCGCGGTCTTCGCGCTGCCGCCGCTTCCGCCATGGAGGCTGGCCCGAACCGACTCGATGTCGCCGATGGGCAGGAAACTCCGCAACTCGGGCTTCTGCGTCATCACATTGACGAAATCTGAAAACAGGATGTCGACCTGATCCACCTTGCCGCTCACGAAAAGTTCCTGGGCAAATTTGGAAATGGCGCGGGCCTCAACGAACGCGGGATTGTCTTTGTAGGTGAATTCAGCGGCGAGAGTGCGCCGTGTCCGCGCGATGAATTGCGAAGCCTTCCGGCCCGCGGTAACGAAGGTCGTTGTCTCCTTGTCGAGCTTGGCCGCCTCGCGCAGCAGGTTCGTGTTCAGGGCGCCGCACAATCCCTTGTCGGTGCTGACCACAATGACCGCGCGCCGTTTCACCTCGCGAACTTCCATCAGCGGATTGAAAAAATCGCCGGTGTTGCCCGCAACGGCATCCAGCACCTGGGTCATCAAATCCGCGTACGGCCGCCCCGCGATCGCCGACATCTGCGCTTTGCGCATCTTGGCCGAGGCGACCATTTGCATCGCCTTGGTAATTTGGGCGGTATTCTTGACCGACTTGATGCGCCGGCGGATGTCGCGTGTGCTGGGCATGCGTTGCTTTTGTCGTGTCGTTTACCTGTAGGTCTGCTTGAATTCCGTCAGCGCCGCCTTTAGATCCGCGGCCAGCCCGTCGCTGAACGCCTTTTCCGCCCGAATCCTCCCCAGTAACTCGACTTTGCGCGTGGCCAGAAAGTCGATCATTTTCGACTGAAAATCCTTCACTTTGTCCACCGCCACGTCATCCAGCATGTTGTTTTGCATCGCCCAAAGGATCGCCGACTGCACTTCCACCGGCAGCGGATTGTATTGGTTCTGCTTAAACAGCTCGACGATCCGTTTGCCGCGCTCGAGCTGCGCCTGCGTCTTCGCGTCGAGATCCGATCCGAACTGGGCGAAGGCCGCCAGCTCACGAAACTGCGCCAGGTCCAGCTTGATCTTCCCCGCCACCTGTTTCATCGCCTTCACCTGCGCCGCCGATCCCACGCGGCTCACCGACAAACCCACCGAAATCGCCGGCCGAATGCCCTGATAAAACAAATCGGTTTCCAGGTAAATCTGGCCGTCGGTGATCGAAATCACGTTCGTCGGAATGTAGGCCGACACGTCTCCCGCCTGGGTCTCGATGATTGGCAATGCCGTGAGCGAGCCGTTGCCGTATTTTTCGGACACGCGCGCCGATCGCTCGAGCAGACGGCTGTGCAGATAAAAAACATCACCCGGATACGCCTCGCGGCCGGAGGGACGCTTGAGCACGAGCGACACCTGGCGGTAGGCGACGGCTTGCTTGGAAAGATCATCGAAAATGATCAGCGCATCCATGCCGTTGTCCATGAACCATTCGCCCATGGCCGCCCCGGCGAACGGCGCCAGATATTGATTGGCCGCCGAATCCGATGCGGACGCCACCACCACGATGCAAAAAGGCAGGGCGCCTTCCTTTTCCAGCGTGGCGATCACCCGCGCGACGCTCGACTGCTTCTGCCCGATCGCCACGTAAATGCTGTAGACCGGCCTGAAATCCTTCTCCTTGGCGGCTTCGGAACTATTGATGCGCGCCTGGTTGATCATCGCGTCCACACCGATCGTCGTCTTGCCGGTGGAACGATCGCCAATGATCAGCTCCCGCTGTCCGCGTCCGATCGGGATCATCGCGTCGATCGCCATGATGCCGGTTTGCAGCGGCTGGCTGACGGACTTCCGCTTGACGATGCCCGGCGCAATTTTTTCCACCGGGTAGGTGACGTCCGAAGTGATCGGGCCCTTGCCATCGACCGGCTGGCCAAGCGTATTGAGAACACGACCGAGCAGCCCTTTGCCGACGGGCACGGAGAGCAGCCGGCCCGTGGTGCGGACCTCCTGGCCCTCCTTCACCTTGGTGTAATCGCCCAGGATGATGGCGCCGACCTCGGTCTCCTCGAGGTTCAGCGCGATGCCGGTGACACCGTTGCCGAAGTCGAGCATCTCGTTGAGCATGGCGTCGGTGAGCCCCTCGATCTTCGCGACGCCGTCGGAGATTTCGCGCACTGCGCCGACGTTTTGTTTGGCCACCGACGTTTTCACGCCGGCGATTTGGGCCTCAATTTCCTGAAGTAACGTGCTCATAAATTTGCAGTCATGGTCCTAACCGACAACAGCCCCCCCGACGAACGCGGTGGAAACGATCCACCCCGGCCATCCGCGGCGTTCGGGCGACTGTTCATCAAAAGCTTTCCGCCAGCGCATTCAAACGCGCCTGGACGCTGCCGTCAAAAACGTCGCTCCCGATCTGGACGCGCAATCCGCCGAGCAACGCCGGGTTCTGGGTGAACGAAACGTTGAGGCCCGGGCCGTATCGCTGGGCGAGACTGGTCCGGAGGGAGCTTTCCATCGCGCCCGTGAGCGGCGTCGCGCTTTCCACTCGCGCGGTGCGGCGCTCGAAATCGATTTTCACCAGGCGCTCGAAGTGCGAAAGGATCGCCACATAACCGCGTGGTTTTTTGGCGATGACCGCCTGGACAGTGAGGCGGGCGCGGCCTTCATCCAGCACCCCATTCACTTTGCAGGCCTGGAAAAGCTGCTTGGCGTCGCGGCGG
>JBEEGQ010000351.1:0-3168 GCA_041166945.1 Verrucomicrobiota bacterium
GGATGTTCTTGTCGAGCAACGTCAGGTTGTCCATCGATTCGCTGAAACAATCCTCCATCTGCGGCAGTGCTTCGACGGCGGGACGAATGGCGTCGAGGATGCGGATGCGCTCCGCTTTTTTGGCCCAGCCAGGAAAAGCGGCGCCCTTCACATTGCGCGCCAGGCGGACGCGGCTCGACATCACGATTTTGTTATGGGGTCCCTCGCGCCGGGCGATATCCGCCGGCGTGACAAGAAATTCATGGATGTTCATACATCGGGATTACGAAGAGGAGAGGAGTGTCAGCTTATCGCGGGTCGTTTTGATTTCATCCCGCATGCTGGCGGCCTGTTCGAAATCCTCCTCGGCCACGGCCTTGGCGAGTTTTTTTTCCAACGACTTGATGCGATCGGAAAGCTCGCGGGATTGCTGGAGGGATTGCGGCACCTTGCCGGTGTGCTTGGTTCCCTTGTGCATCGTCTTGAGCATGCTGTCGAGGCCCTCGGCGAAGGTGACGTAACATTCCGAACAGCCCAAGCGCCCGGCCTTCTTGAAGTCCGCCTGCGTAAATCCGCAGTTCGCGCATTTCACATCGGGCCCCGCGGCCTGTTCCATTTCCTGCGAGGTCCCCAAGCCCAACAGCAAATCCGCCAGGGAAAACCCCTGGGGATCGTTGACCCCCTTTTGAGCCGCACACTGCTCGCACAGATCCACCTTCTGCATCTTGTCGCCGACAATTTGCGTCAGATGAACCTTCGCTTCTTTTTCTTTGCACACGCAGCACAACATAGGTCTGGAACGTTTATCGGCCCATGGGCCGCCCTGTAAACATAATTTGTGAACCCTTCTGAAGCAAGGGGCGCAACGGCGACCCGCAAAATGGCGTCGCGCCCCCGCCCTCGACGGCGGGAGGCCCATTGCACGAACGACCGGACTCTCCGTTACTTCCGACTCGACGGAGGAGCGGTCAGGTACTCGAGCAAGGCAGCAAGATCGGATTCGGGTAATTGATCGAACGTCTGGGGCATGAGCGAAACGGCCGACGGGGTCATCTCCGCCAGATTTTGACGTTGGATGGCGTGCCTCTGGCCAGCCATGTCGAGCACTTCCACAACGGTGGCCGTTTCGGTGTCCAGCCGGCCCGCAATGACGTCACCGGTCTTGGTGGTCACATTCCATTGCCGATAGCTGGCCTCGACGCTGCGGTTGGGGTCGATGATGTCGACCAGAATATCCTGGCGCGGTCGGGTGCCAATGCCGGTGAGATCCGGGCCGATTTTGGAGAGCTGACCATCGAAGGCGTGGCAGATCGCGCACGACTTCGTAAAAATCTCCCGGCCTTTGGCAGCATCGCCTTTTTGGCGCGCTACGGGCAGGAGCTTGCGGGTCAAGGCCTCCATGTTGGCGTTGGTGGAGGCAGGGACGCCCTTATCGAGCTCGCGAGCCTTGACGAGGATCGCGCCGTTGGGGTGAGCCTTCAGGTCTGCCCAGTGATCGCTGGCAAGGTCGGTGCGTTGAAGTTCGCGTTTTTCGATCGACTCCAACAATGCCGTGGACCAATCAGGACGGCGCAACAACGCCGCCAAAGCTGCGCGGCGGGTGGCCGGTGTGAATTTGTTAAGGCTCGCTATCAACGCCGGGGCCGTCTGCGGTGATCGACTGCGACCAAGTGCGTTGATCAGTCCTCCCGCCAATTCTGGCGTCGAGAGAGGATTGATTTGTCCCAGAACCATCCCCACCGATTCTTCATTGTCGGACAGTGAGAGAAGTCGGCGCGCCGCCGCGCAACGCTCGACATCGGTAAGGGTGGTGTTCTCCATTTGTCCGCAAAATGATTTCGCGGCAATGGCAACTTCGCCGGCGAACACGCTTCGCTTGGACCAGCGATCGGCCAGGGCGAGAAATGGGGCCCGGGCTTCATCGGACAGCGTTTTGAATAGCGACACGAGTTTCGCTTCATCGGGCTGGGTCAGCGCCGGGACCTTGTCAGCGGGCCAATTCACCGCAAGCCCCTCGAGCAGCGGGACGGCCACCGACGGGGATGAGTTGCTCAACGCCAGCAGCGTCGGAAGGATGGAATCAAGGGGGCCGCGTTGCGCGTAGTGCCGGGTCACAATTCGAATGGCACTGGCCGAGGCGGGAGGCAGATTCGATCCGCCAGCGAACACGGCGGTCAAAAACGACGCGTCATGCCGCGCTGCGGCCGCGATCACAGCATCCGGAATCCATCGATCAGCGGTGTTCGTGGCGTCTTTCAATGCGGCGAAAATCGGCGCGCCCGCCGGCTCCGATGGCGGCATCTCCGCCAGCGCGAGGAAGGCCGCGAGACGGACTTGCGCGTCGGGGTCGGAGAGCACCGCACTGGCCAGCAGTCCTGACAAGGAGACAGCATTGCGCGGGATGACAGCGGCGGCCGCCCGACGCACGCAAGCGCTGGGATGGCGCAGGCCGCTGAGCATGACGTTCTGCAGGGAGAGGTCCTTGGGATCGCGCGAACCCATCCCATGCAAGGTCCACAAGGCGTGCATCGCCGCGATATTGAGGCCCATTTCATCCACCGCGGGCTCCCGCACCAGCGCAAAGAGCGTTGGAACCATGTCGCGCCGGCCCCGCTCGATCATCAATCGCTGGGCGTGCAGCCGCCAAAGCTGGTTGTCATTGCCGAGCGCCGCCGCCAATTGCTCGGCGGTGGCTTTCGCGAGACTCAAGCGCGGGCTGGCCACCGCTTTGTTCCATGCCACCCGATAAATTCGGGCGCGGGGCTTGTCGCGCAACGAAGATTCCGGAGTGGGCTTCGAGTTGCCGACGCCCGGCGGCGATCCCGTGGGCGATGTCGGTTGATAAGCATCGATTACCCACAACGCGCCGTCCGGCCCAACCTCGGCGGCGATGGGAGCAGCCCACTCGTCGTCACTGGCGACAAAGCTTTGCTGGTTGAGCGCGACGAAATCCGATCCTCGTGCCTCGATCTGGAATTGGCCGACCAGATGGCCTGTCGGCTCGGCGACGAACGCGATTTTGTTCCAGTAATTCTTCGGAAAACTGCGCGCCGTATAAATCGCGTGGCCGGATGCCGCAATGAATCGCGGCGGCACGCGCGGTTGCCGGAGCTGTTCGCCGATCGGATAGAGCGCCTGGCTATTGGCAATCGTTTCCATGCGGCCGGCGCTCCAGCCGGAAACCGCCTC
>JBEEGQ010000352.1:0-15338 GCA_041166945.1 Verrucomicrobiota bacterium
AACAGGGGTTCGGCGGTGACAACTCGCTGGTCGTGATGATCGCCGGACTGCCCAAAACCCCGCTCTCGCTCGCTCTGGTCGCCAGCGGCGTCGGCATGAGCGTCGATGTGCCCATCCTGCTCGAAAAAGTGAGCATCGCCGCCAAATAAAAAAGGCTTCATGAATATTAAAAACGTCCTGCCAACCCTGGGATCACTGGTCTTGTGCCTTGCTGCTGGCGCGGCCTTCATCGCGCCGGGCTTGACGCCATCGGCAGCCGCTGCGGAACAGACCGCGACGGTGACCATCAAGGCCGATGGCAGCGTTGTTCTTCGATTGGACTCGACCGAGACGCGTTTGCGCGCCGAGCAACAGGCCCGCTCGTGGGAGAAGATCAAAAAATTAAACGAAGCCGCCGAAGAGGCTGACGAACCCCCCAAGCCCGCCGCCACCCCCAAGGAGACCAAGCCCTACACCGATGATGAACTCGCCAAAAAAGTTCGTGAAAGCCTCCAGGAACGTAATGAACAAGGAGCCGGAGACAGCGACACTAAAATCGAGTCGGTGGTAGTGGGCAGCAACAGCGTCCGCATTACGATGTCCCAATTCTTCTCTTCGCTGGATGGTTTGCTCCAGAATCCTTACGCCATTTCGGGCCAGTCGGGCTTGTCTTTCGAGAGCATTCGCATCGAGACCGATGCCACCAACCATCTCCGGCTCACACTGACGCCGCCCGCGAACGCCGCCCGTTGGGCCAAAAATGTTCGCCAGATGTGGAAGCTGAGCGGCACGGTGGGAGAGTTGCGATTTGTTTTCCCCGGAAAAGTGCTTTCGAGCGGCTTCCCCAACACCGGGTCGAATCAGACATGGATCGCCTTCGACACGAAAAACGAAAAGTCACTCGACGCGGCGGCCAAACTCTTCGATGCCCCCACGGTGATCATCGCGGATGGCGCGGGCCTCAAGCTGGACGCGCCCATCGATTCAATGATCTTGATGCGTCACGGCGGCCGGGCGGGGCACGGCGATCCGGATCTGCCGCTCACCGATGCCGGCCCCGGATTTGTCGCCGAGCCCTCGCACGTCACTGTCACCACGTTCCATTTTTTCCCCGAAGGCGGGAAACACCTCAAGGAGACGCTGGCAGCCGTCGGCTATCAACCCACGGGCGCCGTCGTTCAGGCGAAGTTTTTCCCGCCCAAGGGACGCACCCTCCAGTCCGTCCAAAATGTGCGTGTGCTGAACGCGACGGATGACAAGGGACGACATCTGGCGGTCGCGACAAACGTCACCGGAATGTCCGAATCTCCCGTTGTCACGGGCGGTCGCGCGGGCCAGCCCAACTCGGTGAGCATCCATCTGAATCTTCCGCTGCCCGCTCCCGACGCGCGGAGCATCGAACAGATCGACGCCGAAGCGATCGCCATCACGGTCGGCAATTGGAAAACGATGGTTATTACCAATCTCGCCGGGCGAGGAACCAATGCCGTGGATCTCGGAGCGGTGTTGCCCGGAGCCACGCTCGTCTTCACCAAGGTGACATCGAAAAACCAGCAAACGACGATCCAGGGGCAATTCCGGGGACCCGTGGCCATTCGACAGCTCGATATCCAGGCCAATACTGGCGACCGGCGGAATTCCAGCGCCTGGATGAACGAGCGCAGCTTCAAGGCCCACGGGGCGGAATCTACGCGCGGCTTCACCCTGCAAACCAACGCGATCGATGACACCGGCGAGGAACTGCAAGGCTCGGTGTCGATCGTCGTGCGCCACCCGGAAGATCGGAAACGCGAGCGCGTAAAGTTCACTCTCAAAGGGCTGGACTTGCTCTAACATCTTCGCCGCGCCCTTCGGGCACCCTCTCCTCCATTTCCGAAATGGAGGAGAGATCTCCCCGAACTTTTTTGCGCGTTTTGCGCCCCGTAACTGCCCGCTCCTCCTCTCCCGCCCTTCGGGCACCCTCTCCTCCATTTCCGAAATGGAGGAGAGGGAGGGGAGAGGAGGCGTTTCTGTTCAGGTTCAGGGCCTTTTCCGAACCTCGCTCGCCACTCAACGTAGCTCCGGCCGCGGACATCGCACCAGCGTCGGCCGGATGTCGTGCCGAGCGGATTTTCGCGGCAGGCCATTGTTGTCCGTCACCAGCCAAATCGCATCGCGGTCCACTGCCAGGCCTTCCATGATTCCGACTGGAAGCATCTTGTGATAGCCGAGCGCATCCTCGATCGCTTCGTAATCGAATTCGCCCACCACCTCGCGGGTGCGCGGATTCACCTCGAGGACCACCCGGTGCTGCCGGCATAAAATCCAGAGCCTGTCTTCGAACCAGCAGAGGTCGGAATAATGCGTCCCGAGAAGGCTCCCTTTGCGCGGCTGAGGCTGGAACCAGCCGGTCACGCGCAACGACACCAGGTCCACGGCGATCACCAGCGCCGCGCTTCTCTCGTTGGCGACGTAAAGTTTGCCGCCACCCACCGCGATGCCTTCAAACGACGCGTTTGGATCCGCGCTGAAAAAACTTTCCACGGGCGACCAATCGATCGGCAATCTTTCGACGCGCCCGGTGCCAGGATCACACCGGAGTATCCAACGGTTCGCCTCCTCGCAGATGTAAATCCGTCCCTGCTCATCCCGCGCCAGGCCTTCGCAATCATAGTGCCCCTGTTTCAGCGCGACGAAACGCGCCAGTTCCGCCGGCCGGAAGAGGTTCGGGACAGGGATCAGCCTCGCCTCCGCCGCGTCCGTTGTCCGGTCGATTCGATAAACCTCGGGGCCCCGATCGTTGACGGTCAACAGCGAGCCATCGGGAAGCAGCAAAAGCGCGGAGGCATCGAAGCGTTCGCCATCGGGAGCACTGAGGGCCACCGTTTGCGCCGCCTTCAATGTATAACGCGGCCACTCGCGGTTACTGTTCCGAGGCGCGGAGGCGCATCCCGCGAATCCCAACAGGACGCACAAGACTGAGAATTTCCCGAACACCGCGCGACCTTCGCCGCTGCAATCAGGATCGCGCAAGTCAAAGCGCGCAAAGCGCGCAGCCGTAGAGGAGACTTGCAGTCTGTCATATCGATCTGCAGGGCGAATTGCGGTTTTCGCTCCCTTCGCAGCGATACGGAATCAAACGACCTTGGGAAGGTGCTCAAGCCGCTGCACATCGCGGCGCGCCAACCAGAGCGGGATCGCGCCGAGCACTCCAAATGAGCAGTCGACGATCCGCCACCACAGCGGAATCCCGCGCCATCCCCCGAACACCAATGCAAACGGAATGACCAGCGCGCACGCGGTGAGCCCAAAGTCGAACAGCCACCGATTTTGCAACGGCTGCCGCCAGGCGCCGACGAACGCCAGTGCGATGACGAAGTGCCCAAACGCGAGCCAGTCGCCCCCATAACCGATAAATGGATGGCGGATGTTCATTTCATGAAGCGCCGCCTCCACGCGGCAGAGCCAGATGGCCCACTCCGGTCCCGTCGTTGACGTTGCCCCAGCCACGAGGTCGTGCGCCCGGGTGATCTTGGCCAGCCATGTCACTTCAGTTTCAATGGGAATGGCCGTGACTCCGCTCAGGACGAGGCCGAAAATAAAGAACGCAAGGAGCCACCGGATGCGGCCGATGAGCCGGTTTTGTTCATCATAACCAATCATGCAGAATGCTTTCGGAGCTTTCGCGAAGAACTTGCCTTGGGATAATGGGACCGCTATTTTCGCCGCCAGTTCCCTGGATATTGCAGCCGAAACGCGGTTATTTCATCAATATTCCTATGCAAATCAGCGTTTACAACGACGGCCAACAACTCGGGCCCTTCCCCATCGAGGATGTCCATAACATGGTCCGGCTCGGATCCCTGTCGCCCACCGCGCACGTGTGGCACGACGGGGCGCCCGATTGGATACCGCTCCCGACATTTCTCCAGCAACATCCAATGCCCGCCGCGCCGGCCGTCACACCCCGGGCCGCGTTGCCGGCGGCTCACGCGAGTCTTTACGCCCCGCAAGCAACTGCCGGCCAGGATCAACTCTCCGACGCAGCGCGTCTTGTTCGGGCCACCATCGCCGGTGGCGTCGCCGCTCTCATCGGTGGCGGAGTATGGGCCGGGTTGGCGGTAGGGATCGGCGTGGAATTGGGATACGTGGCATGGGGCATCGGGCTCCTCTGCGGTTTTGCCGTTTCCAAACTCGGCAGGGGCCACGGCACAATCTTCCAGGTCCTGGCGGTCGTCTGCAGCCTCGTCGGGATCGCGATCGGCAAGATAGCCTTCATGATGAATGGCAATGACATCGCTGACGCCTTTGGAATCGTCGACATCGTTTTTGTCCTGCTCGCGGTCGCCTCCGCCTGGCGGATGGCCGGTGGTAATAATTGAGTCAACCATAAATCCTGTTCTGGAGGCCCACTCCTCCTCTCCCGCCCTTCAGGCACCCTCTTCTCCATTTCTGAAATGGAGGAGAGGGAGGGGGAGAGGAGGCACCAAGGCTTCTATTTGTGCAGGCAATCTGTCCAGTGCGCGATGAAGAATTTTTTCTCCGTTAATCCCGGCAAAACTTCGTCGGCCCTCCCGAGAATCGGCCGGAGCGCGGTCGTCATTTGAAGCAGTACCAGGATAAAGATCAGGGCCCAAATTCGCGAGCCGGCCGGGCGCGCCTCCAATTGCGCAAAACCCGCGTTCAGGAAACGGATTCCGAAACAGGTGGCGATCAGCCCAAATGCCAGGTGCAATGCGCCCATCGCAGCGAGGTTCCCTGTCGATGTCGAAAAAACCAGCGCCACCGGCGCAAAGCCCACCAGCAACACGGAGAGCAGCGCCAGCAATCCCGCCAGCAACCCCGCCACTTCCACCAGCCGCGCCCGCGACCCGCTCAGGCACGAGAAAATATAAAGGCTCGGCAGACAGATAATCGCTGAGAACAGCAGTCCGCCCGTGATTTTCAACGGCGCGATCCAGAGCTGGTCGCCCGCTGAGAAAGTTCCCACCACAACGCCATAAACCAGCCCGCACATCACCGCGATGAGAAGCAAGATCGCGATGAGCCCCCCGGCACACGGCCGGCGAAGGTGTTGCGTGACCCGCCGCGGCTGTCGAAGCACCGCTTCCACTGCGCTCGCAATATTTGTGATCGGCATGAAATCCTCCGGCGTGGAACCCGCAGGGCCGGCGCCACCCAGCGAAGCGGAAGATGGAAGCGCGGGCGGAAGCGGAGGCGGAGCAGGATAAAGGTCGTCGATCATGGTGGATGCAGGTTGAGGGTTCAGGAGGAGAACAACTGTCGGAGAGCGGCCCAGATGATTTCGTAAAAATTGCCTTCAAATGCGTGCGGCCGCAGGAATTCCACCTCCAACACCGGCGATCCGACAAACGGACGGAGTATCCAGGCCAGTTGACTTCCCAGCAGCAGGTTTCCCGCAAGCCAGCCGAACAAGACCCTGCGAGCAATCCCGCGGCTGCCGCTGAGCTGGTTGAGAAGTTGAAAAAGCCTCAGGTTCGCCGCAAGGCCCGCGATGGCAATCATCAGCGTTTCCACGATCAAAATGATGCTGTGCGATGAAAACGATGCCCGCAAATCCGTGCTCATCAGCGGCACATTCCAAATCAGAAACCAAAGCACCGGGCTGAACCCTCCCAGGATTACGGCCGCGATGGTAAAACTGAGTAGAACGGCGAGCAGCGACTGACGGGCTCCCAGGTTCAGACCAAAAAGCGGTGCGAGCATCGCGTTGAGCAGTCCGTTGCCCCCGGTGGTGAGCAGCAGGATGAGGGGGAGTTTGATGGCCGTGTAAAGCGCCTGCCTCGGGGCTCGCCACGAGCCGAGCGCTGCGCCAAACGCCGCCGTCCCCGCCACAATCACGGCGACGCACAATGCGAATCGCGCCAAACTCCAGCGCTCCATCCAGTCACGGATCGGCCCCGGTTCGCCCCGGAGCAGCACGCGCACGTCCGCCAGTTGAACAGGGGAACTCTTCATCGGTCGCCGGCATTGCCCGGCTTTAAAGTGCGCCCTTCCCTCGGCGCATCGGTGGTGCTCACCAAGCGGCGCGGAAAAGGCAGCTCACGATGCGGATCCAGCTCCCGTGAAAAATCCTGTCCCCGTTCACCGTCGCCGGTTCCAGCCCTGAGAACATGGCGCCACACTTCGATCACCGGCACTGCCATCAACGCCAGCGCCACGAGGAACAACGGCCACGGAAATTCCGCGGGAAGTACATTCCGAATCGCCTCGCTCCCCTGCCCTGCCACTTGAATCGAGCATGAAGACCACCAGCGCTGTCGCCGCGCCCATCGACGCAAATGCCCAGGAACGCTTCGACGCCCCCGTGAATGCGGGGCCAAACTGCGTGACCGCGGTGCCCCACAGGATCAGCAACAGGGCGATGCCCACCGGCGCCATCACCGGACCCCACCACGGCAGCGGCAATAAAAACAACAGGTCCCAATCCAGCAACGAACCCGGCCAGCCCGTGATCAGCTTCAAGAAAACGTAATAAAAAATGTCCCACGTTCCAAACGCCAGCAGACAATATCCGAGCCTCGCGCGCCGCGTCTCTCCTGCCAGCCATCCCACTGTCAGGAGCATGAGCATCGTCGCAAACTCCCGCACCATCTCGGTCGGGCCGATCCCGCCGAATTCCGGCAGCGGCGTCGACTGGTAAGGCTCGATCCGGTGGACCATTTTACGCAGGTAAAAAACAACCGCCGCCTCGACCCATGCCATCGCCACCGCATAGGCAACGACACAAATCCAACGATGCGCACGAGACCGGTTCATGCGACGGAAGCCAGCGGTGAAAGAGGCTGCATGGCCAGTTCCCGAAGCCGTTTCTCAACCGCATCAATTACCGGATCCGGGGTGGAAGTGCCGGCAGTAATGCCGACAACACCGGCGTTCACGAACCACTCTTCGCGCAGATCGTTGGGGCATTGAACATGATGCACGCGTGTCCCCTCCCGGCTGCAGGTCGCGACCAACTCGCGTGTGTTGTTGCTCTGCGCCCCGCCAATCACAATCACAACATCCGATTGTCGCGCCAGATCCACTGCCGCCGATTGCCGTTGCTTGGTCGGCTGACAAACCGTGTCCACGAAGCGCACTTCCGATTGCGGAAATCGCTGGCGAATGAGGCCCACGAGATGTCGCACCTTGTCGATCGGCTGGGTGGTCTGCGCCGCCACACCAAACTTCGCGCGCGGCGCCAGCGATCCCACATCCTCGTCATTGAGAATCACGTCGAACGCGGCAAGATCCTCGGTCAGGCCACGCACCTCCACGTGATCCCGCCGCCCAATAATCACCGGGTAATAACCCGCCGCCACGAGGTTGTTGACCGCGCGATGCGCCACATGCACCAGCGGGCACGTCGCCTCGATGACATCCATGCCGCGGTCGCGAATGGCCCCCTTCATCTTCTCGGATGCGCCGTGGGCCGTGATCATCACCGCAGGCGTGGTCACGTTGGCGACCTGATGCTCAGTTCTCACTCCTTGCGAACGAAGTTGTTGGAGGACACTTTCATTATGCACCAGGTCGCCCAGGATCGTGACCGGACCGGCTTGGTTCAGCGCAAGCGCGATGGCGTCGCGAACGCCAAAACACATGCCCAGATGGGATGCTCTCAGTATTTTCATGGGGAAACTCTAAATTCGACCGTTGCCGTGGAGCGTTTTTGTCATTCACTTTGTAATACAAAGTTAAAGACTCAATCGGCTCGGAAACGTTCAAACTTGAGCGACTATTTTTTTTTCGTCTGGTCGACGATTTGGGCCAGGAGATCGATGTAGCTGACGAAGGCCTTCCGGCCCGCCGGCGTCAGCGAGTAGGTGGTATGGGGACGTCCGCCTTGAAAGGCTTTGGTGACAGCCGTGTACCCGGCCTCGTGGAGGGTTCGCAGGTGGGTGGTGAGATTTCCATCTGTCATTCCCAACGTTTCCCGCATTTCCGTGAATGCCAGTTGGGGGGATGCCGCCAGCAGCGACATGATCGCGAGCCGCACCTTCTCATGAATGACGCGGTCGAGCTGGAGAAAAGGTTCCGGGTTCACGCGGAGGGCCTTCGCTTCTCGGAGAAGAATAGATACACGCCATAAGCCAGGTGGAGCCCCCCGAAAAATGCTCCCATCACATAATGCGCCGCCGTTGTGGAACGCAACACGGGCTGGCTTTGGGTGGCAAAGGTCAGCGTGCAACCGCCCAGCACAAACAGCCATCCAAACAGCCGGATGCCGCGCGGCATGAAAAATCCCGCCGCATGCAGGGCGCACCCGTAAACAATCACCCACAATTGCGCCAGGAGACCGGCATGCCAGGGATTTTCATTCAACACATTGAAAAATCCCGCAAGGAGTCCCACCAAAAATGCCGGCAGCAATGCCTGAGTGACCCTGCGAGTGGGCAGCGACCAGAACGGTTCGGACTCTTTCAGCGCCTCGCGCCGCACCAGCAACAGCCCCACCAGCAATGTCAGGATGCTGACCGACAGCCAGTACACCGCAAACGCCTGGTTTGTCTCGATATGAATCCAGCAGGGAACGAAGGCGGCAATGGTCCCGATGAGCCCGCTCACCAGCATCACCGGCGCCAGCGCGCGCCGATAAAGAGTGGAGCGTTCCATCAAGGTGCGGATGACCTGCAGATTCTCGGCGGCCCAGTTGGTATCCATGAACCCGACTTTGCGATCCAAAGTGGCTAATGGCAAGCTCCTCCCCTGTCACTCTCGGGGCGGGGACGGCCCGTCCCTGCCTCCTATCTGGCAAAGGCGCACCCACGCCGGTTACTCGCCCACCTCGAATCACTTCTCGCCTTTGCGGAGTGCCACTCCGCGATACAGCCGATTGCCAATCGGCGCTACGGTTGAGCCAATCGGCGCTACGGCTGAGCGAGGCGGGTCTTCAAGGCTTCGGCAATTTTAACAAACGCTGCCCCCGCGGGATCCGCCGGCCCGGAGATGACCACCGGCCTCCCCTCGTCGCCGCCAATCCGGATCTCGGTGTAAATCGGCACTTCTCCCAAAAAAGGCACGCCTTGGCGGACGGCTTCAGCGCGGCCGCCGCCGTGACCGAAAATCTCCACGCGCTCGCCGCCCGGCGCGGTGAAATAGCTCATGTTCTCGACAATGCCCAGGATGGGCACATTAACTTTCTCGAACATGGCAATGCCCTTGCGCACGACTCCCAGCGACGCTTCCTGGGGCGTCGTGACGATGACCCCGCCATCGAGCGGCACGGTTTGACAGAGTGAAAGTTGCGCATCGCCGGTTCCCGGAGGCATGTCCACCAGCAAATAATCCAATTCCCCCCACTCCACCGACTGGAAGAACTGCTGGATGGTTTTCATGATCATCGGGCCCCGCCAGATGACCGGCTGATCGCCATCGATCAGAAAACCCATGCTCATCAGCTTCACCCCATAATTCGAAGGCGGCACCATCTTCTCCTGCTCGTTGATCGTCGGGCGGCTGCGGATCCCCATCATCAACGGGATGCTTGGCCCGTAAATGTCACAGTCCAGAAGACCCACGCGCGCCCCGAGATGCGTCAGTGCGCACGCGAGGTTCACGGAGCAGGTGCTTTTTCCCACGCCACCCTTGCCACTGGCCACCGCGACGATCCGTTTCAGCCCCGGGACCTTGTTTTGATTCGCAAACGGGGTTGGACCCGACGGCGCCGTTCCTCCCGAGGCGGGCGGCGGCATCTTCACATCGACGTAAACCATTTGAACTCCTGGCAACGTTTTCAGCGTTCGTTCGCATTCCTGTTTCAATTGGGTCGCCGCGTCGCGGTTGTGCGACGTCAACTCCAGCGCGAGCGTCACCGCGCCGTTGTTCACCGCCACATTTTTAACGAGGCCGAACGAAACGATGTCCCTCGAATACCCCGGATATTTCACCCCTTTCAGGGCGTTCATGATGGTGTCCTGATTCAACATGGCGCTATGGAACGAATCGATGGTTTTTTGAGACGCGAAAGGCCGCTGTCATAAAACTGATTTAATGCTGCCGCGCTGGAACTCGTCCCATTGCGGCGACATGCCGCGGAGTTTGGCGACGATTCGCGGCAGTGTCTCCAACACAAAATCGATCTCGGCCCCGGTGGTATCCTTGCCGGGCGAGAGCAGCAGGCTGCCTTGGGCCAGCGTGTGCTCGATGCCCATCGCGGTCAACACAGGGGACACTTTAAGCGCACGGCTCACGCAACTCATCCCGCTGGTCACCGAAATTCCCTGCGTGTCCAGCATCAGCATCAAGCCCTCTCCCTCCACAAATTCAAAACTCACATTCAAATTGGTCCCCACGCGCGCAGGTCCGGGCGCAGGGCCGTTCAACTTAAGATGCGGCACGCGCGCAGAGAGCCCTTCCCACAGGCGGCGCTGCAAGGCCGCGACATGCGTCATGCGCCGTGACAATTCGCGCCCCGCAATTTCGCAAGCCGCCCCCGCCCCAACGATGGCCGGCACATTCTCGACGCCTCCGCGAAATCCGCCCTCCTGCACGCCGCCATGGAGCAAACTCACCAGGCGCGCGCGACGGTGCCGATACAGAACGCCCACGCCTTTCGGCCCGTAAAATTTGTGGGGCGAAAAGCTGAGCAACCCCGCTCCGAGCGCCTGGACATCCAGTTTCATCCAGCCGGCCGCGGCCTCGGCGTCCACGAACAATGTGGCCCCCTGCCCCGCAGTCAGAGCGCTGATTTCGGATACCGGCTGGATCGTGCCCACGTCATGGTTGGCCAGGTGCGCTCCCACCAGGATCGTTTTGTCGGTCATCGCCTCGCGCACCGCGTTGGGATCGATGCATCCTTCGCGATTCACACCGACGCGAACCGACACGAATCCCCGCTTCTCAAGAAATTCCACCGAGCCGAGCACCGCCGGATGCTCGGCCGCGCTGATGACCATCTGATTGCCCCGCCGTTGATTTGCCCACGCGGTTCCTTGAATGGCCAGGTTCGCCGACTCGGTCCCATCACTGGTGAAAATAATCTCCTCCGGCGATGCGGCATTCACAAAGGCCGCCACCTGGTCGCGCGCCGTGGCGAGAGCGTCACGCGCGCGCAACCCTTGTTCGTGCAGCGAGCCGGCGCTGCCAAATGCCTCGCTGAAAAACGGCCGCATGGCTTCCATCACTTCCGGAAGAACCGGCGTGGCAGCCTGGTGATCGAGATAAACCCGGCTTGATTTCACGGCGTGTGCTGCTGGAAGAGCCAGTCGAAAAGTTCCCGCTCGGTGTAGGCCTTTTTCCAGGACCCATGCTTGAGCCCTGTGTATTCGGTGTATTTCGCAACTCCGCCGTGCGCCCGCCATGCCTTCACCAGGTCGCGCGCCAGTTGCACCGACACCAGCGGATCGTCATCCGAATGAAACGCCCAGACGGGGCACTTCGCCGCCGCGCGGGTCACCGTGCCCGAATCGCCTCCCGAACAAACCGGCACCCCCGCCGCGAAAAATCCGGGACGTCGGATCAAGGTGGTCCAAACCGCATGCCCACCCATCGAAACCCCCGTGAGATAACGCCGTTTGGAATCGATCCGGAACTCCTTCGCCAACGAATTGGTGAGCAAATCAAAAACAAGGTCGAGCGGCTCCAGGTCCCCCAGCGCCGCGGTCGCCCCGTTCCAACCGGCGCCTCGCGGACATTGCGGCACCAGCAGGAAAAAATCATGACCCTCCCGCACCGCCGGATCCAGAAACAGCAGCGGACCCCAATCCAGCGGCTTCAAGTTGTCCGAGCCACGGCCGGCGGCGCCGTGCAAATAAACAATGATCGGATAGGCGCGTCCCGCATCATAATGAGTTGGCGGCAACAAACGATAGGGCAGCAGACGCCCGGGAGCGTTGGAATGGATTCTGAAAAGAAATGCGTTGGTGTCCGCCGCCGGCGCATTGCCGCAACGCGACATCGCGCCCACCACCAGTAGAAGGTATGCGAAAGCATGCAGTGCGCGGGACATTTCCCAGGCACCCTCGCAAAAACTCCCCCACCCTTCAACCTCGCTTTGACTTTACCTCATCGCGCCAGGCCCTTAAATTCGAGGCTGCGATGCCGGACATTGTTCTCACCACTCTCAACGCAAAATATATCCATGCCTCGTTCGGCCTCCGGTATCTGCTGGCCAACCTCGGCGACCTGCAAGCGCGCGCCTGCCTCGATGAATTTGACATCAACCAGCGGCCCCTCGACATCGCCGAGGCACTCCTGGCGCGCGAACCACGCATCCTCGGCTTTGGCGTCTACATTTGGAACGTCACGGAAACCACCGAGGTTATCGCTGCCATTCGCCGCGTGCGGCCGGACATCACCATCATCATTGGCGGCCCGGAAGTGAGCTATGAAACGGAAGACCAACCGATCGCCAAACTCGCCGATTTTGTGATCACCGGCGAGGCGGACCTGCGGTTCGGCGAGGTTTGCCGCGGGATTCTGGACGGAAACAGGCCCGCGCAAAAAATCCTGCCCGCGCTGGTGCCCGAATTCAGCCAACTCTCCCTGCCATACGATCTCTACACGGACGCAGATGTCGCGCATCGCGTGATTTATGTGGAGGCTTCCCGGGGCTGTCCGTTCACCTGCGAATTTTGTCTCAGCTCGCTGGATATTCCCGTCCGTCAGGCGCCACTCGACAAATTGCTGGCCGCCTTGCAGCGACTGCTCGACCGCGGGGTCACCCAATTCAAATTCGTGGACCGCTCCTTCAACCTGAACCTCCACACCAGCCGCGCATTGCTCCAGTTTTTTCTCGAGCGCCAGCGGCCGGGATTGTTCCTTCACTTCGAGATGATCCCCGACCGGCTGCCCGAAGCGCTGCGCGATGTGATCGCACAATTTCCCCCGGGCGGCCTTCAATTCGAGGTCGGCATCCAGACGTTCAACGAAGAGGTGTGCGAGCTGATCAGCCGGCGCCAGGACACCACGCGGCTCGAGGAGAACTTCCATTTTCTGCGGCAGAAGACAGGCGTGCACATTCACGCGGACCTCATCGCAGGGCTGCCAGGCGAATCACTCGAAAGTTTCGCGGCCGGCTTTGATCGTCTTGTCGCGCTCGGACCCCAGGAAATTCAAGTCGGCATCTTGAAGCGGCTTCGCGGCACTCCCATTGTCCGCCACGACGACGAATGGCAGATGCGTTACAATTCGTATCCGCCCTATGAAATTCTTCAAACGAAGTTGATCGATTTTGCCACCCTCCAACGCCTGCGTCGATTTGCCAAATACTGGGATCTCATCGCCAACAGCGGCAATTTCATCGAGACCACTCCGTGGCTGTGGCATCCCGGCAAATCCCCTTTCAGCGCCGTCCTCCATTTTAGCGACTGGCTCTTTACGCGAGTCGGCCGCACTGACGGCATTGCGCTGGCGCGGCTTGCGGAATTGCTCTTCATCCATGTCACCACCGAACTCGGGCATTCCCCTGAAGCTGTCGCGGAAGTTTTGACGCGCGACTGGGAACGCGCGGGTCGCCGGGACAAACCCGAATTCCTGCGCCACATCGGCAGCCCCCCGGACATTGGCGTGCCTGAAAGAAAACGATCCGTGCGACCCCGGCGCCAATCCCGCCATCATTCCGGTGCCGCTTAGTGAAACTCTCCCCCTAACGAACTGCCCTTAACGAATCAAGGATGACGAGGTCGATTCCTCACGTGGCTGCGGCATTGCCATTTTAAGCTTTTCGAGGAACCCAGACGGCACAGGTGTCCGGGCTTTTTCGGCTTTCCTCACAAAACTCCAGGCATCTACATAGGCGCCCTTTTGGAAGCAATACTCGGCAAGTCCGAAGATCGATGACCCGAAGTAAGGATTGATCCGCAACGCCCGTTCGTAGTCATTGGCCGCCATTTCCCATTCATCGTTTAACTGGTGCGTGTAGCCACGGCCGTCGTAGAGTCGTGCATTATTGGGTTCAATGGCAATCGCCTGTGTGTAGGTAGCGATTGCCTCGTCGAACCTGTTCGTACGCGCGAGGCAATAGGCGCGTCCCTGAAGCGAGTAAGCGTCCAAAGGGCTGATGGCAAGAGCGTGGTTGAAATCGGCGATCGCGGCGTCAAAACTTTTCATTTTCTCAAACAAAAACCCGCGTGCCTTGAAAAGGTCGATGTTGTTCGTATCCAATCTCCAAGCCTTGTTGTAGCTTTCAAGCGCGGGCTGGAACTGCCCCAGCTTGGTTTGTGCCCGCGCGAGCCCCATGAGAGTGCTACGATTGGTCGATCCGAGAACGCACGCATATTGCAGATCCATCACTGCGTTTGTATAGTCGCCCATGTCGGTCCGACAGATGCCGCGTGCAAGCCAGGCGTTCGCCAGTTTCCGATTCTGCCGCAGAACCTCATCGAAACAACCGATGGCGGACTCATAGTTACTGAGGCGGTGGTGAGACATTCCAGCATTGTACCAATAAATCTCATCCCCCCGCCTGCTCGGATCTCCGCGTGACAAAAGCAGTAGCCCAAGCAGAAAGAAACAAAACGGAGCAATGAACCCTGCTATGATTAATATCTTCCAACCGGTCTTCACGCCTCGCTTGGGCCGGAAATCCCAGACGTCAGGTTCAGTCGTGATTCCTCCGGGAACGACGGCCATGATCTCTTTTGCTTTCTCCACAAGATGTGCCGGGACCGACACCGAGAACCACGTGCCTGGGCCGGTCATGGAGAAAACGGGGGCTGTGACGAGGCCGCCGGAGCCTTCCTGGGAATCGATGTGCGGAATATTCGCCTCGTCCAGGGCGTTGATTGTCCAATCGAACTGAATCAACTGGCCCGTGCGGAGGACTACGACAAACTCAGTGCGGTCATCCGGCATGATTTCACAGGCTCTCCTGAACCGTTACAGGTGGCAATCGAATTTCCCGGCGCTGCCGTCGCGCTTCGCCTTGAAATTCCCCTCACCCAATGCTCCCTCTAATTCCGTCAGTTTCACAATCCGAAGCGCCAACGGCGCGGCCCCATCCCAGCCCACGGCAACGCCGTGGGTTATTGCATCGAATGAAAAAAGCCCTGAAGGGGCGACCCAATCCCCTGCCTAAAGGTCGTCCCTCCAGGGCTGGGATTTTTTTGCCCTCCAGACGTCCGCTTGGGGCGGGCATTTCTTCAGCGCCAAAGGCGCGAATCCATACCAGCCTGGGGCAAGCGCCCCAGGAATGCACCAACCACAGGAGTAAGGGCTGAAAGCCCGACCTATTGTCCCGATGAACCGGATTCGGTGGGCAATGGAACGCGCCTTCAGCGCTTGGGGTGATAAACAACTCGTTTCCTGGGGCGGTGCCCTAGCAGCCCGTTAAAATACTCCTTTCCCGTAGCAGTCGACGTGAGGAGACTCAAACTTTCTCCGTAAAGGAACCACAAATCAGAGTCTCCTCACGTCGTCTGCTACTTTATTAACGG
>JBEEGQ010000353.1:0-6093 GCA_041166945.1 Verrucomicrobiota bacterium
TGCACAGCTGAAGCGCGATTTTCTTCCGAAAGAGGCGAACCATGAATCAGTGGCATGGTAGAGGAGCCACCCGCGAGTGTCACCCGGTTTTGGTTCATGGAGCGGAGGAATACAAATTCCCTGTTGCGGCTCGTCCGAAGTGCCGTAGTATTCGTCCTCTGGTCCCGGGGATATTTGTGGTGACCGCACTCGGAACTACTTGGAAATACTTGTTGCAAGCGAAAAACCGTTTGCTAATAATCCGCGCTCCGTTTCTCAAGAGCTTGAGGAAGCGGGGTTAACACTGAAGCAATGCCGACCATCAACCAACTTGTTCGCCAGGGGCGCAACAAGATTCGCTACAAAAGCAAATCGCCCGCGCTCGAAAATTCCCCGTTTCGCCGCGGCGTCTGCCTGCAAGTCATGACGCGCACACCGAAGAAGCCGAATTCGGCCATGCGCAAGGTCGCAAAGGTGCGCCTGACGAACGGGTATGAAATCATCGCTTACATTCCCGACGAAGGTCACAATCTCCAGGAACATTCGATTGTCCTGGTGCGCGGCGGGCGCGTGAAGGATTTGCCGGGTGTCCGCTATCACATCGTGCGCGGGACTCTCGACGCCGCTGGTGTCGAAAAACGCCGGGTGAGCCGTTCCAAATACGGCGTCAAACGGCCCAAAGCCGCCAAGCCCGCGGCCGCCTAGTCATTTTTAAAACCGCGATTCAACAACGCGTCCAAAACCACACGTAGAACGTCCCTTTAATTTTAATCAATCACATGTCCCGTCGTCGCAGAGCATTCCGAAGGCCGATGGCCGAAGACCCCAAGTTCAGCAGCACGCTGGTGACCCGCCTGGTGAACACGGTCATGGGCAGCGGAAAGAAAAACACCGCGCAGCGCATTGTCTATGGCGCTTTCGACACCATCGCCACCAACAACAGCCAGGCCAACCCGTTGGAAGTGCTGCAGCGCGCGGTGGACAACGCCAAACCGCGCCTGGAAGTAAAGCCGCGCCGCGTGGGCGGCGCCACCTATCAGGTGCCCCTCGAAGTGACCAGCGACCGCCAGGTCTCGCTGGCGCTGCGTTGGATCGTGGATTTTGCCGATGCCCGAAAGGGAACGCCGATGATGAAGGCGCTGGCTTCCGAGATCATGGAAGCCTTCCAGGGACAGGGAAATGCCATTCGCAAGCGGGACGAAGTCCATAAGATGGCGCAGGCGAACAAGGCTTTCGCCCATTTTCGCTGGTAATTAACCGATTCAAAAACGCGCCCCGCCGGCCGCAAACCACGGGGCGTTTTTAGTCCCCCAAAACAGATGCAACCCCCAGACAACAAGTTGTTGAATTCGCCGAACCGGCCTTACACGATGGAGCGGACGCGCAACATCGGCATCGCCGCGCACATCGACGCCGGCAAAACGACCACCACGGAACGCATCCTGTTTTACACCGGTTTGATCCATAAAATTGGCGATGTCGATGACGGCAACACCGTGACGGACTGGATGGAGCAGGAACGCGAACGGGGCATCACGATCACCTCCGCTGCCGTCACCTGCTTTTGGACCCAGAAGAACACGAAGCCGGGCGAGGATATCATTTACAAGGCGTTCAAGGACACCCCGCATCGCGTCAATATCATCGACACTCCCGGCCACGTGGATTTCACGGCCGAGGTCGAGCGTTCCATGCGCGTGCTCGATGGGGCCGTGGCGGTTTTTTGCGGAGTGGCGGGCGTCCAGCCCCAGTCCGAAACGGTGTGGCGGCAAGCCACCAAATACAAGGTGCCCCGCATCGCTTTCGTCAACAAAATGGATCGCACCGGCGCCAATTTTGACAATGCGCTGGCCGACATGCGCAACAAGCTCAAGGCTTACGCGTTTCCCATTTTCCTGCCCATCGGCGCCGAGGAAGCCTTCGAGGGCGTCATCGATATCGTGAACCAGAAGGCCATCGTCTGGGGACCCGGCGATGTCGAGAAGGAAGGCCTGGATTATGACGTTCGGGAAATTCCCGCAGCCCTCAAGGACAAGGCGGAAGCCGCGTTGAAGGAATTGATCGAGGCGGTTTCCAACAAGGACGACGTCATCGCTGAATTGGTGTTGGAGGAAAAACCGATTGATGCTCCCATCCTCAAAGCGGCGATTCGCCGGCTGACCTGCAAAATCGAGCTGGTCCCCGTTCTCTGCGGATCGGCCTTCAAGAAAAAAGGGGTGCAGACCCTCGTCGACGCCGTTATCGATTATCTGCCCAGCCCGCTGGACATTCCCGAGGCGGAAGGCCTTGAGCCGGGCACGGAGAATGTCGTCAAGGTCACCACCAGCGACGCCAATAAATTTTGTTCGCTCGCCTTCAAGCTCTGGACCGATCCCTATGCCGGCAAGCTGGTTTTTTTCCGGGTTTACTCCGGTCAACTCAAAAAAGGCGACAACATCTACAATCCGCGCACCCGCCGCCGCGATCGCGTGAGCCGCCTCATGGTCATCCAGGGCAGCGAACGCAAGGATGTCGACACCGCGTACGCCGGCGACATCGCGGCATTGGTGGGTCTCCGGAACATCACCACGGGCGACACGCTTTGTGATGAAGACTTCGACGTGACGCTCGAGCCGCCGACATTTCCCGAGCCGGTCATCAGCATGGCCGTCGAGCCGAAAACGAAGGCGGATCGCGACAAGATGTCCGAAGGCCTGCAGCGCCTGGCTGAAGAAGATCCGACCTTTCGCTGTTTCACCAACGAGGACACCGGCCAGCTGATTATTGCCGGGATGGGCGAGTTGCACCTCGAAATCATCATCGACCGTCTCAAGCGCGAATTCAAAGTCGAGGCCAATGTCGGGGCGCCGCAGATTGCGTATCGGGAAACGATCACAAAGAGTGCGGAGGGCGAGGGCAAGTTCATCCGGCAATCCGGCGGACGCGGCCAGTACGGGCATGCCTGCATCGAGATTCAACCCAACGAAAAGGGCAAGGGCATCGAGGTTGTGAACAAGATCGTCGGCGGCTCGATCCCGAAGGAATACATCCCGGCTGTCATCGACGGCATCGAGGAAGCCATTCGCGGCGGCGTGTATGCCGGCTACCAGGTTATTGATTTGAAGGCGCAGGTTGTGGACGGCAGTTTCCACGAGGTCGATTCCAACGAACTGGCGTTCAAGATGGCGGGCATCTTCGCCTTGAAGGACGCCTTCAAGAAGGCGGGCCCGATCCTTCTTGAGCCGATCATGAAGGTCGAAGTCACGACGCCGGATGAATACCAGGGCGATCTGCTCGGCGATATCAACCGCCGCCGTGGCACAATTGTGGGCATCGACGCCAAGAGCGGCCAGACTATCCTGAATGCCAACGTGCCTCTGGCCGAAATGTTCGGCTACGCCACCGCCATCCGTTCCTTGTCCAAAGGCCGCGCCTCCTATTCCATGGAGCCACTCACGTTTTCGCAGGTTCCCAGCTCCGTGGAAAAAGCGATCCTCGATACCGCGGCCAAAAGGCCTGCGGCACGCACCTAGTCGGGTTCGATCGACCGCGCGGCACCCGCGTGCTCGGGGAGTCCGGCCTTGCCGAAATTGGGTCCGCTCCGCGATGTTGGGTGCGGGATTAGGTTTCCTCCCAGCAGGATGCAGGGGTGTGAGGATGTGATATGCCGGACAGCACAGAGCAACAAACGCAGGAGTTGAAGCGACTGGAACGGGCGGCGGAGGAATCGAATCGGCCTGAGGATATCCCTGCTGCCGCCGCGACCTCCCAGCGCACGCCGACACCATCCGCATCGAAGTTTTGGTTCGTTCCCTACGT
Source organism: Verrucomicrobiota bacterium (assembly GCA_041166945.1). Taxonomy (GTDB): domain Bacteria; phylum Verrucomicrobiota; class Verrucomicrobiia; order Limisphaerales; family JADJPG01; genus DASTLJ01. Next base: position 3,778 of record JBEEGQ010000353.1, read on the forward strand.
TGCCATCGGTGCAGTCCTGGGCATTGCGCTTTTTTTCCTCGATTGGCAAAGCTCCCTGTTCCAGCCCCAAACAGCGGCGCGGATTCATCGATATATTCTGGGCGCGTTTGGGGTTCTCATCCTCCTCACAGCCGCCAGGGCTATCCGCATTTACGCCATCAGCCGCCTTCACAATGCCGTCTCCCGTTTTAATCTCGAGCGAATCCTGAAACTGGCCGTCGGGGTGGCCATCGTTTTCATCGCCGTCTCCGTGTTGTTTGTAAACTGGTACACCGCGGTGGTCTCCCTCGGCTTAATCTCACTGATCCTCGGCTTTGCCCTGCAAACGCCCATCTCCAGTTTCATTGGCTGGATTTACATCCTGACGCGGGCGCCGTATCGCGTCGGCGATCGGATCCAGATCGGCGACATCCGGGGCGATGTCATCGACGTCAGTTATCTGGATACGACGTTGTGGGAGATCGGCGGGCGGCATCTCTCCACCGATCATCCCAGCGGACGCCTGATCAAATTCCCGAACTCCAACGTCTTCAGCACGGCGGTCATCAATTACTCATGGCCGCTTTTTCCGTATATCTGGGACGAAATTGCCTTTAGCATCGCCTACGAAAGCGATTTGGAATTTGTGTCGGCCACGATGCAATCGATCGCAGAGGAGGAACTGGGCGAATCGATGATGGAAAAGGTGAAGATTTACCGGGACCTGCTCGCGCGCACGCCCGTGGATGATCTCGACGTCCAGGAACGGCCAGTGGTGGTTTTTCGGGTCAATCCCAATACCTGGCTGGATGCCATTGTTCGGTACCTCGTGGATCCGAAGAAGGCAGGCTCGGTGAAGAGCCGGCTGACCCGAAAGCTTCTTGCCCAGCTCAACACCGCGCCGGACAAAGTGCTCTTTCCCAAAAGCAACTCCCGGTGACGCCACGCGCGGTGAGGAACTAATTCCTTGGCGGCCCTCCGGCCCGCCTCGCCAGGTCGCGCGCGAATGCTTTCACCACCTCTTCCAGGGCCAGGCTGAATTGGCGCTCCTGTTCCTTCGTGCCGGAATAGCCATTGGCGGAGACGCTTCGCGGCGTGGCCCGGTAAACTTTGGAAAAAATTCGTTCGCTGCCCCGCGCATCGTGCAACGAAAATTCAATCTCCACCTCAGCCACCCACTTGCGCGGGATGCCCTTGCCCAAAAAATAGCCTCGCGGGCCCATATATTTCAGCGCAGCTCGGCCCGCTTTCTGCCCGAAATTGTCGTCCGGACGCACGTGAAATTTGTAAATCTCAAACCGAACGATATGTGAGAATCGGGATGAGCTCCGAGAGGTGTCTGCTTTGCGAACCACCTTCGCGGCCTCGAAAAGCCCTGAATATTTTAATTCGTCGGCCAGCGCCTCGGCGACAATCCGCGCGTCCGACTGGCTCCAGGAAATGACGCCGTCCGCGCGGCTGGAATTGTCGGTGTCACCCCGCTCGATTTGAACCCCCCGGAAAGGCGTCGGCGGCCCATAAGCGGCATCATGCCGGGGCGAGTAATGAAAACGGGGTGCACAACCCGACAGGCACAAGGCCCACACCAGAAGGAGCGAAGGCATCCGGCAATGGTTTGCGCTCTTGTGTTCGCAGACCCTCGCGAGACTTCGGGAGATGGACCGTAAATAATTCATGACACCCCGAGCAACGCCCACACCTCTACCTTCGATTGTCCCAAGGGGCAACCGAAGATCCCGAGCCAACTCCTTTCGGACAGCCTCCCCGCGTACCGGATGGGGCTGAAACGCTGGGAAGGGAATGCATGAGGACCGAAAAAAGTTCAAAAAGGGGTTGCACGGCAGATGTCGACTGATACAGTGCGCGTCCGCTTTTCAAACAAAAGCGGCGCGCTTTAACCGAAATACATCGTTCTTTCTATGGCTGGACAACGCATTCGCATCAGGCTCAAGGCCTACGACCATCGCGTCATCGACGCTTCGGCCACCGACATCGTCGAAACGGTCAAAAGGTCCGGAGCCCGCATCGCGGGGCCGATTCCTCTCCCGACCCGCATCGAGAAATTCACCGTGCTGCGCTCCCCGCACGCCGACAAAAAATCCCAGGAAACCTTCGAGCAACGGACCCATAAACGGCTCCTGGATATCCTCGATCCCACAGCCAAAACTGTGGATGAACTCAAAAAGCTCAACCTGCCGGCCGGCGTCGACATCACCATCAAGATCTGATTCCTGATTCCCGAATTCCTGAATGTCAGTTCAGGATGGCCGGCGATGGCGGTCGCATCAGTGGTTCGCAGCCAACAGCGTCGTTCAACAACAGCGGATTAAATTTTTA
>JBEEGQ010000354.1:0-11842 GCA_041166945.1 Verrucomicrobiota bacterium
CATCCTCAAAAGGTCGATTCCTTCAACGCGGGCATACCGCCGATTGTGGAACCTGGCCTGGAGGAGCTTCTCAAGACGGCCAAGGAGAAGGGACGGCTACGCGCCACGACCAGTTGCTTTGATGCCATTCAATCCACCGAATTGTCCATCGTCTGTGTCGGCACCCCCTCGCAGGTCACCGGCGCGCTCGACCTGGGCTTCGTCCGCACAGTGGTCCAGCAGATCGGCGATTCGCTCCGCAAAAAGACGCACCAACATTCCCTGGTGATGCGCAGCACGATGCTCCCGGGCAGCACCGCCAATTTCGTGAAGGAAAATCTCTCGGACCTCACGGCGGTTCGGTTGCTGGATGTCTTCTATTATCCCGAATTCCTGCGCGAGAGCACTGCGGTCGCCGATTTCGACAATCCCTCGCTGGCGGTCGTCGGCACGCGCGATGGCGCCAGCCCGCCGGCTGAATTGATGAAGGGTTTGTTCGGTGAAAAGGCCGCGGTCGTCAACTGGCAGACTGCCGAGATGATCAAATATTCGTGCAACGCATTTCATGCCCTGAAAATCACGTTCGCCAACGAAATGGGGCGCGTCGGCAAAACTCTTGGCATCGATGCGCGGACCGTGATGGAGCTCATCTGCCGCGACACCAAGCTGAATCTGTCGCCCTACTACATGAAGCCGGGCAATCCCTTCGGCGGCTCGTGCCTGCCCAAGGATGTCCGCGCGCTGACGAACCTTGGGCGTCTCAATGGCATCAACCTGCCCCTGCTCGAAAGCCTTTTGCCGAGCAACGATCGTCATCTCCAAAGCCTGCTCGGCTTGATCACGGAATCGGGCCAGGACGAAATTGTCATCCTGGGCCTCTCCTTCAAGTCGGACACCGACGACCTGCGCGAAAGCGCGATGGTCGAGGTGGCGCAAACGCTGCTGGGCCGCGGCTACAAGCTGCGCATCTATGACCCGGCGTTGAACCTGGCCGCGATGATCGGCGCCAACAAGCGGGTGATCGATTCCAAGATGCCGCATCTCGCGTCGCTCCTTTGTCCCGATCTCAAAACCGCTTTGGGCAGCAAAGGGCTGGTGGTGGCGGCGCAGAAGTGCGCGCCGGTGGCCGAGCTCAAAAAACTGGTCACCTCTCAGCATCACTTCGTCGATGTGAACGGCTGGCCTGACTTGAAGGAATTGCCCTCGAAATACGAAGGTTTCTGCTGGTAGCCTTCGGGCATGGCAACTGATGCCCCGTCCATTCCGCGGGTCGCCTTGATTGGCTGCGGCCTCGTCGGCCAAAAGCGCCTGAATCTCCTGCCGCCCGGCAGCGTGACGGTTGCCTGCGATCTTCAACTCGCCCGCGCCCAAAAGCTCGCCGGACAAACTCCCGGCTGCATCGCGACCGATCGCGTCGAGACGGCTGTCCACTCCTCCAATGTGGACGTCGTGATGATCGCGACGATCAACGCATCGCTCGCCCCGCTCGCCTTGCAGGCCGTTCAGGCGGGCAAACATGTGCTGATCGAAAAACCCGCCGCCATTTCCGTTCGCGAATTGGAGCAGGTGGAGACCGCGGCGGCGCGACAGGGAGCCCTCGTGCGAGTCGGGTATAATCATCGTTATCATCCGGCAGCGCTCAAGGCGTTGGAGGTTTTTGGCAGCGGCGCGCTGGGTCCGATGATGTTTGTGCGAGGGCGGTATGGCCAGGGCGGCCGGATCGGTTACGACAAGGAATGGCGCGCCGATCCGAAACTTTCGGGCGGTGGCGAATTGATCGATCAGGGGGTGCATCTCATCGATCTGGCCGGAATTTTTCTCGGGGAATTCACAAAGGTCGAAGGTCATCTGGCGACCTCTTTTTGGAAGATGCCCGTGGACGACAACGCGTTCATCAGCCTGCGGAACACCGCCGGCGCCACGGCATGGCTGCATGCCAGCTGCACCGAGTGGAAGAACCTGTTCAGCCTCGAGATCTATGGCCGCTTGGGAAAATTGCATTGGGAAGGGCTCGGTGGCAGCTACGGTCTCGAGCGCCTCACTTATTACCGGATGCTCCCGGAAATGGGCCCTCCGGAGACCACGATTTACGAATATCCGCGCGGGGACGATTCCTGGCGGCTCGAGATGTCGGAGTTCTTCGACGACATCCGGCTGAAGCGCGAACCCGTTCCAGGATTGAAGGAGGCGAAGTCGGTCCTGCGTGTGGTCGAACAGTTGCACGAGCGCTCGGGATTTCGCACAGGCGAGTGAGCGGGCGGAAAATGGGGAGCTGAGAATTCCGAGGCGGATTTATTTTTCGGACAATCTCGCGCCGACGGTGGCCAGTTCAGAGAGGCGATCCATTGGCTGGCGGGCCGACCAGCAGATGCCGCGCAACGCCAGGATGCGAAACATCGGATCATCGAGAGTCCAGTTGTAGTGGCCGGGGATGGCCACAAACACGCGGCCCTTGCCGACTTCACGCGTCCACATCTGCGGCCGCGCTTCGCCCTCTTCCATCGAGCTGGCGATGAGGTGAACGTCCGCCGGGTTGCCGATGAACAGCCAGTAAGTTTCGTCGATGAAATTTTCCCGGGTAAAACTGGAGGGGCCAAAACCGTGCGCGAGCGGATGGTCGGCGAGGATGAAATCAATGGGCCCATGGCGGAACTTGAGTTTGCCACTGGAGGAAGCCAGTCCGATCCGACGGGCGAATGCCGGCGCGTCTTCCCGCGCTTCGACCGCCCAATGAAAATAGGCGGCGCCGCCGCCGCGGGCCAGGTAGGCATCGAGTTCCTTCGCGCGCGCCTCATTCCAGCCGGGGTTGCTGTTGAAAAACGCGATGACGTTCGCGTTGGCGATCTGCGCCGCGCTGGGCCAGATGTGCGCCGTTTCAACAGTGACACCGTCGGCAAGCGCCAGCAGGGTCGACCATCGTTTTTTCCACAACGGATAATCGTGTTCGCCAATGCCATGATCCTTGGGCCCGTCGCAGAGGACGATATGCAGGCGATCCACTGCATTGGCGGGGAGGCTGCCGGCAATCGATTGGCTGGAGACAATTTGTTTCGTGCCGGGTGGTGCCGAAGCCGCGAGGACCGCGTCGATTTCGGCGCGCGTCCGGGCGGGGGGAGCGCCGTCGCGTTCGAGAGGCGCCGGTTCGAGAGCGACCGTGAGCAGGAAGGTCATCAAGTCGCGCCGTTCCTCCGCGTTCATTGCTTCCCAAAGCCCCTCCGGCATGAGGGACAACGTCGAGGGGCGGATTGCTTTCACCCGTGAACGGGCCACCCGATGTGGCGTGGCGCTGACGTCGACCACCGTGATTTCCGCGGGCGATTCAGCGGTCATTAAACCGACAAGATCGTCGCCATCCTTGAGCTCGACGATGGACGCGAGATGATCGGGATTGAGAGCGGCGTTGGGCTGTCGGATATCGCGTTGGACACTGCCGTAATCCCGATGGATCAGGTTGGAGAGATCGGGCCCAACATGGCCGCCTTCGCCGCGCAGCGTGTGACACTTCGCGCAGGCAACTTTGGCGCCGAAAAAGAGCCGGCTTCCATGAAGCCAGTTGCCCCCCGCGATTTCCGGGATAACGCGAACGCCGTTGGTCGCTGGCGCCGTTCCCTCCGGCTTCGCCCATGGAACGAAAAACCGGCGCAACGGGAGCGCACGCGAACGGGTGTCGTCGGAGGTGGACCAATCGGCATTCAGCTGAAGCGCGCCCGGGCCGGTCTGGACTGAAAACTCAAATGGCCGCCACCTATTCGGCGGCTGCACAAGACCCGCCAGGCTGAAGCTTTTGGAATCCTGGGTGACGATTTTGATGGCAGGATTGGTCTGTTCGGGATGCGACAGCGCGGAGGAGGAGCGAAAGTTCACCGTGACCATTTCGAGCGGACGCTGGTAGTCCAGTTTGGCGCCGGGTTGAATGGCGGGTTGCAGCATCTCCCAAAGATCCAGCTCACCGCGAAAAGCAAGGGTGCCGAGCTGGCTGAGGTTCTTGAAAAATGCTTCATGCTCGGCGCTGCCTTTTGTGAATTCGCGAGCGACATCGAGATCCACGTGCGGAAGCCAGACGGTGGAAACGAGCTTTCCGTCGGCCGAACGCCAGGTGGCTTCGAGCCCGTGGGAATCCGCGAGGAGATCCAGCTCGTCGACAGGTCGAATTTCCCTCGGCCCCGAAATCTTCTCCGCTGGATTGGCTGGTTTCACCGGGACCGTCTTGCCGGCGGCGGGAATAGTCACGGCGCAGTTCAGCGCAATTTCTCGCGGGCGGGTCGTGAGCGTCAGGGTGCGGGAATCGGGACTGATGGCAGTGCCGAGGATTTCGACGGCCATGCGAGGCTGGGCGAGTTGATCGCGCACCACCTGGTAACCCGGACGGATGTTCTCGAACCGATCGCCAGCCGACACATGCCGGCCCTCTTCGATGCGCACCTTTCTGGCAAGCTCCTTGAGGGAGGCGTGGCTCAATGCCTTGTCGAACGCGATGCGGATCTCGGTCGGGCTGGCGCTCCAGGCCAGCACTGGCTGCGGCGCATTCGAGTCGGCATATCGGATTCGATAGAGATGCCCTTTACCCCCAGGACCGCTGCCCCAGTCGGGCTGCCCGCTGTGTGTGGCCAGCAACAAATCACCGCGCGGCGACACGGTCACATCGATCGCGAGCTCCTTCGTGCACGCGATAAGTTGATTCTCCGCGACATAACCACCGGCCGTCTTCACGAGTTTCGTCCGGTAAATTTTTCCGCGTGATTCGCCGGCGATGAAGGCGTCGCCCGCCCACGCGGCGGGTCCAAAGGCCGGGCCGCCATTGACCGGTTCGTTGAAGCAAAGGCCGCACGTGCTTTGATGCTGCGGCGAATAATCGAACACGCTGGGCTCGTCGATGACTTTGGGAAGGTGCTTCGGGTGGCGGGGCGGGAACCCGTAATGGCGGCCGGTTTGAATGTGCAGCAGTTCATCGAGCGGATTTCCATTCGGCAGCCAGGTGGCGCCCTCCTGGTCCGTGACAAACAAATCACCGGAACGATGAATCGCCATCCCGACCGTGAACCGCGTGCCGGTGCAAACTGTCTCGAGCTTTTTAAAATCGGGGGACAGCTTTTGAATGGTGCCGCGGATCGATGTCAGGCTGTAGCGGGACTGGCCTGTCGCTCGAACCTGGTAGCCATCGGTAAAACTCGCGGTGCCGACTCCAAAATAAATGTTTCCGTCGCGGTCCACGGCGCATCCCAGCGCATCCACATTGGATTGATCCGACGTGTCATTCCACGAGGCGCAAATGACCTCCTCGTCCGCGCTGCCGTCGCGGTTGGTGTCAATGATCAGGGACAGCTTGTGCATGTTGGGCAGAAAAAGCCCGTCACCGCGGGCGTATCCCGGTGGCGTCAGCGCGGCCCCGATCGGAGCGCGCATCGTCCGGTTGGTCCAGAACGGCGCCACTTGATCCTCCAGGCCGTCGCCATCGCTGTCACGCAACAGCCACACGGTGCCGTCGTAACAGACGGCATAAAGCTGTCCGTCGGGACGATAGCGGAGATTGTTCACGTTATTGAGCGTGACGGGCAGTTCGTGGACCTCGAAGCCCGGCACGAGCATTTGAACCGGGGGCGCATTGGTGACAGCGACGAGCGGGATGGTGCGCACTCCCTTCCCAATGCCGGCGTGTTTGCTCGTGAGATAGGCTTCGACAAGAGCGCGATCCTGGCCGTTTAAAAGCCGGTCGAAGATGATGACCTCCGCCAGTTCGCCGTTAAAAAAACTGCCCGCGGCCGGAAATGTGCCGCCGTTGTCGTAATGCCGCGCTCCCAGTCGAAACTCATCAGCGCGAAGGATGGATTTGGCGGCGCGATCCCGAACGCCTTGTGACTGGCCATTGACGAAAAGTTTTACGGCTCCTGCTCCCTGTCCGCCCAACAGGGCGAAGGTGTCCCAACGTCCCAACGGTGCGGGCGAAGCGAGCAGATTTTTTTCGCCCCCGAAACCGGCTCCTTCGGCATTGAGCACGGAAAAATCGGGTGACGGTTTGCCGCCGAGGTCCAGGTTGAAGCCGGACTGGTAATCATTTCGTCCGGAGCCGTTAAACGAAAGCAGCGCGCGAAAAAAGCCGGGATTGCTTCGCGGCGCGGCCACGGCGAACACCGTGAAGTTCGTGAACGATTGATCCCATCCGGCTCCCGGCAGAAAATCGTCCACTCCATCGAACGAAAGCCAGGCGTGGTCCCCGTTTTGACGAAAAACCGGACGGGATGCGGCGAGCGGCTGGTGCAGATGATGTTGGCTTCCGGAGGCGTCCAGCAGGTAGTCCGCGCTGTTTCCGGCCGCGAGAGGCGACAGGTGGAATGCCTCGCGCCCGGGTGCCTGGCGGGCCGCATCAAACCAGGCCACGCACCCGTCGCGCACCGTGAGCCGTTGGTCCGCCCAGGGTTCGGCTCCTGTTGCGGCGGCCATTGCCACCCACAGCGCGAGGCCGACGGTTCCGGCAAGACGAGAAACTCTGGCTGTCGGATAGCGCACGGCGCAAATTTCTATTCGGCGCTAAAGGGCTTCGGCTGGGCTTTCTGCCACTCGGCCTTGCTGACTTTCTTCGTGGAATGCAGGTGGACGAATGTCCCCTTTTTGTTGCCCACCACGACATCGGGAATTCCGTCGCCATTGATATCGCCGGCGACCACCTGTGTGCCGATGCCGGAATTGTTGTCGATGAGATACGGGATGAAGTCCACCGTGTGATCCGGCCCGCGCGCGATCTTGAACCAATAGAGAACCGCGGCGGCATTCGGATCTGCGTCACCCGTCGGGCCGTGCGCCCAGAAGCGTTTCCCTGTGACGATGTCCTTCACGCCGTCGCCATCCATGTCCACCAGATCGATGGCGTGGAGCTGGGCGAATTTGACACCGTATTTGTTCTCCTTGGGCTCCTTGTTCATGATGATGTGTTGCTGAAATTTAGGGCTGCCATCGGCCTCCTTGTCCGCGAGTTGTTCATACCAGGCGAGGCCGTAGCCGTGCGCGGCGAGGCTCGTGATGATGTCGTTGCGCCCGTCGCCATTCACATCGTAGGCGAACATGTGCGCGCTGCCGGCGCCCGGGGCGAAGGCGACCTTGTGATTTTTCCACTCGGGATCGCCGTCCAGGGATGCGGGCTGCTCCCACCAGCCGTTCATCTCGAGAATGTCGGCCTTGCCGTCCCCATTGACGTCGCCGAGGCCGATCCCATGCGTGAAACGCTGCCAGCCGCCATTCGGTGAAATCTTATGGAAAGTCCATGGCTTCGAGGTATCGGCCCAATCCGGGGTGACATATCCGAAGTAACCTCCGGAGTTGCAGAGGATCTCGGGCTTGCCGTCGCCGGTGACATCGAGCCACTGCGGAGATTCATTGTCCACCACATCAAAGACCTTGTGCCGGGTCCAATGTCCATCCTTGCCCTGCGGGTTTTCGTACCAGGAAGCGTCCTGTCCGGGAAAGCCCAGGATCAGGATGTCGCTCCATCCATCCATGTTGAAGTCATACGTGAACGCAAAAAAATTATCGGAGTATTGATTCTCCTTGCTGAGCGCGCCCTTGAACCCGGGAATCTTGTCGTCGCTGCCATCCTCTTTTTTCTTCGTCCACGATTTGGTCGCCGGATAATACTCGTGACGCTTTTTGAAATCCGGCCCTTCCCACCAGTAGGGTCCCGAGACGATGTCCATTTTTCCGTCCTTGTTGAAGTCGCCGAAGTTGGCCCCTTCGGACCAGAAGTGTTCGCTGAGTTGAATTTTCTTCCAGGTATGGACCGTGTAATCCGCCGCCGTGGCAGCCAATGCGGACGCGGCGAGGGACAGAAGGCAGAGCGGTGTGTTCATGGGGTTATGTCTGGCAGTTCAATGAGACTGGGTCAAGACGGCAGAGGCGGTGAGGGAATTCGAGGAACAAAATGGTCGAGGCCACCGGCCGCATTGGCGCATTTACGCGGGGCCCGGGAATCTCTACGGTTCGGACATGCGCTCGCGTGCTGAAATCGTTTCGTTGCTCACCGACCCCGGCATCGTCGCAGTGGTGCGCACCGACAAGGCCGAACAGGTGCCGTTCATCTGCGAAGCGTTGCTCACCGGCGGGATTCATTCGATTGAGATCACATTCACGGTGCCCGATGCGGCCCTGGCAATCCACGACGCGGATCGACGCTTCGGCGCCCGCGCGCTGATAGGCGCCGGGACCGTGCTCAACGTGGAAACCGCGCAGGTCGCGCTGGACGCCGGCGCCCAATTCATCGTCAGCCCGGTCTTGCGAACCGATTTGGTGGCAGCGGCGCATGCCGCCGGCCGGCCGGTGATGCTGGGCGCCTATACACCGACGGAAGCGCAGGCGGCCCACGAAGCCGGCGCCGATTTCATCAAGATTTTTCCAGCCGACAAACTCGGGCCGGCCTACATCCGTGCGCTGCGCGGTCCGTTGCCGCATCTGAAACTGGTGCCGACCGGCGGGGTGGACCTGCAGACCGCCGCGGATTTTTTGAGAGCGGGATGCGTGGCGCTCGGATTGGGCGGCTCGCTGTTGACCGCGGAAATATTGGGATCCAATAACTGGACCGCCCTGAGCCGCCTGGCTGCGGATTACGTCAAGATCGCCCGCGCGGTTCGGGCGGCGAAAGCGTAAATGTTGAATCTGTTTCGCCGTTCGACAATCCGCTCCATCGACGCACTGTGAAGCTGCTCGTTCTTGTCCACAAACCGCCGCCGCATCATGGGCAGAGCTACATGGTGCAGCTGCTTCTGGACATTCTGGGCGGAGAAGCGCGCGAGCGGGCGCCCGGGCTGCCCGTCCCCCCGATTGAATGTTTTCATGTCGATGCCCGCTACTCGACGAGCAGCGAGGACATCGGCCGGGCGCGTTGGGGCAAGCTATTCCCGGCGTTCAAATACTGCGCGGAGGCGATTTTCTGCCGGGTCCGTCACGGGGTGAAACATTTGTATTATGTCCCCGCGTTTCCCGCGCGGGCGCCGGTGTGGCGCGACTGGATCGTCCTTGGCCTCTGCCGGCCTTTTTTCAAAACGCTCACTTATCACTGGCATACCACCGGATTGGGGGAGTGGCTCGATCGCGAAGCGCGTCCGTGGGAACGCTGGTTGAGCCGGCGGCTGTTTTGCCGGCCGGAACTGAGCATCGTTCTGCGGCCCTTCAATCGCGCGGACGCTGTATCGCTGGAATCGCGCCGGGTCGAGGTGGTGCCCAACGGCGTGCCGGATCCGTGCGGCGATTTCGAGCAGCGCGTCGAGCCCCGACGCCGGGCGCGCGTCGTCGCCCGACGCCGGCTCATCGCCGGATCGGAACTCTCCGCCGCTGAATCAAACGCCGCTGGAGCGGACCCCGGAATTTTCCAAATGCTGTTCGTCGGCCTCTGCTACAGCGGAAAGGGACTTTTCGACGCCGTCGAAGCCGTGGCGATGGCCAACCGGAAACTGCAGGGGACGCCGATGCGAGTGCGTCTCGTCATCGCCGGCAAATTCTGGCTCGACGCCGAACGGATCCAATTTGAGGAACGCATTCAACAGGCGGATTTGCGGGATGATAAAGGACAGCCTCTGGTTCGCCATCTCGGTTTCGTCAGCGGCGCTGAAAAGACACGGCTTTTTGTCGAGAGCGACTGCCTGGCTTTTCCCACTTACATGCCGGAGAGCTTTGGATTGGTCCTGGTGGAGGGGATGGCATTTGGTCTGCCGCTCATCACGACCCACTCGCGCAACATTCCGGAAATGCTGCCGGACAACCCGCCCGGGATTGTGGATCCGAAGTCACCCGAACAGATCGCCGCGGTGGTGCTGCGCTACCTCGAAGCCGATTACGATCCCCGGTTGCGCGGGCATTTCCTGAGCCATTACACGGAGGGGCTTTTTGCTGCGAGGATGCGCGAAGTTTTGTCCTCGGTGGAGCAAACCGGTTGACACAGTGGCCTGAATTTCCGTGGCGTTCGACAAGTCAGTTGAGCTACAAATCGCACCACACACACACGTTGCATGAGAATTATTTTCCTTCCTGTTCTGGCCCTGCTTCTGGGCGCGCTGCCTCTTGCCGCCGCGGATCCTGCCGGCATCCGTCCGGTCGGCGCTGATGGCAAGCCGCTCAATCTGGATTTTGAAACGGGCGACCTTCGGGATTGGACAGCGACAGGCGAAGCCTTCAAAGGGCAGCCGATTCAAGGCGACACCATTGCGAAGCGGCGCAAGGACATGAAGAGCGAACACCAGGGTGCGTATTGGATCGGCACCTTCGAGCGCGGTGGCGATGCGGTGCAAGGGATCCTGACTTCTGTTTCGTTCAAGATCACGCAGCCTTGGGCCAGCTTTCTCATCGCGGCGGGCAAGACCCCGGCATCGAAAGCGGAGATCTTCGTGAAAGACAACGGCAGCGAGCGCGCGGTTTTTCGCGCCTCCGGCACCGAAATCGAAAATCTGCGGCGCGTGGTGGTCAACCTGACCCCCTACCTCGGCAAGGAAATGTTTGTTCGCATCACCGATCAAGGCAGCAGCGGCTGGGATCATGTCAACTTTGACGACTTCCTGTTTCACGCCACCGAACCGAAGTTTGCCACTCTTCAAAAGACGCCGCCGCCGCTTCCAGTGGACGACGTCAAATTTGCGGGTCTTTCGCCGGACAAGGCCGCCAGGGAGATGACATTGCCGCGCGGTTTCAAAGCGACCCTCTTCGCGGGGGAACCTGATGTCGTCCAGCCGATCGCGTTTTGCATGGATGACCGGGGCCGGCTGTGGGTTGTCGAAGGGATGACCTATCCGAAACGCGCGGCGGAGGGAGAGGGCAAGGATCGCATTTTGGTTTTCGAAGACACCGATGGCGACGGAAAGTTCAACAAGCGATCGGTGTTCATGGACAAACTGAACCTGGTGAGCGGCATCGAGGTCGGTTTTGGAGGGGTGTGGATAGGCGCGGCGCCGAACCTGATGTTTGTCCCGGTGAAAGACTGGGACGATCCCAAGCCCGCAGGCGAACCGAAGATTCTTTTGGATGGCTGGGACTTCAAAGCCGACACGCACGAAACCTTGAACACGTTCACGTGGGGACCCGATGGCTGGCTGTACGGATGTCACGGCGTCTTTTGTCCGTCGCTGGTGGGCAAGCCGGGCAGCGCCGAAAAGGACCGCCAGTGGGTGGACGCGGCTGTCTGGCGTTATCATCCGACGAAGGATCGGTTCGAGATTTTTTCCGAGGGGACGAGCAATCCGTGGGGGATCGATTTCGATTCGCACGGGCAATGTTTCATCGAAGCCTGCGTCGTCCCTCATTTCTGGCACATCATCCAGGGGGCGCGCTATCTGCGCCAGGGCGGCGAACATTATTGCATCACACTCGAGGAGACGGCGCGGAACGAGCGTTATCGCAACGAAAAATCCCGCAAGCCGATCTTTCCCTTCTATTACGCCGATATCCCGGCGCACGGCGATCATGTTCACTATGCCGGCACGAAGGGTCCGCACGCCGGCAACGGTAAAAGCGACGCCGCCGGCGGCGGTCATGCCCACGCCGGATTGCTGGTTTATCAGGGCAACTCCTGGCCCGCCGCGTATCGCGGAAAAATCTTCATGAACAACATCCATGGCCAGCGGATTAACATGGATGTGCCGGTCCGTGTAGGGAGCGGGTTTGTCGGCAAACACGGCGCGGATTTCATCAACTTCAACGATCGCTGGTCGCAAATCATCAATCTGCTAGCCGGTCCCGATGGATCCGTTTTCATGATCGATTGGTACGACAAGAACCAATGCCATCTCAACAACCTGGACGCCCACGATCGGAGCAACGGACGCATTTTCAAGATCAGCTACGGCAATCCGAAGGCGCCGGCGGTTGATCTGGCAAAATTGAGCGACAATGA
>JBEEGQ010000355.1:0-7760 GCA_041166945.1 Verrucomicrobiota bacterium
CGCCACCGACAATTGCTGCTGCCTCCTGCGCACCCAGAACCCGGCCCCCGGCACGATGCTCAACATCGGCACCTACAACGTGAAGTTGATCGTCACCGACACCATGGGCCTGTCGGCCACCTGCACCGCCGTCGTCGTCGTCGCCGATGTCACACCCCCCGCCATCGCCTGCTCCACCAATATTGTAACGGAATGCACGGGACCGACTGGCGCCATCGTTGCCTACACGGTGACCGCATCGGACGACTGCAATCCGAATCCGTCACTGATGTGCGCGCCGGCGTCCGGCACATTGTTCCCGAATGGCACCACGACGGTGAATTGCAATGCGAACGATGGGAACGGGAACATGACGAACTGCAGCTTCACGGTTTCCGTGGTCGATCGCATGGCACCGGTCGTGGTTTGTCCTCCCAGTCGCGTCTTTAACCTGCCTCCCGGCCAATGCGGCACCAACGTGGCTTATGCGAATCCGACTTACATGGATTGCGACACCAGCGCGACGGTGGTTTGCACTCCGGCCTCTGGATCATTGTTCCAGGCGGGGGCCACAGTCGTCGTGAATTGCACTGTGACCGATGCCAGCGCCAACGCGAGCACCTGCAGCTTCACGATTGCCGTTTTTGAAAGTGTCAAACCGCTGATCGCCTGCCCGCCGGATGTCACGGTGGAATGCGGCAATCCCACAACGGCGCCAGCGACGGGTGTCGCGACCGCGACCGATGCCTGCGACCCGAACGTGATATTGGGCAGCGCGGACCATGGGACAGTCGAGGTTCGCCCCGCCGGCCTGGCGGGATGGACACTGTCCGCCGTGGGCGACCCGCTGACAGGAAGCGCGACGTTTGTAAATGGGCCCTCGCCTGCGCCTGTGGGAACGGGAAGCCTCAGGTTGTTCCTGGGCAGCAATGGCGATGGCGTGGCCCAGGCCCGCACCACCAACTTCCACATGACGCGGCTGAGCGCGCTGACCGAGTTGAACTTCCGCACCTATGTCACCGCGAGCAGCAGCAACGGCGAAGCGCCGTTCCTGTTGCTCAACATCGACTCCGACGGCAACGGCACGGCCGATGACGTCATTGGTTTCGAACCCGAGTATCAGTCTGGTTACACCCTTGCGGTGCCAAACCAGGGATTGGTTGCCAATGGCACATGGCAAAAATGGGATGCCATGGTGGGTGGTTGGTGGTCCATCAATCATCCTGGCGTCATGACCGACGCCGGCGGGGTCAAGTCACTGGCCACGTACATCGCGGCATTCCCGAATGCCCGGATCGTCAACGCCTCCTCCGGCGCCGGCGGCATGCGGTTGGTCGCGGGCCAGAGCTTCGGCACATGGGAGGAGTTCGATGGAAATGTCGATCGCTTCACGGTCGGCGTGAACGGCGCTTCCACTCTCTATGATTTCGATCTCACCCCTGGCAATCCGAATTCGATTATTGTCCGCACTTGGACGGCGACAGACCACAGCAGCAATGCCATCTCCTGCTCGCAAATCATCAATGTCGTCGATACGACAACGCCTTCGTTGGTTTGCCCGCCGGCCATGCTGGTGAAAACGACAAATCCCGCCGGCACCAACGTCAGCTTCGTGGTCACCGCCACGGATATCTGCGATCCGAGTCCCACGCTGGTTTGCACGCCGGCTTCCGGGACTTTCTTCGGAATGGGCGCCACCTCCGTCCGTTGCGTTGTCACCGACACTGCCGGCAACAGCAATGTCTGCAACTTTGTTGTGACCGTGAACCTGGTCGACGCGACAAATTACACCGTGAATGCGACCATCCCGGACAACAATGCCAACGGCTATGCGAGCACGAAGGCCGTGGCGACGCAAATTGGCCGCGTGACCGACGTGAACGTTCGCCTGAATATCTCCGGCGGATACAACGGCGATTTGTATGCCTATCTCGTCCATGAATCCGGCTACTCCGTCCTGCTGAATCGCGTGGGAAGACGCGCCGCGGATCCGTTGGGATATTCGGACACCGGCTTTAACCTCACCATCGATGACCAGGCTTCAAACGGTGATGTCCATGCCTACCGGCTGCAACAGTTCGGGAATCAAACCACACCGCTCGCCGGAGCCCTGACGAACAGTTGGGCGCCCGATGGGCGGTCAACGGATCCTGCCGTCGTGCTGGACACCGATGCCCGCACCGAAATGCTCTCCTCGTTCAATGGATTGAACCCCAACGGAGATTGGACGCTGTTCATCGCCGACCTCGGCGTCCTCGATACCGCGACGCTCGTCAGTTGGAGTTTGGATCTCTGCGGTCTGCCTCCGATCCCGCCGAGCATCACTCTCCAGCCCCTGAGCGTGACTGTCCAATGCTCGAGCAACGCCACCTTCACTGTTGCGGCAACCGGCACGCTGCCCCTGACAAACCAATGGTATCGCAACGGGATCGCGCTGCCCGGCGAGAATGGCACGGCCCTGGTCCGCTCCGGCACCATCGGAGCGAATGGCGACGTCTACACCGTGATCGTTCGCGGCATGGGCGGCAGCATCACCAGCTCGCCCGCGAACCTCACCATCATCGACACCATCGCCCCCGTGGTGGTGTGTCCGGCCAATATCGTCACGGAATGTGCGACGCCCCTCGGTGCCACGGTCACCTTCACCGCGACGGTCATCGAGAGCTGCTCGGTCGGCCTGGCCGCGACCTGCGTGCCCGCCAGTGGCAGCGTATTCCCTCCGGGACTGACAGCCGTCTCCTGTTCGGCGAGCGATGCCGCTCATAATGTCAGCGCCTCGTGCTCCTTCACTGTCCGCGTCGTCGATACGACCGCCCCCGCATTCTGCAACAACCCAGCCGTCGTGGTCAGCGCCGGGGTGACCAATGATAACTTCGTTGGAGCGGATGCCGCAGCGCCGAGTCAGGATTTGAAGGACCTGCTGGTATCGCTGAACTTGCGCGGCTTCGACGAAGCCGGCTCCGATAAATGGTTCGCCCATTCGTTCACCAACCTGCCGATGGACATCTCCGATGCCGTCCTGCGCATCCGCCTTCGCGCCGATGCGGGCACCCCGCAAAACGACACCGTCGAACTCCTGTTCGCGACCGAAGGCGGCGGCCTCCTGCCGGCCAGCTGGAATCGTCGCATCGGGACCGGCGGCTTTGACTCGGTGCCGGGATTGATGGCGACGCCGTGGGCACCGGGAGCGGTGACCGAACTGGTGTTGAACCTCGGCCAATTGCGAAACGCGGACAATAGCGTCACGGATCTGTTGCCCACGCTCCATGCCCAGAGACGCCTCGACATCATCGTCCAGGAAGATACCGAAGTGGACTATATCATCCTCGAGACGAAATCCTGCCAGTGCCGCAGCAACATCATCGTGAGCGTCAACCCGATGACATGCGGTGCGGTGGTCAGTTTTGCGACGCCGGTCTTCACGGACATCTGCGATACGAACGTGCCGGTGGTTTGCGTGCCCGCCTCCGGATCGGTGTTCCCCATTGGGACCACCACCGTGTTTTGTTCGGGGACCGACGACACGGGGAACATTGGTCATTGCGCCTTCGAGGTGATTGTCACCGAGCCGGCGCCCTACCTGCGGATCAATCCGTCCGGTTCCAACGTGCTCCTGAGTTGGCCGGTCAGCTGCGCCCATTATCGTCTCCTCCAGGCGCCGTCCTTGACTCCGCCCACATCGTGGACGCCGGTCGCGGCGCCGATCTCGATTTCGGGCGGTGAATATCACGTTCTCCAACCGGCAAGCGGTCCCTACCGCTTCTTCCGGTTGGTCACGCCATAACGGGAAAGCGGGCTGGTTTTTCACAAAGGGGCCGGAGCAATCCGGCCTCTTTTTTTTACCGGCGCGCTCCAACCATGCCGCCTTGCGAATCGGAGCGTTGCACTGTGGTGGTGCCGAAGCGGCATAAATGCCGCGGTCATTCTCCGCGTCCGCTCTCCTGTGCATCCTGAGGCTGTTGGTGGGAGCCATTCCGCACGTAGCGCAGACTTCCAGTCTGCTGTATCGCCGACTTCCAGTCGGCAGGCGCTTGATAATCACAGCGCAAAAGGCATTTTCCCACGCGTGCGGATTGGAAATCCGCGATACAGCAGACTGGAAGTCTGCGCTACACTGGCGAATCAGTCTCCGCTCGGACGGCTACCAGCAAATCGGAATGCACCCTCCGCTCTCCACCGCCGACCAAAAGCGTTGCCAAACGGCGATCCAGGCCTCTAGGATTGGCCGCTCCGATGGACGCGTTCCATTGGCCCTGGCATGACCGATTACAAAGTCACATTCGAGGTCTTCGAAGGCCCCCTCGATCTTCTCTTGTATCTTATCAAGAAGGAGGAGGTGGACATTTATGAGGTGAACCTCACCCGGCTCTCGACCCAGTTCCTCGAATACGTCGAGGTGATGCGAATTCTCGATCTCGAGATCGCGGGGGAGTTTCTCGTGATGGCTGCCACCCTGATGTACATCAAGAGCCGCGAGCTGCTCCCCGTGCACCAACAGGCCGTGCCGGAAGGTGAGGAGGAAGGGGCCGACCCTCGATGGGAATTGATCCGTCAACTCGTTGAATACAAAAAATTCAAGGACGCCGCGGCCCAACTCCAGGTCCTCGAGGCGCGCCAGGAACAGGTTTATCCCCGATTGCCGTGTCCCCCCGGCTTTGAAGACGATATCGCTGTGCCCCGGCCCCAGGTCGGTCTTTTTGATCTCATCAATGCGGTCAATGCCATTCTCAAGCGCGTTCATCAGCGCGAAGATCTGCGGGATATCTTCGAGGACAAATGGACCGTCAGTGAAAAAATTGAGCAGCTGACGCGCTTGATCACCACGCGCCAGCGGGTTCAATTTTCCGACCTGTTCGAAGCCGCCACCAGCCGCACCGAAGTGGTTTGCACGTTTCTCGCGCTGCTCGAACTCATGCGCCTCCATCGACTCGTCGCGCGCCAGGATTCCGAATTCGGCGACATCCAAATCGAGTGCGTCTCCGGGATTGTTGATGCGGAGATCAATCCCGCGGACTCGTACGCCGCCGCCGTTATGGAAAGCGAACCGGGCTCCCCGGTTTCCTCCGCGGCCCTTCCCGTTTCCGAAGCCGTCATGAATCCTTCCGCCAACACCTGACCCATGGACCTCAAGTTCATTCTCGAATCTGTTTTGTTTTCCGCTGAGAAACCTCTGACGTCGAAAGAGCTGCGGGACCTGCTCAGAGCGGCGGCCGAACAGGATGAAAGTGGCGCCGCGCGCTCGTTCAAGAAAACGCCGCTCGATAACATCGAGGCCGCCTTGGCGGAGCTCTCGAGCGACCATGAGTCGGCGGGACGCAGTTACCGTCTCGTCTGTGTTGCTGGCTCATGGCAGTTTGCCAGCCAGCCGGAATTTGCCCCATGGATAAAGGCCCTCGTGGGCCATCGCAATCGTCCGTCCCGTCTCAGCGCGCCGGCGCTGGAAACACTCGCCATCATCGCCTATCGCCAGCCGGTCACCCGCGCCGAAATCGAACAGGTCCGCGGGGTCGCAGTGGATGGGGTCATGCAAACCTTGATGGAGCGCGGGCTTGTCGAGCAGGCGGGCCGCGCCGAGGTCATCGGGCGGCCGATCACCTACGGGGTGACCTCTCTTTTCCTCGAATATTTTGGTCTGAAAAACCTTGAGGACTTGCCCGCTGCCGATGAACTGCGCCGCATCCCGGTCACCAAACCCGAATCGCTGTTGACCGTGGACCCCGGCCTTGCCACCTCGCCCCCCGAGCAGTTGACACTCTCCGACGTTTCGTCCGGTGCCTCCGCCGGGAATGGACCTTCAGGAGCCGCCACGGAATCCGCGGCCAATGCCTCCACCGTCGCCACGGCAGAAGCGCCGATTCCATCGAGGCGCCGGGCAGAGCTCGAAACGCGCGTCGAACTGGCGCAAGGCGCCGTGCAGGTTTCGCCCGTGGCCTCTGAACTCCCTGCGACCGCCGGGACTGCATCGAACGCAGCCACTGCCGAAATGCCCGGGACCGAAGCCACCGAAACGACATCGGCTGAAGCTTCCCGGGGAGTTCGCGGTGCCCGCCGGAAAAAGGATCCCTCCTGACGCAGTTGCCACTCGAGGCCTGTCGATGACCTCCTTCACCGCCGGCATTCGTCTCTTTCAATGACCATTCCCCAGCATCGCAAAGCGATAGATGCGTTGGATGCCAAGATCGTGGCGCTCCTGAACGATCGAACGCGGCATGTGCTGGGCATCGGGTCCATCAAGGTGCGCCATGGAGAGGAAATCTATGCTCCACATCGCGAGATCGCTGTTTTGCAACGGCTCTGCCGCCTCAATAAAGGCCCCATCACGGATGAAAGTCTGCGCGCCATTTATCGCGAGATCATGTCGAGCGCGCTGAGTCTCGAGAAGACGATGACCATCGCGTATCTCGGGCCTCCCGCGACTTTCACCCATCAAGCGGCCATCGTGCGGTTTGGCGCGAGCCTCCATTACTCCTCCTTGAAAACAATTGCCGACGTTTTCAGCGAAGTGTCAAAACACCGCGCTGACTACGGGGTGGTGCCGGTGGAGAATTCGACCGAAGGCATCGTGACGCACACGCTGGATATGTTTGTGGACAGCGATTTAAAGATCGTCGCTCAAATCGTGCTTCCGATCCGCCAGTGCCTCCTGAGTCATGGAACGCGCGCGCGCATCCGGAAACTCTACGTGCATCCGCAGACCCTCGCGCAATGCCGTGGATGGATTCATCGCAACTTCCCGCATGTGGAGATCATCGAAACGTCATCGAACGCGCGGAGCACGGAACTGGCGGCGCGTGACCGTCGCTCGGGGGCGTTGGCGGGGGAATTGGCAGCCGAAACCTATCGCGTGCCCATCCTGGAGCACAACGTCCAGGATAGCTCGGCCAATGCGACGCGCTTTCTGGTCCTGGGCCGGAAAGGGGCTCCTCCCACCGGCCAGGATCGCACCAGCATCATGTTCAGCATCGCGGACAAGGTCGGCGCCCTGCACAACGCGCTCGCCCCGTTCCGGCGTCATCGATTGAACATGACCAAGATTGAAAGTCGTCCGAGCAAACGCAAAGCGTGGGAATATTTCTTTTTCGTGGACATTGACGGACACGCGCAGGATCGGAAAGTAGCCCGGGCGATCGATTTGCTGCATCGCCATTGCAATTTCGCCAAGGTCCTGGGCAGTTATCCGAACGCTGAATAGGTGAGACAGTCGTTGCCAAGTTTCCTTCCTGCCTGCTAGGGTTCAGGCCAATTCAATGACAAGCTTTAACCTTACCCCTAACTGGGCGGTGTCGGGCAAGGATTTGACATGGATCGTCACCAGTTATTTTCTAGGTTGCTTCACGGCGGGTTATTACTGGACGCGTTGGCGCACGGGCCAGGACATTCGGGCCCTCGGCAGCGGCAACGTGGGGGCGCGCAATGTCGGGCGGCTTTTGGGACCCTGGGGTTTTCTGATCACCTTCCTTCTCGACTTCGCCAAAGGCGTGCTGGCCGTGGCCGGGGCGACTTATTTTAAATTGAGTCCTGAGTCGCTCGTGGCGACGGTGGTGGCGGTGGCGGCGGGCCACAATTGGCCTGCTCAGCTCCATTTTCGGGGAGGGAAAGGCATCGCCGTCTCACTCGGAGCGCTTCTGGCCTACGACCCGTTCATCGTGCTCTGCCTGGTGGCTGTGTTCCTGCCGCTGTTCGCCCTGCTGCGGACCTTTACGCTCAGCGGGATGCTGGCATTCGCGGTGGCGCCCATGGTGGGATTCCTGTGCGGCCTGGAAAAGGAAGGGGTGGCTGCG